>JBOGTO010000179.1:0-5325 GCA_050695155.1 Ktedonobacteraceae bacterium
GGTCCCCACCCCTCATCCACTCCACTCCCGCCCTTACAATGAAGACGAAACCAGCTTTCCAGGCGCGTTCATTGTAAGGGCGGGGGCGGGGTTGTGCGGGGTGGGGACCCTTGCGGTCGCCCTCGGACTCTTCATGCGCATATTTTCTCTTATCAAAAATGCGCCGCCTTTGCCCCTTTACATCATTTGACAGGTATCAGTTTCCCGCTCTTTACATCGTAGATGAAGCCGCTTATCTCTATGTTATCGGGAATCAGGGGCGAAGCTTTGAGGGTGGCGACATCATCGCGTACCGACTGTTCCAGGTCTTTGAACGGCAGGAAGTCGATGTGATCGGCGTTGGCGTGAAGGTCTTGCTTGACTTTGGCGCGCAAATCGTCATTGCTGAAGGTCAACATGCCACAATCGGTATGGTGAATCACCAGCACAGTATTGGTGCCAAGCAATTGTTCGGAAATAACCAGCGAGCGAATAGCATCATCACTGGCCCGGCCACCGGCGTTGCGAATAACATGGGCGTCACCTTCCTCAAGGCCGAGGAAGCGGGCGGGATGCAGGCGGGCATCCATACAGGTGAGGACAGCTACATGACGGGCCGGGGGCATAGGCAAATGCCCTTTTTGAAAGCTTGACGCATAGGCATCGTTGGCCTTGCGAAATTCATCAACAACTGACATGAATAGCTCCTTGTTCAAGATTCGTGATAAATCTTGTGCTTATCACGCTATGCGAACACAAAACAACCATTTCAAGTTCAGGAAGCGACCGCCGACAATATCCCATCAACCTGTTCGAGCAGGCGTTGGGTATTGGCAAACCCGTAGTTCACCGCATGAACGTGTCCAGCAGCGTCAAGTACTACCGTCGTCGGCACCGTCAGCACCTGGTAACGCTGCGTTAATTCAGGAGAACCCGGCGCGTCAATCTCTTCTACACTCACCTGATATTTACGCGCCTCGGTTACACGCTGCAAAGCCGGAGTCTGCAACGTGTGACACTGGTGACAATCCACGCTGCTGAAGGCTAGAATACGCACGGGTGTCTGAGCAACGTAAGTATCAGTACCGCTCATACCAGGTAGCGATTCAAGGGGCAACGCGGCAAAAGCGACTTGCCGGCGTTTCTCAACGAAGCGTCGCCCATACCACACAATAGCGCACGCCAACAGGCTGACAAAGGCCAGTACGCCTATCCTCACAATGATGTCAGACATACCAATTTAGACCCCTCGCCAGTGAAAGCCGCCCTCGTAGCGCACACGCGGCATGAGGCCCAGTCGCCCCAGGTGATAGTACATGAAACAGCCCGCGCAGAAACCCACCGTTAGATTGATGGCAGCCAGCACGAAGACGATCAGGTCAAGCGTCCACCCGACGGCATAAGCTTTCGTCAGGAATAACACGAGCGTTGCGGCAATGAGGAACACGGCCCCAACGCCCTGCGCGAAACGATGCGGAGCAGGGTCGTCTTCCACCACGCGCGGCTTCCATAAGCCCAACGGCAAAACGACGCCGCGATACAGCAAACGATATGGATTAGCTGTGGTTGGAAACAGCGCGGCCAGCGTCATCACAATCGCTGCGATCAGCACAATAACGGGTTGATTAAAAACAAAGGCCAATCCGGCAAGCGCCACCGTACATGCCTGGGAAAACTTCGCCAGGTGCGTATCCACACGCGGAATCTGCATAGAAGGCGCGGATGCGGTTTCCATGATCTTAAAACTCCTCATAAGAGCAATGCAACTAACTCTACAATAGTTACCAGTAAAAATTCTCTGTCAACGACAACAAAAAAGGGACGCGATTTATTGCGTCCCGTGAACCACTTCGGCTGTCATTCTTCGCTGCGCTCAGAATGACAGGATGAGGCAGTGATATGGATGAGATAAATTTTACGTTTCCAGCAGTTCTGCGCGTTTATTGCGCAAAAACTGCGCGATTTCTGCCGGATCTTCCTTTTCGAGCGCCAGACGTTTCAGGTCGGCCAGCGCCTGGCTCCATTGTTCGCGGTGCGCGAGGTAGCGGGAGTCGCGGCTGACAAGGTCTTCAAAGATGCGGCGCTCCAGTTCGTGCCATGTGGAGCGGTCGCGCCCGTCGAGTTCGCCGCCTTCGGGGATGTAATCGCGGTCGTTAGTGTTGTTCTCGATACGCGCGTAAAGCGGCTCCAGGAGATCGTATACCAGTTTCTCCATGTAGGGGATGTCTAGCGAGCCAGCGTCGAAGGCCAGCGTGCCGGTAAGCTGCACCTGCACAAGTGGACGCAGCGCATCAGCTTCGTAGCGATGCTGTTCGCGGCGACAGGAGGTTTCGAGTCGATTATAGACTTCGTTGGGTTCGCCCAGACCCTCTACGCGCACTTCGAGGCGCGCGAAAGGACGGCGTTTGCTGACCAGGTGGCTGGCATGGTGCATTACTGGACGCGCATCCGCGTTGCCATTTTGCTCGACATTGCTGCTATCAACCTCAACAAAATAGTAGCCGCGATCCTCCCAGGCTGCCTCTTCCGCGCCGCACGTCTCAGTTGAGCCTGGATTATACATCCAGTCATCGAACTCGTAAGGTTTATGGACATGACCGAGTGCCAGGTAATCAACGTGACGGCGCAAAGGCTGGAACTGCGCCATCGTTGGCAAGCCCTGCACGCGCGGCACCACGCTATCGACTCCGGTATGCATCATCAAGAGACGATATTCGATGCCGGCGGCCTCTTCATCCGCGTGAGCCGCTTCCATCGCCTGCGCCATACCTTCGATAGTACGAACGGTAGAAGCTCCTTGCCAGGGCAGGCCATAGACACGCACCTTGCCATCGAGAATATCCACATACGAACCAGCCATAGTGGACTGCTCCCAGGGCGCAATAACCGGTGCGCCATCGCGCATCCGGGGGATCAGCAGCTTCAAATATTGTTCGTGGCATAAAAACTGTAGCCAGGAAATGCCCTCGCGGTAATAGCTACGATCATGGTTGCCCTCGATGGCAATGACCGGAATGCCCTTCTCTTTCAGCTTCTTTAATCCCTCGATGGCATGGATAAGCGTCAACGCATCGATGGCGCGTTTATGAAAAAGGTCCCCGGCAATCACCAGGAAATCCGCCTCGCGGTACAGCGCATCATCGATGATGTCCCAGAATGCGCGGCTGAAATCATTGAAACGCTCGCGCACACCATATTGTTCATAGCCAAGATGGGTATCCGCGATATGGACAAAAGAAGCTTTCATAGTTATTCTCCGCTTTTTAGTGTGGCCCGGTCACGAGCGCGCGCAAAGCTGCTGCGACCAGCACCAGCGAAATAATGCTGAAGAGGAGCATGTCGCGGCGGGGCTTTTTGCCGCCGGTGGCATAGGTCACGGCTACCGGAATAGCCAGGGCTACGATAGCTCCGTAGACAAAATGCAGGTAATAGAGTCCCGTACCCGTACCCGGCTTCTGCCCCATCAGCAACAAGACAATGCCGAATAGCGCCTGTAACAGACCGACAATGGCCGTGAAAATAAGCGCGATGCGCCAGGGCCGGATAATGGTCTGCTTTTTCATGAAAAATAGGATCAGCCCCCAGACGCCCGTCACCGTACCGGCTATCAAGATCAAGAGCGCGTTATAAAAGTGCAGATTAGCGATGAAACCCGTCATACAATTCCTCAGAACGCTTTGAACGTTCGTATCTTTCCAGCTTATTCTTCTTCAAGCCCAGAATAGTGGTTATTCGGGCATATCTACTATAACGCATCTCATCTGTAGGGACAAGGGGCAGCATTCCTGGGAACCTTTTTTGCGTCGATGGCGTCACTATCACAGGTGGATCAACCAGTAATAGCATCACTATGAGGAGTATCTGATGTCTCGAACTCAACATTTTTCGCAAAACACATTTCGCAGGATGGCTTGTATCGTCGTCGCTTTCCTGTTGCTGGGATTTTTCCTGGCTGCCTGCGGCTCGAATACTACAACCGGTTCGGGTGGTCAGCCAACGCCTACAGCCACGCGGCCAGCACAAACCGTTGATTGCGGCAAAATTCAGAGCCGCGCCAACAGCATCGCGCCGGCAGATAAAGCAGCCGCGCAGAAGGCCGAGAACTGCTTCTACTCGGCCTATCAAAAATGCCAGCCCGCTACCCTGACATTTTCAACACTTGGCGTAGACGCGGGAGCTACCCATCACTTTGCCATCGAGAATGTCAACGGTTCCTGCACTATCAGCGATGGCTGGCAGCATTTTATCGCGCCCAATCCGCCCTCCAGCGCCATCACCTATTCCTGCGCCAGCATGAATATGCAATCCGATGGACTGCATATCGAGTCGTGCAGCAACGTGGGTACAGTGGTGATCCCGCTGTCGTAGATATAGGCGCGTCCCTACTTTTCCAGCGCCTGGCGCATGTATTCGCGCAGGTCGGGGGCGAGGTCAGGACGCTTGAGGGCAAAAGCGATTGACGTGGTGAGCAATCCCAGGGGCGTACCGGTGTCGTAGCGCTCGCCGTTGTAAAGCACGCCATAGCACTTGCCCGCCCTGGCCTCCATCTCGATGGCATCTGTCACCTGGATTTCCCCGCCCACGCCGGGAGGTGTTTTCTCCAGCAACGCGAAGATGTCGGGCGTGAAGACGTATCGACCATAGGCACCGAGATTCGATGGAGCTTCTTCCAGTGCGGGTTTCTCTACCACATGCGTGATTTTCAGCGCTCCTTCGTCCAGCTTTTCAACGGCGGCGATACCATAGGAGGGGATAACTTCATCCGGCAGTGGCACTAACGAAAGCACTGTGCCGCCATATCGCTCATGCACCTCGATCAACTGCGGCAGGCAGGGCGTATCAGGCGGAATGATAATATCGCCCAGCATAACGATGAATGGCTCGTCTCCCACCAACTCTTTCGCGCACAAAACCGCGTGGCCCAGGCCGAGCGGTTCCGGCTGGCGCACCGCTGTATAGGTAGCCATCGTTTGTAGCGCGCGCAAATCCGCCAGTTCTTTGCGCTTATTCTTGCGTTCCAGCATAGACTCTAGCTCAGGGAACGAGTCAAAGTGATCTTCTATACTGTGCTTACTGCGACTGGTGACGAAGATAATTTCTTCGACGCCAGCCGCCACAGCTTCTTCCACAATATATTGTAATGTCGGCTTATCGACAATGGGCAGCAACTCTTTTGGGACTACTTTGCTGGCCGGCAGCACGCGCGTCCCAAGTCCCGCCACTGGCAATACCGCTTTACGTATCTGCATAAACACTCCTCAACGCTACATTTCTATCTCCATTGTAGCTGTCTTTATTGTAAGGGATTATTAAGGGTGGGGGCAAGCCCAACCCGTACCTCATGCA
>JBOGTO010000180.1:0-65800 GCA_050695155.1 Ktedonobacteraceae bacterium
AGCCAAACCTTCTCTCTCAGAGAGCCGCCGAAGGCGGCAAGAAAACTCTCATAGTGAGTTGGTTAACTGCAAAAGAGGTCATTTTATGGGGGTCGAACGCGCTGTGACGCGCTGGTATGTGCAGCGCCAGGCGCTTCTCTATGAAATCGCGGAACTGGAGGCAAAACTTCAGCCGCTGAGCGTTGACGCGCAACCACCACCGAAAGAAAGCGCAGAGTCGGCGGCTCTCAAACGCCAGATCGCCGAAGCGCAGGAGAAACTGCGCCTGATGGGTTCCTGCCCCAAACCTATGATGGGATAATCTAGAGGCGTATGATGGATGATTCATTCGATGTTCCCTCGCCTGTTCCACCTGAGATGCTGGAGCATTATGCCAGCGGATATGAGTCCGAGCGCTTGCTTCACGGTTCGAGCCAGATTGAATTGGCTCGCACTCAGGACATCATTATGCGCTATGCACCGCCACCGCCCGCTATCGTTTTCGATGCTGGCGGTGGCCCCGGTGTATACGCCTTGTGGCTTGCGAAACAGGGATACGAAGTGCATCTTATCGATGCAACTCCTTTACACATCGAGCAGGCACGACAGGCTGCTTTGTTGCAACCCGAAACACCCCTCGCAGAAATAGAGGTCGGAGATGCCCGCAGTCTGAAGCGTGCCGACATGAGTGTCGATGTCGTGCTTTTATTAGGGCCTTTGTATCATCTGACTGAACGAGCAGACCGTCTTGCAGCTTTGCGTGAAGCTCATCGTATCCTCAAACATGGCGGCATTCTATTCGCGGCAGCTATTTCTCGCTTCGCCTCTCTACTTGATGGTCTCCGTCAGGGATTGTTCGATGACCCGGCCTTCGCGCCAATAGTCGAGCGTGATTTGACTGATGGGCAGCACCGGAATCCGACCAATCACCCGGCCTATTTCACAACCGCCTTTTTTCACCATCCGCAAGAGCTTGAGGACGAAGTGAAGGAAAGTGGGTTTCTCTACGAAAAGACCTTACCGGTCGAAGGGCCGTTGTGGGTTTCACAGTATGCGATAGACAATTTCAATGACCAGAAACGGCGCGAACAGTTTCTGGCGCTCATGCGCCGCATCGAGGATGAGCCATCATTGCTTGCAGATACCGCGCATCTGCTGGCTATTGCGCGAAAGGTGTAAGGAATAAAAAACCAGAGATTGCAAACTATGCACATCCCTGGTTCTGACTTTGGAATAGTCACTGATTACTTCATGGCATTACCCGGCGAGCGCATCCACAATCAGCCTACCCATCTCCTGCGTCCCAACGACTGGTTTGCCTGCCTCTTTCAAATCCTCTGTGCGATAGCCAGCCTCGATGACCTGCTCGACTGCGGCTTCGATGACATCTGCTTCCGGGTGTAGTCCGAAGGAATGGCGCAGCATCATGGCGACCGTCAGAATGGCGGCAATGGGGTTGGCTTTGCCCTGCCTGGCGATGTCGGGCGCAGAACCGTGAATAGGTTCGTACATGCCGAATAGCCCGTGCGCGGTCTTGCGCGTTCCCAGGCTGGCGGATGGCAACATACCCATCGAACCGGCCAGCATAGCCGCCTCGTCAGTCAAAATATCTCCAAACGTATTTTCGGTCACGATGACATCAAATCCGGTTGGACGACGCACTAATTGCATGGCGCAGGTATCGACCAGCAGGTGATCGGTCTCTACGTCGGGGTAATCGCCAGCTACCCGTTCGGCAACATGTCTCCAGAGACGCGATGAACTGAGTACGTTCGCTTTATCGACCGAAGTAACTTTCTTGCGCCTGCCCCGCGCAAGGTCAAAGGCTGTACGCACGATGCGCTCAATTTCATGTTCCGTATAGAACATGGTATCGACGGCTTCCAGACCCTGCGGCGTCTCGCGGATTTCGCTGGGTTTGCCGAAATACAGGCCGCCCGTCAATTCGCGCACAACCAGCAGGTCGGTGCCTTGTAAGACATCCGTCTTGATAGTCGAAGCATTTAGCAGCGCTTTGAAAGGGCGAATCGGGCGTAGATTGGCGAAAAGCTCTAATTCTTTGCGCAAGCGCAGCAGGGCGCGTTCGGGCCGCTCCTGCGTTTTTGACCCCTCATAGCGTGGAATGCCTCCGACCGCGCCAAATAAAACCGCGTCGCTCTGCCGGCACAGTTCCATTGTAGCGTCAGAGATTGCCTGGCCCTCGGCCTCAATTGCTGCTATGCCCACCAATGCATGATGCATCTGGAAAGTGTGCTGGTAGCGTTCGCCAATGGCGTGCAACACCCGCACAGCCTGCTCGATAACCTCTGGCCCGATGCCGTCTCCGGGCAATACGGTGATGGTGCATGTTCCCAAAGTTTATGTCTCCTTCTATGAATTATCCTCTAAAACAGCTTGAATTTTAACTGCCAGATCAGGAATGCCAACTGTGGCTGTTTCCCAGACTATGTCCAGGTCGATCCCGTCATAATGATGAATCAGTTTGTTGCGCATATTAATCATGGATCGCCAGGGTATCTCTGGATGGAGATTTCTGAATTCTAGCGGTAAGGCGCTGGCGGCTTCACCCATAATTTGAAGATAGTAGACAATCGAATTTTGTGTCTCTTCCTCCCGATCGAATCGGCGGCGTCCTCTTTTTGTATATTTACCGATTTTCGTAATAGCTGTCTGAATATGTTGGATTCTTTCAAGCGAATCTGTCATAGAGGTATTGCCTCTTTCAAAACGCGCTCTCGAATACGATTATGCAGTCCTTTTTCGGTTACTATATCTACATCGTGACCAAGCAGTTCCTGGAGATCAAATAAGAGTTCGCTAAGGTCAAACAGGGTTCTTCCAGGCTCAACATCCACTAATAGATCAATGTCGCTGGCTGTATCAGCCTCTCCACGCGCAACAGAACCAAAAATACGCACATTCGACACGCCATACTTGATCGCAGTGCGAAGTATCTCGTCACGCTTTGCCTTTAATAACTCAGCATAAGGTTTTGCCATCTCACCCCTGAGAAAAGTTTGCTCGGCGTTACTTCGACTAAACTGTTCCTGGGCTGCCCCTAAAACTGCATCTATTTTATCTTGTAAATTTGGAAGGTCATGCTTCACTATGTTCCATAAAGCATCTGTATCAATTTCAAGATAATAATGCGTAATTAAGCTTTGAAAGTCAGCTAATTGCTTCCAGGGTATTTCTGGGTGATGATCCTTGAAATTCTGAGGAATTGTATTTGTGGCTTCACTGATTGTTTGAAGGTAATAGATGGCTGAAAGTTGAACCTCTTCTTCAGTTTCAAACCGTTGTTTACCCTTTTTCGCGTACTCAGTGATTCTTATAATGGCGTTTTGTATGCGACGTAGCTGCTCGGTTGAGTCTCTCATTGCTAGAAGTCTCCAAATCAGTGACACGTGTTCCTCCGCTCTCAATGCCAGAATTATAACCGATAGCAGGGCTGCCCGTCAAAAAAGCCGCTTCCCGGCATATGGTCAGGTGTGGCGTGACGTGCTATAATTACGACAGGTTAGGAGACGGAAAGCGCCGACTCCTTTCTTATATTACATTCCGCGAATATATCAACCGGGCAACAGGTGCTGCTAAACCTTTGCATGGGAGTTATTACATTATGAGCAGCGATACGAAAACCAATGGGAATAAGCGCGTCACTGGGCCGCGCAAGCCTGTGCCAATTGTTATGGCAAAAGGCCCCCATGAGTACACTCCTGGCGATCAGGAGTTGCCAGTTCAGCTTACCAGCTTTATAGACATGCTGCAATGGGCGCAGAACTGGGCGCGTTCAAAATCTGTCTGGCCGCTTGGCTATGGCCTGGCCTGCTGCGCTATTGAAATGATGGCGAGCGCGCAGGCCCATTACGACCTCTCGCGTTTCGGCTCGGAGGTATTCCGTTCCAGCCCGCGCCAGGCCGATCTGATGATCGTGGCCGGCACGGTTTCGGTCAAGATGGGGCCGCGCCTGCGCCTGCTGTGGGAGCAGATGCCCGATCCCAAATGGGTACTCAGCATGGGCCAGTGCGCGAACTCCGGCGGCGAATTTTATGATAGCTACTATACCGTCCAGGGCGTCGATACTATCGTGCCGGTGGACATATATGTGCCTGGCTGTCCGCCACGTCCTGAAGCGTTGATCGAGGGCATTCTCAAGCTGCGCGAGAAAATCGCCAAACAGGGCTTGAAAGTACGTGGCGAGAAGGAAATCGAGGTGTAGTCTATGCGTGGAATTCTGAGCGGAATGGGGCTAACCTTTAGCCACCTCTTCCGGCCTAAAGTAACGCGATATTATCCCTATGAAAAGCCAAAGCTTCCCCCGCGTAGTCGTGGATTGATCCAATTGATCGCGGAGGAAGGATTGAAAGCCGACTATAACCTGAAGTGTGAGGCCTGCTTGCTCTGCGAAAAAGCCTGTCCGCCACGCGCCATTACCATCGAGTTTGAGCCGATGCACGTCTGGAAAGATCGTCCCTGGTTCGTCTCCTACGTGCGCGAGGGGGCTGAGAAGTTTGGCACACGCAAGATGCCCCCGGCTACAGGCGCATCCAAGGCGGGTTACTATATACAGCGCTACTCTGAATACGCGATCGAATACCATGACAAGCCAGTGGCTCCCTGCATGGCTATGCCGGTAAAGGATTACCTGGAACCAGAAATAGACCTGGGCCAGGTTGACGATTTGCTGGCGAACTGGTCGCAGGAAGCCGGAGCGCTCTCCTCGCTGCTGGATGCCGTGATGGATATTTATGGCTACCTGCCTTTGTCGGCAGCCAAGCGTATTGTGCAAGCGCGCGGCGTGGACTTGAGCGATATATTTGGTATCGCCACCATGAGTCCTAAATTCAAGCCCGCTCCCGCCGTCAAAGGCATCAAGCGCGACGACCAACCTGTACGTGGACTATCACCCGCGACACGCGGTGTGTATGGCAACATTAATCATGTGAGGCAGCCCAATGCCTGAATTTGATGCAACTTATCGTGTAATACGGCGGCGAGGCGAGCCTGATGTGCGCTCGCTCGAAGCATACCGCCGCGTCGGGGGCTATGCCGCCCTGGAAAAAGCTATTCGCGAGCAGACCCCCGATCAGGTTGTCCAGCAAGTGCTGGATGCGCAACTGCGCGGGCGCGGCGGCGCTGGTCGCCCGACCGGGGAAAAGTGGCTTCTTGCGCGCCGGCAGGATGACGACACGCGCTATGTGATCTGTAACGCCTATGATGCCGACGAACGTTCGTGGGCAGCGCGTACCCTGTTGGAGCGCAACCCCCACCAGGTCATAGAGGGCATCGTGCTGGCAGCCTATGCCGTAGGCGCATCGGAAGCCTATCTTTTCACACGCAGCCTTTATCTTGAGGGAATAGCCTCGGTGCAGCGAGCTTTGCAGGAAGCGTTAGACGCCAATCTCGTCGGACGCGATATTTTAGGAACCGAGTTCAACTGCACCATCAATGTCGTAGGCGTCGATATTGGCTTCATGGGTGGCGAAGAAACCGTGCAAATCGCCATGATTAAGGGACGACGCGGTATGCCCGAACAGCGACCACCTTATCCCGCCCAGGCTGGCCTGTGGGATCGACCCACCGTTGTCAACTCGATTGAAACACTGGCGAATGTTCCTATTATCGCGCGCGATGGAGCGCAAGCCTTTACCAGCGTAGGAACTACCACGACCAGCGGCACTAAAGTGCTGACCGTCTACGATTATGTGCCTGATAGCGAGCCGCGCGTGGTTGAAGTGCCGTTCGGGGCCACGCTGCGCGAAATACTGCGTCACGCGGGCTATAACCGCGCCGAAAGCGAACTGCGCGGGATCGTCGTAGGAGGCGCTGAGGGAGGCGCGTTGCCGACCTCCTTGCTGGACACTCCGTTCGATTTTGACGCGCTGGAAGAAGTTGGCGTCATTGTGGGTTCCGGTATTATCGAGTTGCTGCCGGCCAATACCTGCATGGTTGCCTGGGCGATGGAGCGCAGCCGCTACCTTAGCAAAGAGTCTTGCGGGAAATGTGTGCCGTGTCGTCTCGGTATGAAACGTATCACCGGGCTGCTGGAAGGCATCATTAGCGATCTAGGCGTCAATAACGACCTGGATGTGCTGGATGAATTTGCTAAATATGTCCCGGATGGCTCGCTGTGCGGCTTTGGCATACAGGCACCCAATTCGCTCAAAACGGCTAAACTCTACTGGCTCGAACATTTCCAGATGCACATCATGGAACAACAGTGTCCAACCGGCACCTGTATTCCCGTGCGCGCGCATCGTTTTGTGACAAAACATGTCTTGCCCTAGAAACTGTAGGGGCGTATTTTTCGCGTCCTGTGCCTACGAGAGGTAATATATGGCAATATCAATCCGAGATAATCTCTCTCCCATTGTGCATGATGCGCAGGCAGTGATGCCGCGCAATGAGACCGGACATCCCGGCTTCACGCTGACCATCGATGGGAAAACTGTGACAGCTTATGAGAGTCAAACCCTGCTGAGCGTGGCAGACGACAACGGCATTACCGATATTCCCAATATGTGTAATGACGGGAAGTTGGAGCCAACGGCTGCCTGTCGCATGTGCCTGGTACATATCGAGGGCGTGAGCCAACCGCTTCCTTCGTGTACTACTGCGGCTCTGCCCGGTATGGTAGTGCGGACGAATTCGGATGAGCTTTTCCACATTCGTCGCACCAATCTGGAATTGCTGCTGTCGGACCATAACGCTTATTGCCAGCCGCCGTGCCAGGTGGATTGCCCGACGCATATCGACATCCCCGGCTACCTGGAACTGATCGCCAAAGGCTCGATGAAGGAAGCGGCTCGCCTAGTCAAAGAGGTGCTGCCATTCCCCTATATCCTGGGTCTGACCTGTCCCGCGCCCTGCCAGAAAGCCTGCCGCCGCGCGTTGGTGGAAGAGGAAATCGCCATCTGCCGTATGCACGGCCACGCCGCCGAGACCTGCCTGCTCGATCCGCCGCATCCTTTCCCGAAGGACCCGTCAACGGGCAAGAGAATCGCTATCATCGGCTCTGGCCCCGGCGGTTTGACATGCGCCTACTACCTGGCGCTGAAAGGCCATTATTGCAAAGTTTTCGAGATGCAGCCGCAGCCCGGCGGTATGCTGCGCTATGGCATCCCAGAGTACCGTTTACCGAAAGATGTGATGGACCGCGAACTCCAGCACGTCTGGGATTTAGGCGTAGACCTGCAATTAAACGTGAAACTTGGCGTGGATTTCACCATCGACGATCTGTTCGCGCAGGGCTACGATGCTATCTACCTCGCCATCGGTGCCTGGACGAGTAACCCGTTAAGCGTTCCCGGCGAAGATGCGGAAGGCGTAATCAACGCCATCGCTTTTCTGGCCGAAAAGGTTGAGGGCAAACCCGTTCCCGTTAAGGAGGGGCGCGAGGTAGTGGTGTTTGGCGGTGGATTTACCACCTTCGACTGCACGCGCACCTCGTTGCGCCTGGGCGCGAAAGTGCATACCGGCTATCGCCGCTCCGTCAAAGAGATGACCGCGACGCCAGAAGAAATCGAAGACGCCGATGCTGAAGGCACCGAGTTGATGTTCTACGTCCAGCAGACGAAGGTCATTGTCGAGGGCGGCAAAGTAGCGGGCATCGAATGTATCAAAAACAAACTGGGCGAGCCGGATGCCAGTGGTCGCCGCCGACCTGTGCCTATTCCCGGTTCAGAGTTCGTGATTAAGTGCGATACCATCATTCCCGCCTTCGGTCAGAATCCAGATAAAGATGTGCTGGATGAGAAGTCCGGCGTAAAATGGAGCAAACGCACCACTATTGAGACCAACCCGTTTAACTTTATGACGGACCGCTACGGCGTCTTTGCCGGTGGCGATGCTCAGATGGGCGCGAAAACTATCATCGAATGTGTTGCTCAGGGCAAGCTTGGCGCGCGTTCGATGCATGCCTTCCTCAATGGTGAAGACATGAAAGAAGTGGCCCATCGCCTGGAACTGGAAGAGCGCAAACCCGACCTCTTCGATATTGTGCCGTACAAGCCGGTTGAGCCAAAGGTCAAGATGCCGATGCTGCCCTACGAGCAGCGCAAGCGCAGTTTCGAGTTGATCGAGCTGGGCTACCTGCAAGAGCAGGCGGAACGCGAGTCGGCTCGCTGCTTGCAGTGCGCGTGTCCGGCAGCCGGGCAGTGCGACCTGCAAAAGTACAGCATCGAGCATGGGCTGGCGGATAATCGCTTCCATGATGGCGAGCCGAGCGACTACCACGACTACGAGTTTGACATGTCGCACAGCTTCATCCTGCGCGATCCCAACAAGTGTATCAACTGCACGCAATGTGTGCGCGTCTGTCATGACGTGATCGGCCCTGACTGCTACGGTATGTTCGGTAAGGGCTTCGATACCATCGTCTCCACGCCGTTCAACGTCAGCCTGCATGATACCGATTGCGTCTCCTGTGGGGCGTGCGTGCAGGTCTGCCCGACCGGCTCGCTGATGATGGCCGAACGCACACTCACACGTTACGCCTTCGCGCTTGATCGCTGCATCTTCTGCGGCGACTGCGTAGAGGTCTGCCCTCACGGCGCGCTCGGCGAGACCCCCAACTTCGAGCTATCGTTCTTCAACCGCTTCGGCGAAGATGTCACGCTGGAGAAGGGCGACCTGGCCGTTGCCCCCAACTACCTCGTGCGCCAGCGCCTGCCACGCGGCAAAAAGGATGTACCCGTGATGAGCCCGCTGGTGCGGCCATTGCCGGCGAGAGGAATCAGGGAGTAATAAAGAATAGTCAACCAAAGGGACAGGACGACTACGGAGGGTTGTAGTCGTCCTGTCCCTTTGGTTGACTATTCTCTTCTTCCTGGGAGTATATTGTGAGTGTGAACCGTGAACCCACGCGGAAAGTGTACCAACATAGCATTTTTAGGAAGTATTCGCTCACGTTGTAGCGCCCATCGCTGCGCCTCTATCCATGCCTCTTGTTCATCTTCCGCATACAGGGGAACAAGGAGGCTCGCCTTCATATCTTCATAGGGAGGGAACATCCAATATCCACAAAGTTTTTACCGTCTCCATCTTGCCCTCACTTTCTGAGTAGTACTTTATATACTAGTATCTAACATACTACTACAAAATGTGCTGAGATAGCAAGCGTAGTTCTCTATATCATAGGAGACTGGTACAATTGCCTCAGAACAAGTGAAGGAAACGGGCAATGATACGCTTGAAGATACGAGAGGTAGCGCAACGAAAGGGATTCAGCATGTCCCGGCTGTCAAGAGAATCGAATATGGCCTATAAAACGATACAGACGATTTGGAGAGATCCCAACCATGAAGTCACTACCACCACACTGAATAAACTTGCTCGCACACTCGGAGTAGACCCATCTGAATTGATAGAATACATTCCAGAAGACAAGTAATAGTTATCCGCTCGCTTGCTGGAGGCTTCTGATTTGTACGTGGTACAATATTTATACCTTGAACATCTTTCAGAGCCGAGGAGTTGCACGGTATGGCATGGCAGCGCAGTCAGCGTAGTCTTCGTTTTCCTGATGGCTTTTTGTGGGGAACGGCATCCTCTTCCCATCAATGTGAGGGTGGCAACACCAACAATCAGTGGTATCGCTGGGAGCAGGCGGGGCGTGTGTTTACGGGCGAGACAAGCGGGGATGCCGCGAACTGGTGGCGGGAGGCTGAGCAGGATTTCAGCCTGGCGGAACAGATGGAGAACAATGCTCTGCGCCTGAGCATCGAATGGAGCCGCGTCGAGCCGTCCGAGGGGTATTGGGATAGCGCGGCCATTGATCGCTATCGCATGATGCTGACCGACCTGCATAGACGGCATATGAAACCCCTGGTCACGCTGCACCACTTCACCGACCCTCTGTGGTTCGCGGATCGCGGCGGCTTTACGAAGGTCGAGAATATACGCTACTTTGCGCGCTATGTATCCTATGTGGTGGAGAAACTGCAAGACCTGTGCGACTTCTGGATTACCATTAACGAGCCAAATGTATATGCCATGCTGGGTTACTTATTAGATGAGTATCCTCCGGGCGAGCAAGATTTGATGCGAGCCTTGCAAGTATTGCGCAATCTGATGCAGGCGCACGTTGAAGCTTTCTATGCCATCTATCGTATCCAGCCGCAGGCCGAGATTGGCTATTGCCTGAATTACCGCCTCTTTGACTCTGCCAGCCCGCTTTCACCACTGGACCGCGCAGTCGCGGGAATACAGGATACGTTCTTCAACTGGGCGACACTGCGAGGCGCGGAAACGGGAACATTCACCTTCCCATTAAACTTGCTGCTCGCGCCCATCAAACGCGCGGCGGGGGCGCGCGATTTTCACGGCGTCAACTACTACACGCGCGATCTGGTGCGTTTCGACCTCACACGGCCTACCGAAATATTCGGGCGGCGTTTCACCCTTCCTGGCGCGGTTCGCAACGATCCGGGTATGAAGAACAACTTTGGCGAGATTTACCCGGCTGGCCTCTATCGCGTACTCAAGTCGGTCTATCAAAAAACGCGCGGCAATAAGCCCCTGTACGTCACCGAAAATGGATTTAGCGATACGCTCGATGATCGTCGTCCGCGCGCCATCCTGGAACACCTGGCGATGATACACCGCGCCATCAGCGAAGGTATCCCCGTGCGCGGCTATCTACACTGGACGCTGGTGGACAATTTCGAGTGGACAGAGGGCTGGGGTGTGCGCTTTGGTCTGATAGAACTCGACCAGCAGACCCAGGAACG
Source organism: Ktedonobacteraceae bacterium (assembly GCA_050695155.1). GTDB lineage: Bacteria > Chloroflexota > Ktedonobacteria > Ktedonobacterales > Ktedonobacteraceae > CF-113. Next base: position 10,713 of record JBOGTO010000180.1, read on the forward strand.
CACGCCGCGCATCAGCGCCAGCATGTTCGGCGAAATCTGCCGCGCCAACGCTATCACCGAAACAATCGTCGCCCGTTATGCGCCAGATGCGATGGAGAGCATTTTTGGAACGAGTATCAATGCGGTTGGTCAAGCCTCAGTTACATAAACTGCCATAGTTTGATGGAATGATCTTCGCCGCCAGTGGCAAGTATGCGTAACTCTGGTCGCGCAGCCATGGCGGTCACGCGGCCTTGATGTGCTTGAATTAAGAGATGTTGTTGGTTGTGTTTAGTATTCCAGCAGTAAAGTATCCCACTTTTATCTGAATAAACAATCTCGTTTTTCAATGCGATCGCATTGCCAGCGGGCATAGGTAGCTGAGTAGGAAGTGGTAAATGGATACCAGAATTCAGATTGAGCAAGATCAAATCCCCTTTTTTGGTCAAACAAAGCAGGTGTTGTGCGTCGAAAACCAGTAACTTTACGATTTGACCAGCATCTTCTATTTGCGTTTTCCAAACCAGTTGTCCGTTTTTAAGGTTCCATAAACCTACCAACCCATTATCCGCTCCTGCTGCGAGCATGTCACTCTCTGAAAGATAGAGGAGCGACCAGACTGGCCCGCCAGGATGTCGTATGCTCCGTATTTGACGACCACCCGGCAATTCCCAGATACGTATTGTCCCGTCGCGCGAACCAGATAGCAGAACCCTATCATTCATTGCCAGGGTAATAGTAAGAATGATGTCGCTGTGTCCGATTATAGTACGTTGTAGACGCCTTTGTTCTATATTCCACAAACGGATACTTCGATCCCAGGAACCTGTAGCCAGGGTCTTACCATCAAAGGTGATAGCTGAGGCCCAAATCGTGCGCGTGTGTCCTGGCACCTCAACTATGGCCTGTGGCGTTCCTGGTTTCCAGAGAGAAATGGTGCCGAGAGCACTCGAGATAACTTGACTGACATCAGGTAAAAGAGCAATGGTATCAACTGCGGTGAAGAGATTTTTCCACTCTGTGAGCAAACGGAGCGTTCCAGACCCTGGATGTGCGGAGGTTTTTTTATCGATGTTGGCTGTAGTATATACGGACATACCCGGCAACGTCTCAGTTTGCAGAACAGGCCCTGTCCTTATAAATTCCTGTTCCTCGTTGTAATGCGCTGGCAGGGTCGGCATTTGAGTTGGGGAAACTGATGTTGGTTCTTTAGACCATTCTATTGTCGTGGCGCGCGTTGATTGTACTATTGCTTGCTTTGCTGCTTCCGCGAATTCTCGCGCCGTTGTGAAACGTTGAGAGGGTTCTTTGGCGAGCGCGCGTTGAATAACAGGTTCTAATGCTTCCGGGGCATTTGCATTGTATTCTTTGATTGGCCTGGGCCTCTCTTGCAAGTGCTGGAGCATTATACTTCCCCAGCCATCACCAGTAAAAGGCGGCGTGCCTGCTACTATCTCATAAAACATAATACCCAGCGCGTAAATATCAGTCTGTGCGCAAATATTTTGACCCAGCCACTGTTCCGGTGCCATATATAATGGAGTGCCTACATAACCGTGAGTAGATTGTGCTGTATTGTTTATTAACTTCGCAACACCAAAATCGGCAAGCAAGGGCCAATTGTTCTCACGAAGAAGCACATTGGCAGGCTTAATATCACGATGAATAATAGATCGTTGATGCGCGAAATCCAGGGCTGACGCCAGTTGTTCCAGAAGGTTTATTGTTTCCGCCAGCGACCATGTGCCGCTTTTCAGGCGCTCTTTCAGAGTACCACCTGCTATATAAGGCATAACAAGATAGGCAATCTCATCCTGATAGCCGTATTCATATAATGTCACAATATGAGGATGTTCTAATGCTGCAAGCGCCTGTGCCTCTTGTTTAAAACGCTGAATAAAATTCGGATCTTCATCATATCCTGTCTGAATGACCTTAACTGCCACCTTACGGTTCAATAAAGGTTGAATTGCCAGATAAATTTCGCCCATGGCTCCCTTACTAATGAACTGTATCAGTTCACAAGAACCAAGAGTACGATGAAGGAGATTCGACACAATTGACCTCTCAACTCTATCTTGTGTATATTAGTAATAGAACGAATGATAGTACAAAATTAATAAATGTGTTGACTTATATTGTGTTCGATGTTACAATCGCTATGCTTCGATTTTAGATAGTTGTTTTAGTATGAAAGCCTGGTAGTGCGATGGAAAGTCTTGGAACTTCGTATGGTTTAGCCCTTGCAGCAGGCATTAATGCCTATTTACCGCTTCTTTCTATCTCCATCTCTGTGCGCTGGTTTCATTTGTTTACTATCAGTAAAAACTTTGCATTTCTTACCCAGAATGGATTTATCATTGCTCTCGTTATTCTGGCTGTTATCGACATTGTAGCAGACAAGATACCATTTGTCGATAGCATTTGGGATAGTATTCATACTATAGTGCGTCCAATTTCCGGGGCCATAGTTGCAGGCGCAACGGGCGAAAGTAGTACTTCTCTTGGATTGCCGGTAGTTCTCCTACTTGGAGCCACATTAGCGTCGATGAGCCATATTACAAAGGCTGTGACACGTTTGAGCGCCTCTGTCTCGGCCGGAGGCTGTTTAACACTGGCTTTGAGTCTTGTAGAGGATGTTGTAGTCATTGTCGCAATTCTGCTTGCACTCTTTGCCCCTGTCATTATGCTGGCGTTTTCGGCAATCTTTATTGTCCTTTTTGTGATATTTGCCCCTTTGCTATTTAGCGCATTACGTTACCGGTTACGTGTTGCTGCTTCAACCTTTTCCTGGTTTATCCATTCCTACTTCTGGCGCGGTTCAGAGTCTAGTTCTCTGGACTTTATGCTCGATCTGTCAGATGCCGAGAGGTCCCAGTTGCTCCAGATCATGCCACCCGAAACTGCGTTATTGGGAGGCGCTCGCGTACAGTGGATCAGGCGGCTAGATGGGCGAGGATTATGGGGACGGCGGCGCGTTGCGCTTTCTACCTGGTTTATTGTTTCCGAAGGCGCTGTTATCATTCTCTGTGGAACGCGCCCCCATTTATCTCAGGTTGTGTTTTTCAACGATGTGCAGGCCCTGGCCCTCGATCAAGGATTATTAATGGGTTCTTTGCGGCTCCTCACCTTGAAAGGGCAGGCCATAAACTTTGCGATTTTGCGTGACTCTTTAGGTGATGCAATCGAATTAGTAGAAGTTCTACATACGCGCCATCATCTTCCCTCTAATGCAACGACTCGCACAGGCTCTATACGCACTCGCTCTGTAGGGCCGCAACGTATTTAGATACATTTTTATTTTTCCTAATATTTCCTATTGGAAAGGAGTTTGGAGTTGAGCGGATTTTTTGACAAAGTAAAGCATACGACCGGTCTTGGCTTAAATCAAGATGAACTCTACAATCGGGCATTCGCTAAAGGAGTGTTGCTTGGGAACTTCAAGGATGCGGCTGATATCTTTGAGAAAGCTGCCAGGAAGTTTACAGAGACTGGCGACCAGATGATGATGGCCCAGGCGACGGCCAACTCCTTGCTGTATCGTTATCTGGCAACCGGTGATGACAGGATGATTCAACAGTTGATCCAGGCGTTGAGTGTCCTACCTCAGATTGAGGAGATCAAATCGCAAACAGAGACGATGCCGGTCGCGCCACTTTGCGCTGAACTGGATTGCCGCATGGTCGAAACTGCCATCAAACAGGCGCAGGATAACATGGTAAAATTGCGTGATCTGCACAGGTATGCGCGAGATAAGTTTCAAGCGATTCTACGCAATCAACTACTGACCTACAGTTATGTACCCGAACCCGATGGACATAATGAGAAAACAGAGGCGCGCTATTTCTATCATAGTGGAATGTCCTCTTTCTGTGAAGCGATGATAAAAAAAGATAGCGACCCTGCCGCAGCCTCTGATGATCTCGCGTTAGCGGGGCAATCCTTCCGGCGTTGCAATGATCAAAAATGGATGCAGAGCGCCGCAACGTTGTTGGAAAACTGGCGAGTTTCAAGAACGTGCTGGATGTGCCATAGGGAAATGCAGGGATTTGAGCTGCACTTTTCAATGTGCCAGGCTACTGTCACCCCCTACACAAAATATATTCTCGATCGCTTAAAACAAGATGGCTCTTCTGTCAATCTGGAGAGTGGCGAAATCGCTGTCTGTACGCCTTGCGGGTCAATGGTAACAATAAAGGCGGAAATGGAAGCAGACAAGGTCCGGCAGGAATTGGGTGCCAAAATAGATGTACTGATTGGCGCGATGCAGTCACTCGAAAATCGGGTTCGTCATCTTGAGCGCAATTCTCATCACCATTAAAGGAGAGCGTATCCTGTATGGAAAAACAAGATATTCTCGATATTCTGGATTCGCTCGATTTACAGATATCGATGGGGAAAATTGATCAGGCGACCTATAATGACCTTAGACAGAAGTGGGTACAGAAGCTGCAAGTATTGGAAGCTAGTGTTGCTGCTGGTGCTACAGGGTCTCTTGCCGGTTCGTCTGGTAGATCAACATCAGGTCAATTTGCTGGATTCTCATCGTCGGCCCCACCATCGCCACCGGCAATTGAGGTGCTGGCTTGTCCGATGTGCGCTGCTCCAGCAGATATACATGGTATACAGGACCTGACCAGGCCCATAGAGTGTCCTCACTGCTGTACTGTTTATACATTTCGTCAGAGCCAGGATAATGCTCAACATCTCAAACAGGAGTTAAAGGCCTGGCTCGATCAAATGATCGTGGGGAGCGGCTATAATGGCGCTGGCGGTTCCAGCAGTATTGACGCCAATGCCCGGCGCTTCATCTTTACCGAGAGCCTTTATCCTGCGCTAAAAAAAGATATCGACCGGCATCTGGAAGACCTTGAATATGCCCCGGAAGCTCCGATGGTCCAGCTAAAAGTGTTAGTAGGGTTCGAGGAATACCAGCCAGGCTCACAACTTTTAGCTATTGGCAGAGGAGAGAACCAATGGCTGAAGACGCTCACCACGCGGGTCTCCGCGCCGCAGTTGCAGGACTTTGCTGTAACACAAGATGACAAACTGAAAATGCTTCAACTTCAGTTCCGCGTCATGAGCTTAATCTATTACGCTAATATCGCTAATCACCTTACCGCTGCTACGGTTGCCTCCTATCAGGCGATACATCAGAACCTCCAAGCTCTGCAAAAAGACTATCGAGAACATGCACAAAATGTTGTAGACGAGGGTTATCGCTCTTACATTGTGGCCCTGGATGCGCGTATCACCGGCGCAATGCTTCTGCTTGATCTGCTGATTGCAACATTTGAGAAAGGAAGAGGCGTAGCTCCTGAAGCTGTTCTCGCCCAGCTTGATCGTGCGATAGCGCAACTCACCCAGTCAGAGCAACAGGCTTTAGCATGTATGTATAATCCACTTTATACGGTTCCTCTACAGCAAGGTATACAAAAAGACCTCATGGTTGCGCGTATTTTCCAGGCGATAATCAAATGCTACGAGGTAGCCACTCGCTTACAGTCGGTAGACTTTGAGCCGTTCTATGAAGATTTGATGAGCTATGCCGCAACGCTTGGAAGCAATCAAACTACCCACCAGTTACTTGGTCTTATTCAATCCATCAGTCGTTTGCTGTCCGCTCGCGCTGGAGATGAACCTCTCCCCGTTCTTGTCGACTGGAGCTGGATTGAAGGGACGATTGAGGCTAATCGATATAAGCCTACCTTTGGCGCTGCCGAAACCGTTGGGACTGTAGGTTATCATTTTCATCCTTACTGGGTGGCAACGCTGAATTATGCTGAGAAAAGTGGCATCATTTTCAAGTCGGGAACTGGGCGTGAAGCGCTTATTCTTGTGGATGCTACTACCACGAATTCACCCATTGTTGGGCATATACTGGTCAGCGATCCTCTTTTGCCAGTGATCCAGCAAGCGACCCACACCTTCAATTTCCTGGATAAACGAGTGATGGCACTTCCCGCCTTACTCTCACAAGATATGGCAGAAAGAACGATGAAATCCTACGCGAACCAGCACACGCGTGAGTTGGGAGCGACGATTGTCAAAATGATTGGCCTGCTCTATCTTCCAACGGCCTTTGTGCGTTATGCCGGTAAGAATGGAAGCCGTGAGATGGTGATAGGCCGTTTGAATTTTGTGAATAAAAATTTGACAGGCGCACTGTTGCAAACGCAACAGTTCTTGCAAAAATATGGAGCTTAATGCTCTAAGGGAGGTATATCATGGGGTTATTGCACTTTCTAGCCGATCGTGGCATCAAAATGATGGACAATACGGAGAAGGATCTGAAAGCTATCGGGCAGAGGTTAGGCTACATGCCTCTATCCTGGCGACAGGTCATTATGACTCATCCCGATAAAGATGGATTGCTGTGGCGTCTTCCTGATCCCCAGGTTCCGATGGCTAGCTCCTTGAGTCGCATACAATCGATACTAGTTTCTGAATATGAGCGAGCGATCGTACTCAAGGATGGTATGTTGACTGAGCAGGTAGTTCTCCCGCCTGGCCTTTATGATATTAGTCGCACTGTCAACGTGCGCGGCCAGATTGAAATCATCTGGACGACTACCAGTGAATTTCAGTTGCGCTGGGGCATTCCCGATGTTATCACTGGCGACCGTGTAAGCGTGGGCGCAAGCGGTTTCTTCAGCGCGGCTATTATTGATCCCGAAACTTTTTTACGCAATGTTGGAAGTAGTCAGCAGGTCTTCAAGAAGGAAAACATGGCTACCTTTGCCAAACCAGAAGTAGATTCGCTGTTGCGTGAACTCATTGCTCATAAAACCGTGATGGAATTTCAGCTTGCTCGACAAGAATTTATCGGTGCTGCGCGAGAGGCTCTCCAGCCCATTTTTGAGCGCTGGGGTCTGGAATTCCGTGGTCTGACCATTGAAAACCAGAGGATTCCGGAAAAATTCCGTGAAGCCGCAGAACGGCGCACGATTGTGAGTATGGAGAAGGAAGCGCAAATCGTGGCGGCCACAGAAGATGTGAACCTGGCGCAATTGGAAGCGCAGAAACAATACTACTTATCTCAAGCTGATGCCAGCAAGTACTATATCACTGGAAGTGCGGAAGTCGAGAACATGCGTCGTCAACTGAGTATTGGATTGGACCCTCTCAAGCTGAAGATGGCAGCAGCAATGGAAATTCTTGCAGCCACACCGAGCGAAGGCTCATTGGTGGATGGCCGCGTTCAGGTGATGAACTACCTTTCCGGGTCCCTCAATACCGTCACTGGCGGTGTACCCCCAACTTCTGCTGACACTGCAAATGCTGCTTTAGGACAACCAATTGGCCTTCCTGCCCCAGCAACCGCCGGTGGGGTGTCTGGACGCGGCCCTAATACAGGGCTTTCGTCAGATTCTGCTAACACCGGTGGATTCGCCCCTTTCATCCCTCCCGATGCTTCAAATCCGTTAGGTACAGGCGCTTTAGCTGCGCAAGTTTCGCTATCTCAGCCAACAACAACCGGGGGTATGACTCGTGAAAAAATTAAGGAGATGCTTGATAAACTTGATGAACGCCTTATCGCGGGAGAAATAACCGAACAGAAGCATTCGGAGCTTTATGATAGGCTACAAAAAAAGCTGAGTGAGTTGCCATAGTTCGATTTGAGCGGACTGCGAATGGCTCATGAGGTGTAATAAATACGGAATCTCCGGTTATTCGCACAAATGAGAATCCATAAACGCAAGTTGGAGAAGCGAATACTTCTCCAACTTGCTCTATTGTTCATCGCTCTGTTCCCGCAACACCGCTTGAAGTATCAAGCGATCGGGGCAATGCTCTGGGAATCTTCGCGCGTAACACACCATGCAGTACTCGCCTACTAATTCATCATCGTCGCCTGTGCCATAATAAGTGATGGTGTGCGGCGGACAGGCGTAATGCCCGCAAGGGCGCAGTTCGGCTACCTCGGCATGTGGCAGCCTGTGCGGGTATTGTTCGATATAACAGGTTGGTTCGGTCATGTTGCTTTACTCATTCTCTGATCTTGTAGTAAGTAGTATCAGGTTCCATACTTGATAACTCATGTGCATGATATTCCTCACAATAAGAGGTGTCAAGGAAAATTTCATCCTTTAATTACCGTATATCATTGGCTACGCTAGATGTAATCATTTCCTGACAATGGAAGTATTACCAGGTTCACCTTTATCAAGGCTCAATACACGAGCCATGTGTAGATTTCAGTTGTAGATACGGGGTGATTCGCCATCTACCCTGGATTTGCTGGGCTATGAAGTATCCAGCATAAGCATTAATAGCTGTTCCTGGGCCGGATGGTTTGTCTTCAATGGCGTTAATAGTAATAATTACTTGTACTGTGCCATCAGAAAGCGGTGTAGTTGGACCGAAGTTTGTGCAAGAGTAATGAACATGTTGATAATTTGACCGCTGATAGGCATAGCCTTTTTGATAAGTCGGGCTAAGTAAATTATAGGCTGAAAGGTATGCGCCTTTGTTCCAGTTCTCATAATACTCTTGAACTGTCGCCTGGGCCTGTTGAGGTAGTGTTAATGTGGGCGTGGGTGTTACAGTGGATTGAGAGGATGAAAATAGTGTAGGAGCGTAAGTAACTCCAAAAACAATGAGTGTTATGGCAAGTAGCGTGATAATGAGCGCCCACACAAAAAATTTCGCTGAAGGCCGGACTATTTCGTGACCAATACCGGGCATACCAACTTGACCAGCTAGAGCGGTAGGAGAGATTGCTGTACCTTGAGGAGAGAAAGATAATGGTAGAAAGGATAGGTCTACTTCGGTGGGAGCATTGTTATTGTAAGGTTCAACTGCGCGGGATAGTGCTGTTGCTAACTCCTTGACCGACATGAATCGGTCTTCACGATTCTTAGCAGTTGCCTTTCTCAGCACGCTATCTACGGTACCTGGAATATGTGGATGCAATGAGTGTAGCGATGGCAGATCATTATTGAAATGCTGATCCATGATAGCATAAAAATCTGAACCTGTGAAAGGAATCGTCCCATGTAGCATTTCATATATGACGATCCCCATAGCATAAATATCAGCTCGGGGATCAGCTTTTTTGCCTCGTAATATTTCAGGAGCCATATATTCGGGAGTGCCGATAACTTTGTTTGTTGTTGTCAATGTAGCCCAGTTGGGGTTTCCAGTCGAGCGCGCAATACCAAAATCTGTTAATATCAGGCAATGGTTGTCGTCCACTAAAAAATTGCCTGGTTTGATGTCTCGATGAGTTATGTTTTGAGAATGAGCGCAGTCAAGCGCAGGAGCAATTTGCTCAATATATCGAGCTGTGTCTTGAAGTGATATTCGACCTTGTTGTCTGATTAAATCCCCTAAAGTCCCGTTTGAATAAAAAGGCATGACGAGATAAGCTAATTCCTGGTATTCAGAGTAAGCAAGGATTGGTACAATGTAAGAATGTCTAAGATTTGCAATAAAATAAGCTTCTCGCTGAAAACGAATAAGATATTTCCTGTATTCCCTGCTGCCGGATCTGATGTTTGGAAATAATACCTTGACTGCAACTGCGCGTTCTGTTACTAGCTCTTTTCCGTAGTATACTGCGCTCATGTGCGTTTCTCGGATAAGACTTTGAATCGTGTAATTCCCAAGTCCTTTGTTTATAAGTTCTGACCAGTCTCCAAGCATAGAACTAGCTCTCCTTACAAAGGCAGTCTGTATATCGCTCCCCAAATAATATTACGATACTTTATGATTGATGTACAGGGTAAAACCCGGCGGTGGACTCCAAAATCAAGTTGTTAGCTGAAAGGTGGGTAATAGACAAGCTCGCTTTCTGATATGCTTAATGCGCTTGTCATACATGGCCTGACGTGCTACACTTCTATATAAGGACAGGGCAGACAAGCGCTTTTGTCTTTCATTTTATTGCAGTGCGAGGTTGGTTGTATGAGTAAGGCAACACGTATTTCCGAAATGGCTAAATTTCATTTTGGCAACACCATATTTTGCTCCGATGGCGAGGGCGGTACCCTGGAGAACGTCACGTTTGAGGCCGGGACGCGCCGCATGGCGTATCTTGGCGCGAAGCAGGGGCGTTTCTTTAGCAAGATGGGATATTTGCCCTTTGAGAGCGTGATAAGGGCGACTGGCGATGGCGTGACGGTCAGGGCAGCGCGTGCCGAATTGGCCGCTGCCAGCCATGCGCCGTCGGAGGGAGTCTTTTTCGATAACAAAAGCGCCGTCGAGCGCGCTGGCTCCTCTACTAAAGGCACCTTGAGATTGGTTGCGACGCAACCGGAGAGCGGTGAACTGGCTTATATCGTAGCGCGTAACTTGCGCGCGGGGCAGGATACCCTTTTGCGAGCGGAATATGTTGCCAGTATGGAGAAAGATCGTATCACCGTAAGCATCTCCGATGATGCGCTGAATGCGCTTCCCCCGTACCGTTCTGATGCTGACTTGCAACAGGAAGTCGAGTCTATTTTGTTTGATCTCGCTCCTATGCATATAGACCTCAAGGGCATGACCATTCGCGTACTGGATAGTGTACTCTATCTTGATGGCAATATCTCGAGTTCACTACGTTCGGATATGGCGCAAGACCAGGTTCTGGGCGTGGAGGGTCTGTTAGAGATCAAAAACAACCTGGTTGGCGATGACCGGCTTGCGGCAGATTTGGCGCGCGCGCTTGGACAGGACCCCCGCACGCGCGATCTCCCCATTGGCGTCTATCCGAAACTTGGCGTGGTGCGACTGAGCGGGGCCGTGCATACCGTCCAGCAGAAAGCCGCCGCGGAAGAGATTGCTCGCAAGTTTCCGGGTGTGCGCTCAGTAGATAATACCCTGATCGTTGATCCGACCTCGAATATGCTGCATGTCATGTCCGCGCCAGAGGGTGGCGAAGCGCAAGATAAAATTCCCGGCAAATATATCCGGCATACGCAATAATTATGGAACCCACAAAGCAGGAAGAACCTGTTGAAGCAGGCGTGAGCGAACCACCAGCACAACATGAAGACGCGCCAGTGTTAGCGACTCTTACGCCCGAAGTGCCTTTACCACCAGCGCCAAAATCTACATACGAGGGAGTACAATACGCTATGCCCATGCAACGCCGGGAGATCGCTGCGCAGGCCATCAAAGAACTGTGGCAGGAAATGCAGATTGCTGATGAGGCCCCGCTCATCTTTGCTTCGCCCGTCCAACGTCGCATACAATTGGAGCATCATCCTTTGTTGCTCAACCGCGTCACATCCAACGGCAAATCGCGCAAGAAGGCCAACGTAGAACCATTAAAATCCTGGGAAGCGCTGGATGCTCCTACTTATGCTCAGGGTATCGCGGCCAGTGGCGAGGTAAATACCCTGCTCAAGGCGGATATGTTCCGCTCCGCCGTTGTTGGCGAGCGTGGCACCATCCCGTCCGCACCCTATGGCTGGATTTGCTATACCTTCGCTGCTGGCTGGAAAGCGCTTTCCGTCTACTACTACGACTCCGATAACAGCGAATCGCATACCTTCAACGCTGTTCCCCCTGGACATCAGGATGAGTGGCTGGCCTTTCTCAAGCTACTGGACGAAACCCACGAGGATATCTGGCGACAGCAGAGGCGCGGCACCGTCGAGATTGTGGGCGGAGATGACGACCTGGCGGAGGTGATCAAAAAATCCTCGTATGACGACCTCGTCTTGCTGCCTGCGACCCAGGCGCATATCACAGCCCAGCGTCATATTTTCGATAAAGATGTGCTTGATCGTTATGCCGCGCTGCGCATTCCTCGCCTGCGCAAGGTGCTTTTGATTGGCCCTCCTGGAACCGGCAAAACGACCATACTCAAAGCGGAGGGCGCGTATCACGCGCAGCAGGGCGGGCTGGTATTTTATGTATGTACCCCCACGCGCAATAGCAGCGCCTGGGGACAGCTTGCCTATGCTCTGCGACTGGCCGGAGAAAGTCGTCTTCCAACGCTGATCCTGGTCGAAGATTTTGAAATGTTTGTCACCAATCCACCAGACATGCAATCAGCGCTGAATATGCTCGACGGCGTAGGAACGCCCGATAATCCGGCGGGAACCCTGCTGCTCGCCACCAGCAACGAACCCGAAAAGATCGACCAGCGCATTCGTGACCGTACCGGGCGTATCGATGTATTGATTGAAATTGGTCTGGTAGAGGATAGTGATTTGGCGCGGCGGATGCTGGCGCATTTCCTGGGAGACGCTTACCGCGAGGAAGAACATGCCCCGGTCGCGCCGAATCTGCTCAAGCATCCCGGCAGTCATTTCCGTGAAGTGTGCCTCGCCGCCCTCATGCGCGCCTTGCAGGATGGGCGCAAAGACGTTACCGCCGAGGATTTGCTCTGGGCGCACGAAGCTATTCTGATGGGTCAGGCCAGCGCAGAAGAATCCGAACGCTTCACCCCAACTACGACGCGCAGGCGCGGCAGCTACTTTGGCAAAAACCAGTGAGGTTTATATAAGCGCCTGCTCTAAATCCCGAATGATGTCTCCTACACCCTCGATGCCGACCGAGAGGCGGATGCAGCCATCGGTGATGCCGATTTGCTGGCGTTCAGCCGTCGTCAGGTTGCGGTGCGAGGACATGGGCGGGTAGCTTAATTCTGTATAGACATCGCCAAGCGTGGTGGCGGGCAGGCAGAGTTGCAGATTGTCCATAAAACGATATGCTGCCTCGCGCGATTGCTCTTTTAGCTCAAATGCCAGTAGTCCGCCGAAGCGACCGTTGCGAAATAAGCGCGTGGCAAGCTCATACTGTGGATGGTCAGATAACCCTGGATAATGTACCCGCGCAATGGCTGGATGCTGTTGCAAATAACGCGCAACTGCCAGCGCGTTGTCGCATTGTCGCTCCATGCGCAGTGGCAACGTTTTCAATCCGCGCGAGACCAGGAAAGCGTCGAATGGGCTGAGCATGGCTCCCAGCATGGTCGCATAGGTGCGGATTTGCCCAACATGCGCGTTCTGGGAGCAAATCACCACGCCGGCGGTAGCATCTCCATGACCGCTTATGTATTTGGTCGCGCTATGTACCACGATGTCGAAGTTGTGTTCGATGGGCTTGAGAAGGTAGGGTGTGGAGAAGGTGCTGTCAACGACCGTCACGGCACCAACCTCGCGCGCGGCCTCGCTGATGGCGTCCAGGTCGATCAATTTGACCAGCGGGTTTGAGAGCGATTCCACATAAATCACATCGGGCTGCTCGTCGCGTATCATTTGCCCGACATCGGGGCTGCATAGATCGCGTAGTAACACCTCAACTCCAAAGGGCAAAAATATCGTGCGCAGCATCCCGATGGTTGGCCCGTAGAGGTCGCGCGCGATGAGTATCTTCGCCCCTGGAGTCAGCCCGGCGGTCAGTACGGCAGCGTGTATAGCCGCCATGCCAGAACCGAAGACCACCGCGCCAACGCCACCTTCAGCCTCTGCGAGTACGTTTTCGAGCGCCTGCGCGTTGGGATTGCCCTGTCGCGCGTAGACATACGTCTTTTCGCCTGATGGAAGCTGTCCACCGAAGGCGCTGTCGAGCGTTTCCGCGTCGGGATGCAGGTAAGTAGTGCTGGGGGAAATAGGCTGCACGGTTGGTCTGCCGGAGCGCGGCGAGACGACGGGTTGGCGGCTGCCATGCACGAGCAGTGTGTCCAGCGTCCAGGGTCGTTGTTCATTGTGTTTCATGTGATCCTCCAGAGTAGTATAAAAGCGATCGGCCCAGGTCTCCCAACGCCAGCGATGCGCAGGCATAGATACCGGGAAGCCAGTAGGGAACGCCGAGCATATCGGGATGGAGATAAGCGAACGCGCCCGCCGCCACCAGAATCATTTCGATCAACGTGCCGGTAATAGCCGTCACCAGCGAAAATACCAGGTTTTGCCAGTCGCTGCCAGCCAGCAGCCAGAAATTGCAATAGATGAGCAGGATAAGCGCGGTTTTGGTCAACGTATCGAAGAAACTCGCGCTAATCAGGTACATCAACGGTAGCCACGCCAGCCCCAGCAGGCTGCTGAAAAGCGGACGGAAACGCCGGTGATGCAGCAGCGGATCGAGCAGTGGATGCGAGTAGCTGATAGCCACAGCCGCGCCTCCAAACAGCAGGGGAACCCACCATGCCACTCCCAGCAGAGAGGGAAATGCATAGCGTTCGACATGGCTAAAGACATGGAACGCATCAAGCGCTGTGCCGAGCAATGCGCCCAGTAAAAATAGCCACAGAAGCGTCCTGCCTCGAAATTGCTGCATGACCAGCGTAGTATTCCTCCTGTTTTCAGGGTGTGCAATTAATATTGTACATTATCAGAGCCGGGAACGTATAAATTCACCTGTTGGAGAATATCAATGAACCTGCTATCCTTACCCATTGGGCCAGAAGAGGTCACGCCTGAATGGTTGACTGCCATATTCCGAGAGAACAAGTTTATTACCTCCGAGGTGGTGGATGCGAATATAGACATCATTGGTCAAGATTGGGGCTTCACCGGGGTGATGGCCCGTGTGCGGCTCCAGTATGCAAGCCGCGAAGAGAATGCACCTGACTCTGTGGTGGTCAAATTTCCGACCGCGACCCGCGATACCTCCTCGGCCTATCATACCGTTCAACAACAAGATGAGATAGCCGCGCGTCGCTACTTTGAGCGCTGCGCCCGCGAGGTGGCCTTCTATCAGCAGGTCGCACCCATGAACTCTATATCTGTCCCATGCTTGTATTATGGCGCAGTCGATAGCGCGGCCAATCGAGTCGTGCTGGTGCTTGAAGACCTCCGTAATGCTCGTGTCGGCGATGCGCTTCGTGGCTGCTCTTCGCTGGATGCCGCTCTTGTAATCGACGAGTTAGCGAAATTCCATACGCGGTGGTGGAACCACCCACAACTGGATACCTTTAACTGGTTGCCATTGTGGGGCGGAGATGCATTATCCATGCAGAACCGTTATGCGCAGCTTATCGGTCCCTTTTTTGAGCGTTTCGGACAACGTGTGTCCCGGCAAGTGCGAGAGATCATTGATGCCCTTGCTACGAGCTATGGAGCCGTCCGGCAGCGACTACAGCAGGCACCGGTAACAATGATACATGGCGATCTCCATCTTGACAACATTTTCTTCCATGCTCTTGAACACAGGTCACCAGTAACGGTAATCGACTGGCAAAGCGTGGCGCGAGGGCGCGGAGCAATCGATCTGGCCCTCTTCCTCTTCGGTTCGCTCGAAACCGCCACGCGCCGGGCCGTCGAGGATGACCTCTTACAGCGATACTATGAATTGCTTATCGAGGGTGGTGTCACAGGATATAACTTTGCTCAGTTGATAAAAGACTGTCGGCTGGCTCTGCTATGGCTTTTGGGAGCAAACGTCGTGTGGCTGGGGTCACTCGATATTGATAGTCTGAAAGGGCGCGAAAAGGCTCTTGTAGAGGCTAGTTTGCAAGACGGCTTTGCTGCCCTGCTCGATTATGATGCTGGTTCTCTGCTGCCTTTGTAGTTATCTTGTTCCGTCTAATCTTCGTTAAGCCGTATCGCCTGGCCCAATGATGGGCGCATCACCGTCCAGACCATGGTGCCGATAGCGATGATGCAGATGGCGGCGAACAGCGCGAGAGCCATACCCAGTGTAGGGGGTATCACAACTTGTCGGGGAAATGTATGCTGGATCGCGTAAAACTGGCTATCGCTCAAATTGCTCAAGATGCCGCTTATGGGAACGTCAGAAAATACGAGCGTGGGGACAACGGTGGCCGAGAGGATGCCTCCTAACACGAAACCGATCAGCAGCGCAATCACAAAAACGAAACCCTGTTCGAGTACGAACTGACCGGCTACCTGTAGCGAGGTGGCTCCCAGCGAGCGCAGCGTGGTAAAGGTGCCTGAGCGCAGTTTCGCGTTCTGCCAGGAAGCAAGCACATAGCCTATCAATACCAGCAAAAGGGTAATCGTTGCCCCGATGGTTAGCAAAGTCAACAGGTCAAGATAAAGCGGCTCGACATTCAGGGTGTCAAGCAACGCGCGCCGGTCAAAGAGGTTAGCGAGGCGCAGAGGCGAAGCGTTCAGCGCGGCTCGCACATGGGCTAATGCCTGCGCATCATCGGTTGTGTGTAGCCATATATGATTGACGGGTAATACCGCATTCTTCGTTGCGAACAACTCGGCTAACAGATTGGGGCTGATATTGAGCATAGAGGGTGAAAGTACAGGTCCGATCATATTGAGAGAATTATTAACCCGGTAGACGTGGGCGAAGGTCGTATAATCCAGCAACATACCTCCACCAACGGTGATGGTACTACCGCCAGCGTCCTGTGTGGTTCCGGCGTTCACAGTAGGGATGTGCTGCACTATCGCAATTACAACGCTGTTTAATGCGCTTGTATTCGTATCAAGCGCATAGTCCGGTAAGCCGCTCATTGTTACCACGAATTTGGAGCCAACTTGCAAGTTGAGGCTGCTCGCCGCTGATGCATCGATGATAACAGGGACGCGACCTTGCGCAATGGAATCCTGGCGTTGCTGAACCAACTGAGCCATCAGGGAGGCAAGCGATTGAGATGAATCCTGTGTCGTCCAGTATGCCGTTTGCGCGAAGATGTCCGCAGCGACGGCCCTTACCGCGATATGAGTATCCTGAAACTGGACAGTGACAACGCCATCTCCATTATAACCGCCGCTTGCCGAGATCACACCGGGAAGTTTCTGGTAAGGCGTAGTTACATTGCTCAGAGACGCCTTTTGTGCATTGCTGGAAGTGACAACATCACCGCTAAAGTCGGCCCCGGATTCGAAGGCCGCAATATCGGATGAACGTTGCGTTTGCGAGGCGGTGAAAACCAGCGAGAAGATGGCGAAAGCGACGGTGAGCGCCAACAGCAGGGTTACGCGCAAGGTCTGACGTGGGGAACGAGCCATGTGCGCGAACGCAAGCATCGGAGTAGCGCCTTTGCCACGCGCAGAGAGCCACGCGCCCAACTGCAAAAGCAGTGGATACAGGCGCAGAAGCAGCAGGATACACCCGATCACCAGAAATAAAGGCGTAATCAGCGTGAGCGGAGATGAAAAGAGTACGATGCTGCGCGTAGCCGACACATTCTGTGTGCTGTTGACGTACAGCGAGATGAAGTAGCCGGCAAAGGCGATCACGATGGCGACGACATCTAAGCGCAAACGCTGCCAGATGGGACGATGAACAGCGCGTGCCGTTTCTTGCCGCAGCGCGTGGATATTCATGCCCGCCGCGTAGCGCAGCGCGATAATCAGGGCGAGAATCGCGGCTGCCGCCGTTGCCAGCGCGTACCAGCCGACTGATAATAGCGCATCCCAGAGATGGCCGGTAAAGTAGGTCAGCGCGTCTTGCCCCGTTGGCGACAGGTTGCGGCTGGCAAGCAAAGTGGCGGCGATGAGCGCCAGCAGCGGGCCGATGACCAGCGCGATGAGGCCGAGTATGATGCTTTGCATGACCATCGCATTGAATATTTGACGGCTGCTAGCTCCCCGGCTGCGCAAGACAGCGATAGCATCGGCCTGTCGATCAACCAGCAGATAAGCGATCAGGCTGACAAAGTAAAGCATCAGGCCGATAATCAGCACTGAAAGGATGAAAATGGGAATCGCTATTACATCTACACGGCTCTGGTAGCGGGTCAGGATGCCGGGAAGATCAGAAGTACCCGCCACGGAATCGGAAAGCGCCACTTGCAGTAAATAAGGAAAGCTGGTGATACCGGACACAGGTTGATTGTTCTGAATATTCCCGGACAGGTGCGCAATATCCGCCTGCAATTGTCCCAGCGAACCCATAGCCGCATTCAGTTGGCTTGTTGTGAGCGCGGCGACGTTCAGATGATAGTTCCAGGTCAGAACAAAAGGTTGAGATGTGAAAACCGCGTCTGTATGAAGTGCGCTGGCAGCCTGATCCAATGCCGCCAGAAAAGCCTCATTGGACACTAGAAGCGTATCGCTATACTCCTGGGTACCTTGCGTTACTGGCTCAAAGTCATTGCCATGCCAGACACTATCGTCCGGCGCTACTTTTATCAGACCGACAACCAGCATATGCAGCGTGATGATTTGATTGATGGGCGACCCGTTTGCATTGGCGGCATAAATATTGAGATTGATTGCCAGGCTGGAACCAACGTTTACTCCCAGGGTACGAGCAGTATCCGGCGTAAGCAGCGTCTCGATAGCGCCACTGTTATTGCCCGGTAATCGTCCTTGCAACAGCGTCAGATGTGAGGCTGCCTGCTGCATAGGTGCGCTCACGAGGCTTACCAGGGAGACTTGTGATGCTGGTAATGCGACAGGCTGAAAATCAGGCTCCTGAATGGTAAAGAAAGGGGAACCTGTGAGGTACTGACCCATATCTTTTTGCGCCAACGGATCGATGCTGTGTTTTACTCCCTGCACTGTCTTTGTCGATAAAGCCTGCGTCGAGGTATTGAGCAGAATCTGGGATGTGGCGGGATTCGCGCGCAGGAGGCTATGCAATCCGCCATCGGTGGTGATGGCGGAAAAGAATGGTACCACGCACATAACGCCGATGGCCGCGATCATTGTCAATCCTGCTACGGAAATGAGCAGTGGGCTGCGGCGTAATTGTAAAAGTGTTAGTTGCCACGTCGTCATGCTGATGGAGAGACGCTCGCGGCGTCTCTTTGCTGGTTTTACTTTTGAGCGAGGCGTGGCAACCTCTTCGCGCGTGATAAAATCCAGCCGCGCATCATCTTGTAAACGCAGTTCCTGGCTCATCGAACGCCGTATCACCAGCGAGACCATCAGACTGAGCGCAATGGCGCAGGTTGCCACAAAAACCAGCAGGGCTATTAGCAGCGAGAAAGGCAGCGTCACCTGTACCGGGATGATGTGTTGCAGGGTGAGAAAATCAAAACCGTTCGTGTTGAATGCGCCGGGAGGAACACCTGTGAAGACCAGCACAGGCACCACCGTGAAGGCGAGCAACACCCCGAAGAGCAATCCGAGCAGCAGCGCCAGCGTATAAATGATGCCCTGTTCCCACAGGAAGAGGCTGGCAATCCCTCGTATGGACGTACCAAGCGCGCGTAAGACCACAAAGCTGGTGAGCCTGCTGCGCGCGCTTAGCCAGGAGGCCAGCAAATTTCCAAATAATGCCAGCAGAAAAGCGGCGGTTACGCCGAGCGCCAGTATTGCGATCACGTTGAAATAGAGTGGGTCGTTGAGCAAAGCGCTTGCCAGCGCGTAGCGGTTCGAGAGGTTGTCCAGATGTAAACCTGAAGAAGTTAATTGCGTATTTACGCTATTAACAACCTCGGTGTCATTGGAGGTGCGCAACCAGACGTGGTTTACCGCAATTGGTAACTGTTCGATATTGGCCTGGATTGCTGCCAATGCTTGATAATCTACCAGAATGCCGTTTTCGACGCTCTCGTCAATGGCTGGTATATGGTTGACAATGGCGATTACCACAAGTTGTGCGCTGCTGATAGAGGAGTTCCCTTGAAAGACGCCGTTCGAGTACACTGGAAATGTCGAGCCGACATGCAGTTTCAGGTTGCTTGCTGTAGCTGTAGTAATAATGGCGGGTACGCTATTCGATTTAATAGCGCTATTGCGCCGTGAAAGCAGTTGTGCCATCAACGATGAGAGCGATTGCTGCGAATCTTGCTCAGTCCAGTAGGCGGTGCTGGCATAAGTAGTCGGATCAACAGCGCGTACCAGCAGTGGAACATAAGGCGTTACCACCACCGAGCGCGCCGCCTCTTCGTATCCAACCGAGGCCGAAGTTACCCCCGGAATGTGGCGATAGAGTGCGGTTTCCTCTGATAATGGATAGGTGGCAGAATCCGCCGGAATAGCGCCGTTGAAATCCGCTCCCACCTCGAAAGAGGCGATGTCATTGGCTCGTTGCGCCTGCGATGCGGCAAAGACCAGCGTGAAGAAAGCGAAGGAGATAGTCAGGGCCAATAGCAGCACCATACGCAGGGATTTGCGTGGGGCGCGGCTGATCTGCGCCAGGGCCAGCAAAGGGGTAGCGTTGCGCCCCCTGGCGGCAAGCCTGGCTGCCAATCGTAACAGCCAGGGGAAGATGCGCATGAGCAGCAGCATGGCGGCCAGCAGCAGGAAAAATGGCCCGATGAAGGCCAGGGGTGTCACAACCAGTGCCTGTATCTGGGTATCTAATTGTTGCTGGATTGAACCCAGGTAGATCGATATGCCGTAACCTACCAGCGCCACCAGCGCGGCGAAGAGATCAAGATTGAGACGCCGCCAGAGCGGAAAACGCGCTCTGCGTCCGCTGGCATTGTTTGCTGCCAGCAGATTGAGGCGTGTAATGCTCAAGAGCGACAGACCCATCACGACGATGGCGACCAGTACGGTAATCAGCGCGTAATAACGCACGCTCCATAGCGCCTGGACAGGCGCATTCATGACCACCGACAGCGCGCCCAGGTCCCTGTCGCCGAGCAATAGCCGCACAATCAGAGGTAAGGCGAGCGGCGTCAGCAGCACACCAAAAATAAGCGCAGCGATGCTCAGGCCAATGCATTGCGTGAGCAGCGAAACAAAAATCTGGAAATTGCTGGCTCCCCGGCTGCGTAAGACCACGATAGTCTCTGCCTGCCGGTCAACCAGTAAGATAATCATCACGCTGATGAAGAAAAGCAGCAAGAAGACAACCAGCCCGGTAAGCAAGCCGATGGGAACGCGCAGAGTCCCAAGCCGCGTGCGGAATTGTTCCAGCAAGCTCGGTTGAGTCTGTGAATGGAAAGCCGCGCCGGAGAGAAACAGACTTAATCCGCTGCTGGCAAAGTTTTTGGAGATATCTAGCTGCACTTGATTGAGACTGGCGATGAGATCGTCAAGCTGGCCGGTTGAGATGCTTAGAGGATTTAGATGATAGTACCAGTGGAGCAATGATGGATAGGCAAAAGTGAGTTGACTCTGCTGGTATTTTTGCGCAATAGCGTCAAAGGCGGGAAGTAAGATGGTGTTCGAGGTTAGCGCTGAAAGCGTTGTGAGGGGAAACTTGTCTGACGGAGGTATTGGCTGGTAGTTATTGTCATGCCAGTACGGATCGTTTGTTCGCACATTGAAGATGCCGACAACATGTAATTTGAGTGGTTGCTCTGTAGGCACAAGCTGGTGAGTCACCGGAGACTGAGCCAAAAGCGCTAATTGCAACGTGATAACATCATTGAGTTTCACACCTAAAAACTTTGCTGTTGCCGGTGTGATAGCTATTTCGACAGTATTGGCGTTGTCGGATGGCAATCTTCCCTGCAATAATGTAACGTGGCTGGCCGAGAGGCGCATCGAAGTGGCATATATGGTCATTACGGATGGGGGGAGTTTTGCTGGTGAGATAAAGCTGAAATCGGGAGTCTGTATCTCCGATCGTGGAGGGTCATTGAAAAAGCCACGCAAATCGCTCTGAAAAGAAGGATCAATCAATGAGGAGACAGTGTTGACCGTTTGAGTGGTGAGGCCTGGTACGCTGACCTGCGCGGCCAGTTCTGCATTCTCCGGCGGCGAAGTAAGCGCGCTGCGCAGCCCGGCGGTTTGTAGCACCTCCGAAAGCAGGGGAATGGTACAAACAAGGGTGATGGAAACGATCATGCCCAGCGTGATAACCAGCAAAAGCAGCCAGTGCTGTCGCCAACGCGCTCGAGCCAGCGTAAATAGAGAAGAGATGCCGGGAGAGGACTTGTGGGGCGCTTGTGCTGTACTCATACGTTTTCCATCCATATCATAATAGATGTGAGTAATGTCACCTACTCAAGATGCTCCTACTTTACTCCAGAGATACCAGAGAGTCAACAATATTTTACATAGTTGGTGATATAGCGTAGCCCGCGCCAACTCATATCATCAACTAGAAAGAGACCTGCTTGCAATCATCCGCAGAAAGAAGCATAATTACAGTAATACAATCAGCATTGTCGCTGATTATGCCTGAGTAATCCTCTGGAGGACTTTAATAAACATGAACGGAAAGATGAAGGCGGCCCTCAAAGTGGAGGCAGCGCCTGGAGCAACGGTTGCCCTGGTGGATATTCCTACCATTGGTTCGCGTGATGTGCTGGTACAGGTGAAGGCGGCTTCTATCTGTGGCACAGACATGCATATCTACGAGTGGGATGCGTGGGCGCAGAGCCGTGTGCGCACCCCGCGTATCTTCGGTCACGAATTCGCGGGCGAAGTGGTTGAAGTAGGCCATGAAGTCGTCGAGCTTGTACCCGGTGATTTTGTGGCGGCTGAAACGCACATCACCTGCGGTCATTGCTACCAGTGCCGCACCGGTCAGGCGCACGTCTGTCGCAATGTGCAGATACTGGGCGTTGACCGCGACGGCGCGTTCGCCGAGTATATCGCCATCCCCGAAAGCGTCGCCTGGAAAACGGGCAAAGAAATTGACCATAGCGTCGCCTCGATTCAAGAGCCGTTTGGCAACGCGGTACACGCCACCTTCGCGGGCGAAATCGCCCAGCGCACAGTAGCAGTCTATGGCTGCGGCCCTATCGGCTTATGGGCGGTTGGCCTGTCGCGTATCTCAGGAGCAAGTACCATCTTCGCCATTGAACCCAACCACAAACGCCTTGATATGGCGACCGCTATGGGAGCAACCTATGCCCTCAACCCGCGCGAAGTCGATCCTGTAGAACATATCCTCGATGTCACGGATGGTCTCGGTGTGGATGTGGTACTAGAAATGTCGGGACATCCCGGAGCCATCCGCCAGGGCTTCAAGTCCCTACGCAACGGTGGCCGTGTTTCGCTGCTAGGCTTACCTACAAGTATGATTGAGCTTGACCTTGCCAACGACATCATCTTCAAAGGCGCAACCGTGCAGGGCATCTCCGGGCGGCGTATCTTTGACACCTGGTATCGCACGCGCCGTATCCTCGAATCCGGCGAGCTAGACCTTAAACAGGTAATCACCCATACTCTACCCTTCGAGCGCATTCACGACGCTATGGAAATCATGAAATCCGGCGATTGCGGCAAAATCGTCATGACGTTTTAATAAAGAGGAAAAACATGGATAAACTGCAAGCATACTTGAAAAACGAACTGGACGGCCTGCGCGCCAAAGGTGTATTCCACCTGCCGCGTGTGCTGGAAACAGAGCAAAAGGCTACCGTCGTCATTGATGGACACGAAGTGATTACCCTGTCGTCAAATAACTATCTGGGCCTCACTGTCCATCCCCGCCTGCGCGAAGCGGCCATCAAAGCCATCGAGCAATATGGCGTGGGTTCTGGCTCAGTGCGCACCATCGCGGGTACCATGACGCTGCATAATGTGCTGGAAGAGAAGCTGGCGCATTTCAAGCATACCGAGGCTTCGCTGACCATCCAGTCCGGTTACGCGACGAACCTGGGGGTGATCTCCGCTGTGATGCAGGGTGGCGACATGATTATCAGCGATGAACTGAACCACGCCAGCATCATCGACGGTATCCGCCTGAGCAAGTCGCCGCGCAAGGTCTTCCCGCATAAGGATATGGCCGGGTTGCGCCGCGTGTTGGAAGAGTCGAAGGGCGCGAACAAGGTGATGGTCGTCACCGATGGCGTCTTCAGCATGGATGGCGATATTGCTCCCCTGCCCGAAATCGTGGCGCTGGCCGAGGAATATGGCGCATTCGTGATGGTTGATGACGCGCATTCGAGCGGCGTGCTGGGCAAAAATGGACGTGGCAGCGTCAGCCATTTTGGCCTGGATGGCCGTGTCGCGCTGCAAATCGGCACGCTCTCGAAAGGCATCGGCGCGTTGGGAGGCTACGTGGCCTGTAGTCAGGATATGCGTGATTTCCTGCTGCAACGCGCGCGCCCCGTGCTGTTCAGCACCTCGCACCCGCCCTCTGTCGTGGCAACCTGCATAGCCGCGCTGGACATTCTCGAAGAAGACAATAGCCTCGTCGAACGGCTGTGGGAGAATACTGCATTCTTCAAACGCGGTCTGGAGCAGCTTGGTTTCAACACGGGCAAGAGTGAAACGCCCATCACGCCCGTCATCGTGGGCGAAGGCGCGTTAGCCATGAAGCTCAGCCAGCGTCTCTTTGAGGATGGCGTCTTCGCGCAAGGCATCGTCTATCCAACCGTTCCCGCCGATAAGTGCCGTGTGCGCACCATCGTGACGGCCATTCACACCCGCGAGGAACTGGCGAAGGCGCTGGACATCTTCGAGCGCGTGGGCAAGGAACTGAGTATCATTTAAGAGCAGGCAAGACCAGCTTTTCGATGGCGACAGCAACGCCGTCCTCGGCGTTGCTGCTCGTCACATAATCCGCCTCGGCCTTCACTTCGTCGTGTGCATTACCCATCGCCACGCCCAATCCTGCGAAGCGCAACATGCCGATGTCGTTATGATGATCGCCGAACGCCACCACTTCTTCCGCTTTGATACCCAGGTCTGCCGCGATGTTGATGAGCGCGTTGCCCTTAGAAACGTCGGGGTGCAAGAACTCGATCAGGTCAAACGATGATTGTGTGACGTACAATTTTCCGGCGTACATGCGCTCAAACTCGTCGCGTTTGGCGCGAATCAATTCTTCAGGGCCGATACCTACAACCTTCACACAGGGCAGGGATAAGCTGGTAATATCTTCGACCTGTATGGCGGGTGGTACGGGAGGGCGATACCACTCTTGTACGCGAGGAGCGCCAATATCCGCAAAGACGCGATGCACGGTGTGATAGGCGCGATAGAAGCCAGCCTCGCGCAGCATGAGCAGCGTTGGGAGGACGAATTCTTGCGGCAAAAGCTTTTCATGATAGATAGTGCCGGAAATATCGGCGATGATCGCGCCGTTCTCAATGATTTGTGGCCCGTTCAGCGGTAAATCGCCGCATTCGTGCCGCAACACGGCCAGGTTCTGTCCGGTGGCAATCACGATAGTCATACCAGCATCGGCAGCCACGCGCAGGGCATTACGAGCGCGCGGAGTTATGATTTTGTGGGGGCGTGGGCTAAGCAGAGTGCCGTCAAGGTCGATAGCCAGCAGGCGGTACAAATGATATGCTCCTGAATTGATAAACGTTTGTCTTGTTGTCTCACTTAGTATATCTGCCAGGCAGGCTGTATTGCAAGATCCGCCCCACCCCGGATGCCCGCAAGGGGCATCCCTACATATCCAGACGCCCCTTTCCCACACGGGGGTAGGGGTTGGGTCGCCATATATGTAGGGATGCCCCTTGCGGGCATCCGGGGGTGGGGCGGCGGCTATTCCTTGTGTCTCGCGTCCTTGCCAAATGCATCTAACGCCCTTATACTTCAAGCAGGTTATCATTTTAGATTTTTGGAATGTGGAGATTTCGTGTGCAAGGACGTATTCGACGAGAGCGCGTAGAGCGAGTGGCACATCTTATTGTGGTGGGTAGTGGCAAGGGCGGCGTTGGCAAATCGACGGTGAGCGTTAATCTCGCGGTTGCGCTGGCGCGGCGCGGCTACCGGGTTGGACTGCTCGATGCTGATACTTATGGCCCCAGCGTACCGATGATGCTGGGGGTGCGCAAACGCGGGGAGAGCCAGGGATGGCGCGCCACCCTGCCGCTTGCCCAACGCGGGATCATAGCGCCGGAACAGATGGTGCAACCATTGTTGCGGTACGGTGTCAAGGTGATCTCGGTGGGCTTCTTTATTGGCGAGGAACAGGCGGTTGGTTCGATGCCGGATGTGCAGGGAATGCTCATGCGCCAGCTTCTTCACAGCGTGAACTGGGGAACACTCGACTACTTGCTGATCGACCTTCCTCCGGGCAATGGCGAGCCACAGGCTACGCTGTGCCGCGAACTGGAACTGGATGGAGCCATTCTGGTGACTACACCGCAGGATATTGCCCGCATCGATACCGCCAAAGGCGCGGGCATGTTTCAGAGCGCAGGCGTTCCTATCCTGGGCCTGGTGCAAAATATGGCCGGTTTTATCTGTCCCAACTGTGGCGAGCGCGTGGATATTTTCCCTGTCAGCAGCGAAGCTTCTTCCCTCTTGCATGATATGCCCTTGTTGGGCGTAGTTCCACTTGACCTCGCCACCGCTAGAAGCGGCGATGCGGGACAACCAATCGTCGTCACCATGCCAGAATCACTCGTGTCGGCTGAATTTTACGGCATCGCCCGGCAGCTTGTGGAGCGGGTTGAGGCTCATCATACATCCGATCAAGAAAGCGCCGGGGATGAAACGGAGATTGAAGCGTCAGAAGATGAACAATGACGAACAATAACGCTACTAATAGAGCAGTACGAGAGGTATCACACGACATAACGCAAGCATGAAAGCGATAGGCATGAAAGAGAAGATTAAGGGTATTCTGGCAGGTCTGATTTACAAGATCATCGTACTGCTGACATTAGGGCAGATTTCTCCACTGCTTGGCGCGGGCATCATCATTGAACAGGATGGCAAGATATTGTTGATTGACCGTTCTGACGGATTGGGCTACACCATCCCCGGCGGTATTGTGCGCCACAGTGAAACTGTCGAGCAGTGCGTGCTGCGCGAGGCACACGAGGAGACGGGCTATACCGTCAAGATTACCGGTCTGGTGGGCGTCTATTCAGCGCCCCGGCGCGACCCACGCTTCCGCGCTATAGCCATTGCCTATAAAGGTTGCATAGTTGAAGGCACTTTGTGCGGTTCTGGCGAAGGCGCGGCGTGTTGGCGTACCCTGGATGAGGTATGGGGGCGTATGGCATTCGATTGCGAAGAGATGCTTAAAGATTATCTCAGCGGTCAAATCCGTTACCTTTGAGGTGCAGATTGTGGCTCGTTGAACTGCATTGAAACATGCGAAAGTACTAGAAATTGAGCGCAACTTGACTATATCACAAGCGTAGGGTAAACTTCACAAGATCAACTGTGCCAATCATCCAGCTTTGCCCCTGCATGGCAGATTGAGGGAGGGAATACTTCATGCGTTCTACGATGCGAATAGTGCTTTACTCGGTGGCGGGAGTGGCAGTGGTGATGGCCCTCATTTTAGCGCTTCATCTGGGTGGTCCGGCAGTACTTAGCATTGGTAAATACTCACAACTCATAGGCGCGTTTATTGGTGGTTCCCTCGCTATTATTTCAGTTAATATTCCCATGAAGCGGGACGAAAATGTAGAACCCTGGCTGGGACGCGAGAGGTTGGCCTGGACGTTGATCGGAGCTGGTTGTATCGCCTGGGGTATTGGAGAGAGCTTCTGGCGCTGGTACCTCGCGCATGGCAACCCTAATCCCTTTCCTTCGGCTGCTGATTTCGGCTATTCCAGCCTGCCGCCTCTGATCTTCCTGGGCCTTGTCCTCCAACCATCGTCTGGTTCTGGACGCAAGCGTGTAATGGTATTGCTGGACAGCCTGATCTCGATGGGCGCTATTCTTGCTATCGCGTGGTTCTTGCTGCTCGGCTCCCTGGCGCGGGCAGGAGTATTGCAGAGTCTCGGTAATTTCCTGGGCATCTGGTACCCGGCTTCAGACGTAGCTTTGCTCAGTTGCGTTGTCTTCTTGCTGCTGCGGGGTCAGGGGCGCGTCTATCAGGCTACGGCGCGGCGCGTGAGTTTGCTGGTAATTGGCATCGGCCTGTGCGTCTTCGCCACTTCAGATTTTATTTTCAATATCCAGCAGGCCGCCAGCACCTATATTGATGGAACCTGGATCGACCTGGGCTGGCCCTTTGGCATGATGATTATGGGCGTAGCCGCGTATTTGCGTCGTTACCTGCCCGGCACCTCGTCGGAAATCATTGAACAGCGCATACGCCACCGCAACGAACGTACCGGGTTTGGCCCGGCACAGGTCGTTCCCTATACCTTGCTGACAATCCTCTTTATCGTGCTGGCGGTTAATGTGCTTTCGAAGGATGCCACACAGGATAGCAATCGCCCGGTACTGGTCTTCACGACCTTGCTGGTGGTTGGATTGCTGGTTGCGCGACAGATATTGACGCAGTTGGATAACGAGCGACTGGCGCGACGGCAGGCGATTGCGCTTGATCGGCTGGAGATTGCTAACAGTCGCGTCGAAGAACAGGCACGTATGATTACCGAGCGCAATATGACTCTTGAAGAGGGCATCGCGCATCTTAAAGAGGTGCAGGCGCAAATTGCGAATGGCAATCTGCGCGCCCGCGCGCGTTTGGTCGGCGGCGAATTATTGCCACTCGCGGGTAGCCTGAACTTGATGGCAGATCGCCTGATTCATTTCGAGCAGACCGATCTGCGCACACAAAAGCTCAGCAGAGCGCTGGCCGAATTGAGCGCGACGCTGGAACGCTACCGCGTGGGAACGCGCCTGATTGTACCCGCTTCCTGCAATGAGTTCCCTGAAATTCGTCGCCTCTTGCTGGCAATGGGACTGCGGCAGGCTATGTCAGATGCGCAGCAGACCTCGCAACCGCCGAATCGGCGCACACCATCCCAGGCGCTTGCGCCTCTACCGCCGCAACCGGTGGGCAATCGCTCACCATCGCAAGGATTGACTCCAGCGAATGGCATGGCTCCCGTAACACCGTTGCCTGAATTGCCGCAACCATCTAACTTACCGGGTCAGCGTTTGACACCTCCACAGGTGAACATACCGGGGAGAACATCGCAGTTGCTCCCAAATCCCTGGGATACGAAGCGAGCAGATAACGGCGGCAGGTAAATACTATGGAAAGGATTTTGATGCTTTCCAGCGGAATGCTATTGGGAGCGGCTCTGCCTCTGACCTTGCTAGATATGATATAGTGCAGGATGAATGGTGTGTCAGGATTATACAACAATGGTGAACGAGGTGTTGCCTATGTCTATCTGCATGATTTGTGATGATAGCGGGCTGCAAAATTCGGATTCCGCCCATCCAGTGTTTTGTTTCTGCTCCGCTGGCAAGCAAGCGCAGCGCCAGTGGGAGGCCAACAAAGGCGGGAAAGGTCAGGGCCAGGGCAAGAATCAGCCCAGAGCGGCCAGCTTCATTGATATTGCCAATCTGGATGAAGTGAATGCCAGCGTTGAGGCCATGCGCGCTTCATTGCTCGGCTCATTATCGAACGAGGCCAGCGCTTCTACCCGGCATCCGGCAGTGCAATTGCTCTATAAAGTAGCCCATGCGAACCATGAAGTCTCCGTTGCCGAAGCGACTCAACTCTATGAGCTGGCAAAGGCGCTTGAAGTCTTCCTTGCTGGATTGGCTCCTATCGGGCGCAATGTCAAATAGACGACGCGCAATAGCAAATTAGGGTATCTAGTATTGACAGTATTGCATGTTTTTGACTACTATACTCTTGCGGGAACAATCTCTTCATCTACAAAGTGCATGAACCCGAGATGAACGGTGTCTCGGGGTTTGTTATTTATCACTCAAGGGTATCTTGAAAAATATTTGTTTGGTGTTCCGGTTTAAGCTGGCGTCATAAGCAGCGTAGTTGTGCTGCTTGCCCTCATTACCGGGATGCAGAGAGAGGTACACCATGTTATGTCCGCGTTGTGGCAACGAGTGGGATGCCAGCAGAAGTTCTTGCTCAAACTGTGGGTTCAGGGTGCGAGCAGCCGCTCCTACAGCAGCATCAGCTTCACCCGCCGATCTCTCGCAGAGAGGTGGCGTATCACAGGGTCAAACTTTCACTCCTGGTCAGCCGAATGGTAATGGGTCGATGGCGAGGCAGCAACGCGGTAATGCACCGGCGGTGTCAACACCGAACTCGCAGCCTGCTAATAGCCCGATATCAGGAGCGAACTGGCCTATTGCGAAACAACATTCGGGAAAACACCCAACGGTGAAGAAGCAAACAGACGGGCTATCTGCTTCACAGCTCCCCAACACTCCGCGCCCGATGTCTCCACCTTCGTCTTCCCTGATTCCGCAGCGTGGGGCCAATGTGCATACGAATGGGCCGCTCCCAACGAATGATGTTACTACGAGGCCCGCCTTTGAAAAGCATTCTCTGCGCAAAGTGTCTCCCGGTAGAGATGCGGAAGCGGGACAGGCTTTCACGCAGCCGCCATTTTCCGCCAACAATGCAGCGCCATCTTTCGGAACGACGCAGCAGGCGCGGCCTCGCCCGGCGACGCAGCCAGCGCCAGACGATTTTCAACAGGATATGCCTCGCCCACAGGCGCAGCCAATGACACAGCGCCGCCCTGCTCCATTTGACGGGGGAACGAATGCCAGAGGGGCATCTCGCCCAGGAGGAGGCGCATCCACGCGGCAGCCGACAGGCCCCAATGCTCAGGTAAAATCGACAGGCCAGCCCTCGAACGCCCGCCCACTGACTCCCGGTGTGCAGTTGCGTGGCAATCGCTACCGCTTGCAAGAGCTAATGGAGCGGCAAGATTGGTTGTCGGGGGTATTTGAGGCAGCATGGATTGGTAGGGATTCGCAGCGCGGCGGACAGCAGGTTGTGATCTGTGAAGTAGCATTACCTGAAACTGCTTCGGTTATGTCGCAATCTATTTTACGAACCGCTACCATGTCCCTGGCGAATGTTGGACGCCACCCGCGCATACCTGCCCTGTGGGATGCTTTTGGCGATCAGGGACATAGCTTCTTCGTGTTTGAACCGGTTGAGGGTGAGTCGCTTTTGCAGCGTCTCCGTTACACTGGACGGCCCTTGCCAGAGCAGGAAGTCATCGAATGCTGTCTCCAGATGACCGAGGTATTGGACCTGTTATCGCAGCAATCGCCGCAAATGGTGCATGGCTTAATTCGCCCGGAACATATTATCGCCGGACGTAATGGTTCGCAGTATTCCCTCACGAATTTTTCGGTCGTGCTGGCGGGCGGAGCAACACAATTTGTAGTGGGCATGGAACGCAATCGGCTTTCGGCATATACCGCTCCCGAATTTGTGCGCGGGGTGGTGGATGTGCGCACCGACATGTATTCGTTGATCGCCACTGTCTATCATGCCGTAACTGGGACAGTGCCATCAGGCATCAGTGGCAGCATTCCACAGGCGCAGCGCATCAACCATGCGATTTCATCTGAGTTCGACGCTATCCTTACAAAAGGGTTACGCGCGGTTGCTAACCAGCGCTATCAACGCCCCTCCGAGTTGCGTCAGGACCTGCTGGCCCTCCGTTCAGTGAGCGGTTCGTTAGTCTCTCCCGGCAATTCCCCGGCGGCAAGCTTTTCCATGTCTGCCGGAAATTATGCTCCTGCACAGCCAGCAAGAGGCAATCAGCAGGCGCAATTCACCCAGCGCGCCCAGGCAGAATTCATGCCGCTGCCTATTAGCATGGCAACCGATGATCCAGGGAGTGATCGGATACTCTTATTACCGAAGCCCGAAGATCTGCCCCCCATGACGCAAGCTGATGATCGTCTTAACGCTGCTTTCTGGCTGGGAGCAATCCTGATTAGCCTCATTATCCTGGTAATACTGACCCAGATCCTCAGTTAATCGCCTGGTGAAAACGGGTGAGCGGCGACGCATTCTATACATCGCCGCTCACCCATTTTTACAAAGTATTTGCTAATGGTTGCGCATGATAACGAAGTCGATCAACTCATCAAGCACATCGCGGTCTGCTGAATGTGGGAAGCGTTTAAGCGAAGCGCGCGCGCTGGCCGCGTAGCGGTGCGCATCATCGCGGGCCTGCTTGATGCCAGGTCCCTTAACGACCCACTGCACAATGGGCATAATATCCTCATCGGTATGCGCCCCGCCATTGAGGATGGTATGGACCTGTCGCAGGTTGCCATTCAACGGCTGTTCCTGTAAAGCATAGATCAAGGGAAGCGTAACCATGCCCTGACGTAAGTCATTGCCTGCCGGTTTTCCTATAGTTGTCTGGTCTTCGGTATAATCGAGGATGTCATCGATGATCTGGAACGCAATACCCAGGTTCATGCCGTAGTCATGCAGCAGGCGAATGTCCTCACTCGATGCCTCGCTGACAATGGCACCTCCTTTGCAACAGGCAGCGATCAGGCAGGCGGTCTTATGGCTGATCTTCTCGTAGTAATTTTCAACGGTAAGATCGACGCGCCCGGCGGTCATAATCTCCATGATGGTTCCCTCGCAGACGGTTGCGACGGTATCGGAGAAGAGATGATCGATGCGGTTATCGTTGATGTCCGCGATCAAGCCTGCCGTTTTGGCGAAGTAGTAGTCGCCCAGCAGGATGGCGATATTGTTGCCCCACAGCGCATTGACGGTCGGGTTTCCCCGGCGCGTCATGGCATTGTCAACGATATCGTCATGTAGTAACGTTGCCAAATGTACCATTTCAAAGGCTACACTGAGGGGCAATAATTTGTCAAAGCGGTACGAGTTTAGTTTTCCTGAGAGTAAAGTGAGCGCGGTACGCAGGCGTTTGCCGGGCGATCCAAGCGCGTGCATCGATGCCGAGTTTAGAATATCCAGTCCAGAGGTGGCGCGTTCCTGAAATGTGGCATCCACTTGATCCAGGTCAGATTGGATACCGGAAAATAAGCGGCTCAAAGTGGCCGTATCGCTCATGAGAAGTCTCCGTTTCGGGCATCAGCTTAGCTTATCAACTCTTTTAAGATTATAGCACGCGCTATCCATTGCGCCGGGAGGGGTGGCTACACATTAGAGGTTTCGTCCAACTCCATCAAGTCTTCCTGAACGTAGCCTGCCGTCAGATTCAGTTCTTCCAGCGCGTCCATAGCGGCGCTATATTCCATCCAGGTGAGGCGGCGATTCAAAATGGGGTCGTTGATGGCTTTCCAGGCCGGGAAGTATTGATCCATCAGGCTGACAGGCGTTTCGGGGCTGAGTTCTTCTGCGATCCAGCGCAACACTTCGCGCGTGCCTGAGATGTCTTCTGGCATCACCAGGTGACGAATCAGCAGGCCGCGCCGCGCAATACCCTCTTCATCGAGCTGCAACGGCCCAACCTGGCGATACATTTCGCGTAAAGTGATCTGGTTTGAATCGACGTAATGCGGCATCTTGGAAGTGCGCAGCGCGTTTTTGTTGTCAGAATACTTGGAATCGGGCAGGTACACATCGACCACTCCATCTAACAATTGCAGCGTTTCCAGGTTTTCGTAGCCCGCGCAGTTATACACAATTGGCAGATGCAGACCCTTGCCACAGGCGACCACCAGCGCTGCTAAAATCTGTGGTACAAAATGCGTAGGCGTCACCAGATCGAGGTTGTGACATTTTTTCTTCTGGAGGTACATCATCATGTCTGCCAGGCGCTCCGGCCCGACACGATGCCCCAGGCCGCCCTGGCTCAGCGAGAAATTCTGACAGTAGGTACAACGCGCCTGGCAATAGCCGAAGAAAATAGTACCTGCTCCCCGCGTACCGCTAATGGGCGGTTCCTCCCTGCGGTGGACGTTCCACGATGCCACGATGGCTTCGGTGCCGGACCTGCATACGCCCGTCTTGCCTGCGATGCGATTGCATTTGCAATTCTGCGGGCAAATGGTGCAACTACGCAGTACTTCCCACGCGGCGGCGGCGCGTTCGGCCAGTTCGCCTGTTTCATAGAGATTAAGATAACTCGGATAAAGCATGAAGCCAGTATACCATATTTTCTCACATTTGAAGAGGGAAACTTGACAAAAGCAATTCCCTAATATAATATTAGTTCCGTATAGAAAGTATGTATTGGAAAGATAATAAGCAGAACGGTTTTTTTGCCTTTCCAAACATAAGTAAGCTATTTTGTTTTTCAGGAAGGAAATACCATGACTACACAGAGCGAAGCGCAAGGCGCAACCACGAGTCGCTGGGCGTTTGATCCTTACCACACGCAAGTCGAGTTCGCGGCGAAACACCTGGGCATGATGACGGTGCGCGGCCACTTTGCCGATGTCGAAGCAACCGGCACTATTTACCCCGACAATCCCGAAGCATCATCAGTGGACGTTACCGTTCAGACTGCCAGTATTCGTACTCATAATGAGAAGCGGGACGGCGACCTGCGCACATCGAATTTTTTGGAGACCGACAAGTATCCAACCATGACATTCAAAAGCGCCAGCATCAAAGCGACCGGGCAAGACCGCTTCGACATGACTGGCGACCTGACCATCAAGGGTACCACGCGGCCCGTGACGCTTGCCGTAGTGAAGTATGGCGAGTTCAATGATCCCAGAATGGGCCACCGCATTGGCTATAGCGCCGAGGGCCAGATCAACCGCAAAGACTTCGGCATGACGTTCAATATGCTGATGGATGGCAAGTGGATGGTCAGCGACGAGATTCAGATCATGATCGAAGGCGAGTTCGTCGAGCAGCAATCTTGATCAGTCAGGAAAAGTAAGTAAACGTCTGGGCGTGTCGATAAACATGGTGTCCAGTTCTTGTTGCGAGACGCCTGCGTGGCGCAGGCGTGGCACGATATTGGTGAGCAGGTGATCCCAGCCCCAACCGCCGTAGCGATGGAACTGGATGCGTGTGCAAATATCGTGTGCCAGGGTGATTTGCGATGCATAGCCTTTTTCTAGCAGGCGCAAGATACACTCGATACGCTCGGTGTCGCGTGGTTCCTGCCCGAACTGTGCATCGAAATAGGTTTCCGACCCGAAGGTATCGAACGAAAGCACCGCGCCCCGTTCGGCAATTTTGGCGTGCCAATCTGGTTCGACGAGTTCATCGCAATGGCTAATGGCAACGCGGGTCAGGTCCGCGCCCTCTGCTTCCAGGATGTCCAGAATATGCAGGTGTTCGTGTCCCCAGATGAGCGGATGCACGTTGATGCTGGCTCCTGTTTGCTTCTGCGCCCGCGCGGCGGCGCGTAACTGTCTTTCCTCGAATGGATAAATGGGTGAGCTGGTTCCCAGTTCACCCATCAGTCCGGCGCGAATGGTTGTGCCGTACATGCCTTCCTGTAACCAGCGCAGGAGATCATCCGTGATTTCTTCCACACTGCGCTCATGGAGAGACGCAGGTAAAAGCGGCTGCCGGTAGTAGCCGCAGCCTGCAATCACATTGAGACCTGTACGTTCGGCAATGCCGCGCAATCCCTGTGGATCTGGCCGAATGCCAATCGTTGTCATGTCGATGAGTGCCTGGCCGCCAGCCTGCCGGTACCAGTGCAGTTCGCGGATACTCAATTCAGCATCATTAAGTAACAGGTTGGGTTTAGAATGATAGGGATTGCGCATCAAATCGCCCCGGTTTTCCAGCGTTGGTTCCTGGTCGATCAGATGCGCTCGATGCGCGGGTGGCTCATCCCATAAACCACGCAGGTCGATGAGCAGGTGCTCATGACCCAGCGTGGTACCCAGTTGCGCTGGCGCAATGTCACCTGTCACCGTTCTAATGTGCATATACCATATCCTGCAAAGGAGTAATGGGTTATCCTATTCTTCCTCAGCCTGTTCAGAAGCCTGCGTGGGTTGTTCCGACTCAGGCCATTTGAAGCCGCGACGCGAAGGCCGCAGATGAGGCGTATCCGGGTTGGTGTCGTCTTTGCGACCCCGCTTTGTCTTCGGGCTGGCGGCGCGAGCGCGCGTTGCCCTGGCCTTTTTGGGCTTTGGTGATGCCTCGCTTGCTGCTTCGTCCGTCGCGCTATCGTTGGCTGGTTCGGCTGGCACGATATGCTCGATCAAGCTATCGGTCTGCTGGTTCACTTCCGCCATGAACTCAGCGTCTTTTTGCTGGTCTTCGCGTGGTTTGCGCGCGGCGTCCCTGCCGTGGCGCGGTGTCTCGCGGCTTTCGACTACGTCGGGAGAAGTTGCACGCGCATCGAACTGTTCGTAGTCGCCTTCGAACTGCTCGCGCTCATGTGTTGGCCGCGCAACATCCCTGGTTTTAGGCGTGAAGCGTTGAGGACGACTTTGCCAGCGTGAATTGTGCGGGTCGGGGCGTCCCGCCGCGCGTTCCTGCCTCTGCTCGCGGTAATAGCCGCGCGGGCGTGGCTCATGGCTGTCAGATCTGCGCGGGGGCCGCTCGTCGCGCTCGAAACTGCGCGGCTGGCGATTGTCGTAGTCGGAGCTGCGCGGCTGGCGATCGTCATGCTCAAAATCGCGTGGAGGTCGCTCATTCCGCTCAAAGCTACGCGGTTGCCTGTTTTCGCGGTCGAAACTGCGCTGAGGCCGCTCATCACGCTGGAAATTGCGTGGTGTCCGGTCATCACGGCGATCATCGTAGCCGCGAGATGGTGGCCGGTTGTTGGAGTAGCGAGAATCTTCGCGCGGGCGTAAATCGTTGCTCTCTGGTCGGGGTTGGTAGTCCCGGCGTTGATTATATTGTCGCTCGTCAAATTTGCGCATCCCTGACTCGAAAGGCTGCGGACGCGCTCCCTGATAGCGATTGGGAGTATGCTCACCCTGTCTGCGATCAAACGGGCGGTTTCCGTAGGGTGCGCGGTTATTCCCACTATTGTTAGTGCGACTGTTATAAGCGGAGGATTGCCCTGATTGCTGCGGGCGTCGCCAGTTATCGCGGGGCGGCTGACCGCCTCGCGTATCGCGCGCGCGATAATCGGAATGATTCTGGCGCGCTCCGTTTTCCCAGGCTTTGTCTACCGTGTCACGATTAAGTCGAGGTCTGGCAGGTCGAGGAGACCGCTCTTCTCCCTGGCCGCCGGAGGATGAATGGCGAGAGTACGGTCGCTCGTCGTCTCGCCTTTGCTTACTGAAATCTCTGGTCATGTGTCCTTTCCAAATGGGTTGGTGAGGATTAATCTTACGGGGTTGACGGATTGGCAAGTTCCTTGTATAAGAAGTGTCCCGTCGGTCATTCCGCCCTCGCTCCAAATTTACGCGCTTCGTGCTGCTGGCATAGAAGAAAAGAGGGAAGCGCTGTCTACATCCACAGTATACCACATATTCGCGGCGCTGGCGATAATCTGGCGATATTGGCTATTTAATTTCCTATGGCGTTGCTGTGGGTACTGGCACAGGCCCGGATTTCAAGGGTACACCAACGTAGTCCAGTTCCGCGCTGCCCAGCATGGCGAGCGTTTTTTGCGCCGCTTCATCTGGCAACAGGGGCCGTAACGTGACGCTATAATATTGTCCCATGTAAAGAAAGACGCCCTGTTGCTGCCCGTTCAGCAGAGTGACAATGCTTCGTCGTTGCTGCTCGCTCAGCAGGAAAGCGTTATACGGAACAGTATAGGTCAGGCAACCGGTGTCGCCGTTGGGGCCGGTCTCGTCGGGCGGGATAATGCCGCACTCGTAAACAGCCAGATTATAGAGATTGAAATCCGCTAAAGACCAGTCAGGAATGGTCTGCGACAGGTCGGGGCTGAAGTCCTGGTGAACGAGCAAGGCCATTTGCTTGCCAGCATAAGAGTGCGTAGGGCCATTCAAAGCGTTCGTTATGCTGGTCAAGGCTGCTCCCAGGCGGTGGTATGCATTCATATCCTGTGTGCTTTCCTGCAAGTTGCCAAATGGCCCATACTGAAAAGTGTAGTTAGTGCCATTAAGCGTCAGTTGCAAGAAGGTTGCGTTCTGATCTGGTATATCATAGAACTGCTTTGTCGTAAACTTGAGCAGTCCATCCGTATCTACCAGCGTATGTAACAATTGCGCAAGCGCGTCGCCGCTCAATTGCCCCTCGCGCATTTGTAGACCGGGGCCAAGAATATATGAACCGTCGCCATAGATGCTAATTTCCGGGCTATACTCGAAGCTGCCCAATTTCCCGCCGCCGTAAAACGTGCGTATCAACACATCCTGTGGATTTGTGCTGTACGTAATAACCCCGTTATTCGTCGTGGAGATGCTCTGATTTTTCGTCTTGTTGTTGGGTGCGGAGTCACAGGCGCTAAGTGTGAGCAGCAGCGCGACGATACCAAGTACGAAGTAGGATTTTCTGCCAGGCGCAGATAGGGTCCGAGGGCGACCGCAAGGGTCCCCTCCCATCCCAGCTCCGCCCCCGCCCTTACAATGACTACGTTTCTGGCTTGTCAGCCGACGTTCAATGTAAGGGCGGGGGTGGTTGGGTGGATGGGAGGGGACCCTTGCGGTCGCCCTCGTTCCTACTTCAGATTGTCCCCGTCTATACCACCATATACCCCATGCACCCATATTTCGATTTTGCTTGCCAATCATCATTGTACCAATGTCTTTTTATAGCTGTTGTAACGAAAGGTATCGTGTGCCTTTGAAAAATGCCACGCAATGTCTCCATATAGCTATTGTAACGAAGGGCGTTGCATATCGGCAACTGAGGAATGCTTTGGATGTTTGCTTGCTATTTAGCGGTCTGCATGGAAGCGGTAGCCGATCAATTTGTAGACGAGCTTGGCGACCAGGAAGTCGGCGCGCGTTTGTCCCGCCATTGGGCAAAGTTCCACTACGTCCATGCCGACGACGGTGGTGCGGCGGACGATTTCGCGTAGGATATCGAGCAGTTGGTACCAGTGCAGACCGCCCGGCTCAGGTGTGCCAACGGCAGGCATTTCGGCGGGATCGATGGCGTCGAGATCAATCGTCAGATAGGTATGTTTGCTCAGGCGTTGCCAGGGGATGGCTGCATCACCCCGGCCTAATTGATAGCCCCAGACAATAGCCACATCGGGGCGCGTTTTCATAAATTCGGCTTCTTCCGGGCTAAAACTGCGAATGCCGATTTCTGTTAAGGGGATACCCATATCAACGACGCGCCGTTCTATGGAGGCGTGCGAGAGCCGCGAGCCTTCGTACTCGTCGCGTAGATCGCCATGCGCGTCGATATGCACAACGGTGAGGTCGGGGAAAAATTCGCGCGCGGCGGCAATGGGCGGCGCGGAAAGGGAGTGTTCACCACCGAGGATGAGAGGGAGTTGTCCGCGCCGCAATACTTCGCGCGCGGCCTCTCCGGTAACTTGAAGCGCGGCGGCGTGATCCAGGCCCCGGTAATCGAGGGCTGGACGAGTATGCACGCCCACTGCGATTGGACACCAATCCAACTCTTCATCGTAGAGTTCCATCTGACTGGAAGCATCGAGGATCGCCTGTGGCCCGCGTTCGGTGCCTTTCATATAGCACACGCTATATTCCAGCGGCGCTGGAATGATGGTGACGCGGGCAGTGGCAAGTTCACAAAAGGGCGCATCCGGCGCGCCGAACTGGGTCACAGACGATTCACTCATGCTGGTAAAATGCTCCTTCTTTTTAGCGCACCGCCATTCTAGCCGTGCGCGCTGCCATCGCTTCCTCGTAGCGAGCCGGTTCAGGCGTCTCTGGACGCAGTGAACGGGTGGCGCGTACTACAAAATGCGACTCGACATCGTCGGACTGGAATATCTCCCTGGCGAAAGCGATGGCGTCTTCCTGACTGAATTCCTTGCAGGAACACACGTCAATATCGACTTCGCCATACTCAGGCCAGGCGTGTAAACTGATGTGGCTCTGGGCAATCACCACGAAGCCCGAAAGGCCAGCATCGAGCGGATTCGACGTTTCAATCTGGTACAGGTGAACCGGGCTGACCTTCTCCATGCCCACGCAGGCGGGATATTCGTCCAGCGCGCGCCTCACCAGGCTCTCATTCTCCAACAGTTGTCGATCACAACCGTAGAGTTCTAACATCAAATGCACAAGCATTACATCTACCTCCTCATAGATTTGGGTCTGCGAGCCACTGCTCATCGCTTCGCGGGATGACCCCTTAGTGTGACAGGCACACCAGCATATATTATACATTAGATTGTCAAGCTAATGCATAACTGAGGAGATGTTGTTTGTATCTAATAGCCAGTTTGCTTCCATCTAATGACAAGCGCGAAATGTATCTAATGCGTATTGTAACTTGCTATTAGGTGGAAAACGCTTATGGTCTGGCCGTTTTGCCAGTTTCGTATGCCGCTTTCAGTTCTTTGAGCAGCGTTTCGCGCTGCGCATAGAGCTGTTTGCGCGGGCGCGCTTGCGCTTTACTTACGGCATAGGCGGTGAGTAGCGGCAGCGCGATGGTCGAATCGCCGTACACGACGACCGTACTACTGAGTTGATCGGGCTTGATCTTGCCCCACGAGACCGCCTCCGATGGTGTCGCGCCTGAGAGTCCGCCCCAGTGCGGCGCGTCGGCGGTAATCTGTATGAAATAATCGTGTCCGCCCTTGTTGATGCCCAGCACTTCCCACAATTGCGGCTGTGTCTGCAAATAGAAGTTTTTGGGGCTGCCGCCGCCCAGAATAATTACGCCGTTGCGCGTGCCGTGTTGCACAATAGCGGTCGTCTCGTTGACATCTGCCAGGGGATCGAGCGTGAGTGCGCTGCCATCCAGCGCGTGGCGAGCAAGGTTCATGCCAATCGACGAATCGCCCGGCGAGGACGTGTAGATGGGGACATTCCAGGCAGCGGCCTGTGCCAGCACCGAATATTCTGGTTTGACCCCTGCTCGTAGCAACTCCTTTCCCAGGTGGTAGTGCAATTCAGACGTTGCAATGGGTCGGGCAGGCAAACTTTCCAGACATGCGCGTACAAAGGCATCCGTATCGAGCAGCACTTTGTCCTTAAAGAGAATATCGTAAATACGAATGACACCTTCTTCCTGAAGTTTGGTATCGTCAATGCGAAAATCGCCGCGATGCAGGGTCATCGCCAGCGCGTGATGCATGTCATGATAGAGATTTGCGCCGGTACTGATAATGAAATCAACGAAGCCATACTCCATCAACGTAATCAAGCAGCCACCTAATCCGGCGGGGGTGAGCGCGCCTGCCATCGTCAGCCCGATCGTGACATCGTTTGCTGGCGCGAGCATTTCCTCGACATACAGACGCGCTGCTTCGTTCAACCGCGCCGCGTTGTACGCCTGAAATTGTGTATCGATCAGTTCGGCTACCGTCATATCGGGTGTGACGCGGTGGGGCAATATCTGCGCTCCGCTCAGGTACTCGCTCTGTTGATGCTCATGAGATGCATCGTGATTCATCGTTCATTATCCTTTCTCAGCTACTCCGCTCGACAAAAGTTGACTGTAACATATTGTATCACTGTGCGGGAGGCAAAATTGAAGACGGTGTGCGGGCTGTCCGCACACCGTCTTCCTCTGCTTGTGAGCCGTATTAGCTAACCTGGAGATATTTGATTTTCTGACTCTTGCAACCTCCTGCTCAAGCGATTCTGGCGGTCGCGCAAATTGTCGAGAGAATTGTACCGGGGCGTTTCTGGGATGCGATCAAAGAACGGATTAACTTCTGGCAACGGAGTTTCAGGCGCATATTGCTTCTGCTCTGGTTGCTGCTCGCGCACAGGTCGCATTCCTCCTGTGTTCGGGGCATTGTTGGCAGAGGGTGCTGCAAGCGCGCGTCGAATATCATCGATGAGCGGATTGAGCGCCACTTCTCTGGAGGGACGCCACTGCAATTGCTGACCACTTTGCCAGTAGCGCACCGCGATACGTAGTTGGGCGATGTCCTGGTTGATACGCTGCAGGCTGTATTCCGCCCTGGCTGCGTTTTTGAAGCGCGCCAGCAAGTTGTTAAGGGCGAGGCCGATTTGCCAGAGCGCGTGATCTTGATAGGTGGGCGCGCGGGCGTTCAAATCGCCATTCGCTACGCGCACATGCACCATCAGAATTTGCTCGATTTCTTGTTCGAGTTGTTTCTTCTGTTCAGCCTCGCGTCTTTCCAGTTCTGCTATCAGTTCGGCGCGGTCGGCTCGCTGCAATGCTCTTAGCGCGCTGCGCACCCACAAAAATGCGACTGCGGCGACAACAAAGTACAGTGTGATTGGCCGCGCGAGAAGCGAATAGGCCAGCGTCTGTGACATCACCATCTGCATCCACATCATCGAACGCGGTTGAAAATTGATGTCGAGTACAATCAAAAGTATGTTAATCAAAGCAACCGCGAAGACGCTGGATGGATTCAGAATCGAGGCTGCGATTAATTCGGTGACAACGAGCAAATCAAACATGCTTAGAAAAATCGGGTCCAGGCCGTTGCGCTCGCTTAGAATGATCCCTGCCACAATTACATCGACTGCCACAATTAAGAGGATACCGGTCAATTGGACTCGTCCCATACGGTTCATGGGGATAGCCACCAGACAACAGGCAACGCCGGCTACCGCGCTGGCAAAGACCCAGGGAAGATTGAACGGCACCGGTGCGTAGATAATAATAATGGGGAGAAGTATGATAATCGCGCACAGCGTACCCAGGATAATCAGGCTGGCAACGCGCCCGCGCCGGTATTGTTCGCGGATGGTGAAATTCGCGCTTTCCGCAACCTCGGCAGGGGCGCTTACACGGTACCACCACTCCATGCGACTGTTTGTTCTGCTCTCAGAAGCGCTGTGAGTACTACTTACAGGAATTTTATGCTTTGGGATAATTGAAGGGATGTCGGCCACCTTTCCCCTCCTTATGGGTGGATATAGAGCGTTTACAGGGACATATATTGATAGAAATCTATATTGTGCAACGAACTTTCATCTCATCAGTAACAGCCAGTTGAAATTATTCAACCAGAAATCAATCTACAAGTGTAAATGAAGATGATAGAGTCGAATCAGTATTCTTGATTAGAAAGAGGCAGCATCAGCATTCTGCGCTGATGAGGTGCAGCCGTCTGTAATTACTCAATCATCGAGCGCCGAATCTCGATGATCTGGTCGCGTAGTTGCGCCGCCTTCTCAAACTCCAGTTGTTTGGCGGCTGTGCGCATCTGCGATTCCAGGTCTTTAATCAGGCGCAGCGCCTCTTCTCTGGGAATGCCCGCCAGGGCCACTGCCACGCCTTTCGCATCAACCGTTTCTGCATTCGCGCCGCTCATGGCTTTGATGCGTTCCGACAACGTCCTGACATCTTTGATGATGCCGCGCGGTGTAATATTGTGGCTCTCGTTGAAGGCTGTTTGTAGTTTGCGGCGGCGGTTAGTTTCATCGATGGCGCGTTGCATTGACTTCGTGACGGTATCAGCGTACATAATCACGCTGCCCTCGATGTGACGCGCCGCGCGTCCGATGGTCTGGATCAGCGAGCCTTCGGAGCGCAGGAAGCCCTCTTTATCGGCATCGAGAATGGCTACTAGCGAAACTTCCGGCAGGTCAAGACCCTCGCGCAACAGATTGATGCCTACTACCACGTCATAGACGCCCAGGCGCAGATCGCGCAGGATTTCGATGCGCTCAATCGTATCAATCTCCGAGTGCAGGTAATGCAC
The DNA here is from genome assembly GCA_050695155.1 of Ktedonobacteraceae bacterium. Classification (GTDB taxonomy): domain Bacteria; phylum Chloroflexota; class Ktedonobacteria; order Ktedonobacterales; family Ktedonobacteraceae; genus CF-113. The sequence goes on from JBOGTO010000180.1 coordinate 53,620, forward strand.
TTTGATGTTGAGTTCCTGCATGTAATCCGCCAGGTCTTCCGCCATCTTCTTGGTCAACGTTGTGACAAGCACGCGCTGCTTATTCTCGGTGCGCTGGCGAATCTGTGCCAGCAGATCATCGATCTGCCCTTTTGTGGGGTGTACGCTGATCTGTGGATCGAGCAAGCCGGTCGGGCGAATGACCTGTTCCACGATAGCAGCGCTATGTTCGTGTTCGTAGGGGCCGGGAGTTGCGGAGACGAAAAGCGCCTGATTGATCTGCTTCTCGAACTCTGGAAAGGTCAGCGGGCGATTGTCCAGCGCGGACGGCAGGCGAAAGCCGTAATCAACCAGCACCTGCTTGCGCGAGCGGTCGCCGGCGAACATGCCGCGCACCTGTGGCAGCGCCACATGCGACTCGTCCACTACCAGCAGGTAATCATCGGGGAAGTAGTCCATCAGTGTCCAGGGCTGCTCGCCAGCACCGCGCCCGGCCAGGTGGCGCGAATAGTTCTCGACGCCGGAGCAGAAGCCGGTTTCGCGCAGCATCTCGATGTCGAAGTTAGTGCGCTGCCTCAGACGCGCCGCCTCCAGCAGCTTGCCCTCGGCCTCCAACTCGGCCAGGCGTTCCTCTAATTCGGCCTCGATCAGTTCGATGGATTTATTCAAACGTTCCTGCGTTGTGACCCAGTGCTTGGCGGGGTAAATGTCCAGCCGTTGTCGCTTGCCCAGCACTTCGCCTGTGAGCGGGTCGATCTCCGTCATGCGCTCGATCTCGTCGCCGAAAAACTCGATACGCACCGCGACATCCTCGTAAGCCGGGAAAATCTCCAGCACATCGCCGCGCACGCGGAAACGCCCGCGCACGAAGTTTGCGTCGTTGCGCTCGTACTGGATCTCGGTCAGGTGGCGCAAAATCCTATCGCGGCGGCGTTCCTCGCCCACTTTGAGGGTCAGGACGACCTCGCCATATTCTTCAGGGCTACCCAGGCCGTAGATGCACGAAACCGAAGCCACGATCAGCACATCGCGCCGCTCGAACAGGCTGCGCGTGGCGGACAGGCGCAACTTCTCGATCTCCGCGTTGAGCATACTCTCTTTCTCAACGTAGGTATCGGTGCGCGGGATGTACGCTTCCGGCTGGTAATAGTCATAGTATGAGACGAAATACTCGACCGCGTTGTTGGGAAAGAACTCCTTATACTCGCTATAAAGTTGCGCTGCCAGCGTCTTATTGGGCGCGAGTACCAGCGTCGGCTTCTGTACTTGCTCCACAATGCGCGCGACGGTAAAGGTCTTGCCGCTGCCCGTCACGCCCAGCAATGTCTGTTTTTCATAGCCTTTTTGAATGCCATCCACTAGCTTAGTAATCGCCTCCGGCTGATCTCCCGTCGGCGTAAAAGGAGCCTCTACTTTGAAATCCGGCATATGCTCTTTCCCTCAGTAATTCATAGAATATTCTTTCCAAATGTACCTGTATTATACCACGCCTTTAAGCGATATTACACGGTTTAGATTGCCTCCTGACAAAAGCATCTTTCTATGTTATGATTGAACAAATTGGTGAAGTGAGTAGATTGTATGCCTCGTAAGATACGCCAGTTAAAAGCTGAATTACGACAAGTAGGAGCATATCAGGTGTCACAAGAGGGAAGTCATACCAAATGGAAACATGTTTCTGCTCCAAAGATTACTGTTATTTTATCCGGCCACGATGGCGACGACGCCAAGCCGTATCAAGAAAAAGCTGTACGTGACTTCCTGATACAAATAGCGAAAGGAAAACGAGGTACTCAGCTATGAGTCAAAAGCATCTTCACTACTCAATGGTCATCGAATGGTCAGATGAAGATCAAGCATATCTCGTTTTACTGCCAGAATGGGCAGGTAGCGTTATTATGCCTGCTACACATGGAAGTACCTATAGCGAAGCAGTTCAAAATGCACTTGAGGTGCTTGAGATGCTTGTGAATAGCGCGACCAAAAACGGCGAACCACTTCCTCCTCCCAAAGTATACGCCTGATCAGAGCTAATCTAGTGCAGGATGTTGCAACCTATGGGGGTAATGTGGTCCCAGCAACGGGCGGCACAAGCATCCTCTCTCTTCTCTATACCATCCTCACCTTTCACCAGTAGGTTTTTTGAAATGCACTGGTCTTGCCTGTCATTCTGAGCGCAGCGAAGAATCTGCGTGCTGCCCGACGAGAGATTCTTCGCTGCGCTCAGAATGACACCTCCCACCTGGCTGCGGCTTTTCCGAAAAAACCTACCAGTGAAAGACCATCCTCACCCCCTACAATGCATGTACCTATTGATTTTTGAAGAATACTGATCGTAATCCCTCCGAGAGACACTTGACAAATTTCGCTCTACAGAGTACTCTACGCCGTAGAGTACTCTGTAGAGCGAAAAATAAATGAGAGAGGAGCGGCGCAATGAATATCTCACCGGAAGAAGCACAAGAGGCGCTGGCGGTAATTCGGCAGACGACCGAAAAAACACGTAAGGGACATGGGTACGTTGGGTATTACCTGATGATCTGGGGTGCGGTATGGTTTGTCGGGTTCATGGTCAGCCAGTATCTGCAATCGAAGCCCGCTGTAGTTGGTTGGACGTGGGGAGGACTCGTTCTGGTCGCGTGGGTAAGTTGTGCTGTGATGGGTGTCAAGCAAGGAAGATATATACGCTCGCAGGTTGGACCGCAAATCGGTTTCTTTTATCTGACTCTGTTTGCTTTCACTGCGCTGTGGTATGTTCTACTGATGCCTCAGAACACAAAGCAGGGTGCTATGTTCTTCGTCTCCATAATCATGTTCGCCGGCATCGTAATAGGAATATTCTCCCGCAACCTTTCAACTGTGATCGGCTCGGTATCGGTCATGATACTTGCGATTGTAGGTTATTATCTGTTGCCTGCCTACTTCTACCTGTGGGAAGCAATATTCGGCGGATTTGCCATGTTTGCTACTGGCCTGGCCTTGCTCTTCTGGCGATGGAGGTAGCTGTGGCGGAACTGAATGAGATAATTCACCAGCCTGCGCGCCTGCGCATCATGTCGGTGCTGATTTCGCTCGATAGCGATTTACAGCCGAGCTTCAACTACCTCAAGGATGTGTTGGAGTTGACTGACGGCAACCTCGGTGCGCATTTACGCAAGCTCGAAGAGGCTAGTTATATTGAGATTTGCAAGACCTTTATTAATAACAAACCTCATACTTATGTCGAGGTAACTTCGATGGGGCGGCGCGCCTTTGCGGAACATGTAGCCGCACTCCAGGATATATTGAAGACCAATGGACACCTGGCAAACGATAACAAAACCAATTCATAAGATGCGATTCATCATCCCTTAGAAAGGACAGGAGCCATGCCAGCAGTTATCCAGGTGGAACACCTGCGCAAAGCTTACGGGTCGGTAGTGGCCGTTGATGATGTCTCCTTTGAAGTGGAACGAGGGGAGATTTTTGGCATGGTCGGCCCGAATGGAGCGGGCAAGACCAGCACGGTCGAATGTGCCGAAGGGTTGCGTGCCTCTAGTGGTGGCACGATTCGGGTGTTGGGGATGGACCCAGAGAGCGACAAATATAAGGTGCGCCTGCGTATTGGCGTGCAACTACAAGAATCGGCGTTGCAGGCTCGTCTCAAAGTGTGGGAAGCGCTAGACCTGTACGCCTCGTTTTACCCGAGTTCGGTAGATCAAACCGCCTTGCTTAAACAGGTGGGGTTGACCGAGAAACGCAACACCCGTTTTGGTAAACTGTCGGGCGGGCAGAAGCAGCGCCTCTTTATCGCGCTGGCACTGGTGCATGACCCAGAAGTTGTTTTCCTGGATGAATTGACCACCGGGCTTGACCCCCAGGCGCGGCGGTCGATGTGGGAGATGGTGCGCGAGGTACGCGAGCGCGGCAAAACCGTCTTTCTCATCACACATTCGATGGAGGAAGCCGAGCGACTGTGTGATCGCGTCGCCATTGTGGATCATGGGCGTATCGTTGCCCTCGATGCGCCGCATCACCTGGTGAGCAAACTGGGGGCGGATAATCGCGTCATTTTTACGGTAGACGGCGTTCCCGATCTGCAACGCCTGCGTGCTTTACAAGAGGTGGCCTATATTGAGCAGGTAGAAGATCGCGTTATCATCTCCGGCAAAGGCGATGGTGATGCCCTGCTGGTCAGCGTAGTAACGACGCTACCTGGCAGCGGCATTCGTTACCACGATCTACACACCGAGCGACCGACATTAGAAGATGTTTTCCTGCAAGTGACCGGGCGCGCCATACGCGACTAAAGGAGCGGAGATCATGCATAGCTGGTTGAAATTAACCTGGGTCGAGACTAAACTGTTTTTGCGCGAGCCGGGCGCGTATTTCGCGCTGGTTTTCCCGCTTGCTTTCCTGTTCATCTTCGGCTCGATCTATGGGAATAAGCCCAGTGCTTTCCTGGGTGGACACGGTTCGCTCGATTTCTACACGCCTGCCTATATTGCCATACTCATCATTGCCATCGGCTTCTATTCATTACCATTCGCCATTATCAATTATCGTGAACGCGGTATCCTCTTTCGCCTGCAAACCACGCCCCTGCACCCGCTCACCATTTTGTCCGCGCAGTTTGGCGCGAACTTCCTGATGACAACCGCAGGCGCGATTATCCTGGTAGTAGCAGGAAAGCTCTTCTATAACGTGCATATTACCAGCAGTATGCCGAATGTGTTGCTGGCCTATGTATTAAGCGTGTTGAGCATCTTCGCGCTGGGATTTCTCATGGCGAGTATCGTGCCGAACGTGCGCGTCGCGCCTATCGTCGGCACGCTCTTGTTCCTATCCATGTTTTACCTGTCGGGCGCGACGGTTCCGCTCAAACTTTACCCGCCGGTGGTTCAGCAAATTGCCTGGTTTCTGCCGTTGACTCACGCGATAAAACTCATGCAGGACATGTGGTTTGGTGGGGCCTGGGTTGATCACTGGGTCAACGTGCTGGCTCTACTGGGCCTGCTGTTAGTATGTATGTTGCTTTCGGTGAAATTGTTTCGTTGGCGATAGCAGAAGTGTGACCTGTACCATTGTTTCTCAAGGTGACTGTGCTACAATAAGCTAGCAAGTAGCATAGTTTTTTGTTTTGTCACTGGAAAGAAACGAAGTTTGCTATGGCACAGGTTCTTCCGCGCTATTGTCCGCGTTGTGGCACACCTACAGTGGAGGGTATGCGTTTCTGCGCAAATTGTGGTCTGTCCGCAGAAGCCATACTGGCTCATGCCGGAGTACCGCATCCTCCTCAATCGGTGGAGCAGGCGCGACCGGCAGGACCGCAAAACCCATCTTCATCACCAGCGTTTACGAGGGAAGACCAGCAGCCGATGTGGAGGACATCGAGTACACCAAAGGCAAAGAGATCATCTGGTCGCGGCGGATTGGTGCTGGCGCTGGTGGCGCTTTTGATCCTTATCGGAGGTGGTGTGTTTATAGTCGCGCGCGCTGCTGGAGCGTCGCTTCCCGGCTTTACGCCAACACAATCTTCGATTTCGACTACTTCAATCTCAAATTCATTTCCTTATAAAGGAGTATCTGTCACACTTGTCAACGCGCGGCAGGCGCAGAATTTTCTCGATGACCCCAATACTCATAGCGATGGCATGGTGCGCTTGAACTTGCAAGCCACCAATAGTACTTCTATCAAGATAAGCTGGCGGTATGAAGATGTCGCGCAACTTGTTTTGCCCGGTAATACCGTTGTCCAACCTACCTATGTAAAAGGCGAAGTAGACCTGGCGGCAGGAAAAACACAAAGCAGCCTCGTCGATTTTGCGGTACCCGGCGGCACCAGCCTGGCGAAGCTGACATTGCGCATTGGCACGGCGAACGAAGCACAAATGGATATTCCATTGAAAGCGGGGGCAGATCTGAGCAGGTATCTTTCACAAAAGACTTCTCTTACTGGTCAGGCGGTCTACTATGGGCTGAACTGGACGCTACAAAGCGCGGCTACCAGCCTGAGTATTCCTGGCGAGCAGGCAGCCAGAGGCGCGCGTTTTCTTACGCTGACGCTCAGCGTAGATAATACGCTTTCGCAGGAGGCCATCACCGGTTCGCCCTACGATTATGCGCGTTTGAAATCTGGCAACACGAATGCTACGGCAGTGGATAGCACATTGCCGGTCTCGTTTCAGGCTGGTGCGAACGGCGTCACAGGCACGTTGAGTTTTCTCATGTCACAAAAGAGTACAGACTTCACGTTATTATTCTTGCCACAGGGTCAGAATAGTACTGACCAGGCTACCCTGCCTTTTCAAATACACCCATAGGATACGGATGTCATTTATACCCTTTTATATGAATAGCCAGAAGATAGTAACGCAAACGTCCGGTATTATTGCGTATTGCCAGAAAGTAGTTTACCATAATACTATGTTGCAGTTGAGCTAAACTTCATTTAATAGCTATAATGTTGTGTGTTTAAGGAGTTCATGTATGGCCCAGAATCCCCCGCGTCTCTGTCCTAATTGCGGTACACCTGCGGAACCCAATCAGCGTTTCTGTGCTGAGTGTGGCACAACGCTGAGTATGGTGTCGAATCACCCAACGGCCCTGGCAAGCGGAGAGCAGCAGGCCATTCCGATGCAAGGCGCTCAATATGCGACCCAGCCAGAGGCGGGAAACGGCGCGTCTGGTAACACAGCAATAGCGCCTACCCAACTGGTTGGTACTTCGGGGCAGGCCCCCGCAGCCTATCCAGCTTCTACTGTACCTTCTTCTGGCGCACAGTTCTACGCGCAAACGACCGATGTCAACCCTATTGCGCCGCCTCCTCCGCCCGATTCGCTGGTCGCGCCATTGTACCAACCCTCCTACCAGGCACCTGAACAAGTTTCATCTCCAGACCGGCAGCCAACGCCCGCGCCCGGCACGTATGTGGTGCCGGATTACGCCCGTGTTCCGCGCCGTTCCAGGGCTGGTTTGATTGTGAGCCTTGTGTTGTTGCTCGTGCTTGTGCTTGGCGGTGTTGCGGCCTATGCCCTCTTTTTCCATAAATCAAACAGTAATAATCAGGGCAATCAGGGTAGTACGCCCCCACACAATACACCAGTTACCAACGCTAATACCCCCGTCAGCAATGTAACAGCTACGACGGGAACGAACAACGGCTCTACGCCTGGAAGCGGCAGCACAACACCGACGACGACCGCAAATGGGGCAACAAGCGAGCAGGTGAACCTGGTATTCACATATGCCGGAATCAATTTTACTATTAACTCCGTCCAGTATGCCGCAAGCTTTCCTGATGACAGCAACTTATCAGCAGGAGGCGTGCGTGTCGCATTTAACGAGAATAATGCGATAACTTCGAACCCGGATTTTTTATATAGCGACGTTTCCAGGCTGATTTTATCAGATCATTCCTCGGTCGCCCCTACAAATGAGTCGCATCCTATAAGCCCAGATTCGCAAACCACGCGGTCCAACTGGCTTGATTTTCCGGTAACATCACAACCTGCCGATCTGAGCCAACTGATACTCCAGATGGGAACGGCGACGGAGAACCAGATGCAAATTCCGCTTAGCGCGGGGGCAGATCTGAGCAAATACCAGGCAAAGACGGTGACTCCCGGTACACAATTCCAGTACGCCGGGCTGAACTGGACGCTGAAGAGCGCAACGGAAAGCCTGAGCGCGGGTGGCAGGCAGGCTACCAGTGGGAACGTTTACGTCACCGTGACGTTGGACGTTTTTAATCCCACCTCCAATGGTTACAGTGCCTATTACGGCGATATTGCGCGCCTTTCCGTTGGGGGCGCTACTAGTAGCCCGACCAGCGATTCCAATTTTCCCACTTCGGTTGCTTCTCAGACAAATGCAACAGGGACGCTCATTTTCCTGGTGCCGCAGGGCAACACGTCGTATACGCTGGTAATGTTGGCGGTTCAGTCCAGCCCTCCTATCCAGCAAAAGACGGTACCTTTCACGATTCAATAACCGTAGAGAGAATACACGCGCCTGCCAGTGGCGATCTTGCGGTCACCACTGGCAGGCGCGTGTATTCTCTTTAGCCTTGCTTATTCCAGAATATAGCTGCCCAAGAGTGCGCGGCGTAGAGCAGCTTTTTCTTCTTCGTCCAGGTTGGGATTGTTGGTGATGGGGCCATTATTGGTGGGGTTATTCGTAATCGGGGCTGTCCAGTTGCCTACATGGCGGTTAGATGCTGACGAAAACTCGGCCACCAGGGCATCTTCAAGAAAATTGGAGGATGCATGGGCTGGCACAGGTTCTTCATTCTCCGAAACATCCTCGATCACAAATTCAGAGCCTTGTGATAGTGTTTCGCGCTCTGCCGCCTGCATGGTCTCACTTGAGATAGAGGTCGTCGGCTGGAGCGCCGGGTCAGCGGTAGTGGCCGCGATAGTTGTTGTTTCCTGAAGGGCGGGATCAGGTTCTGCCACCTGCATGATGCAGGTTTCCTGGAGCGCAGCATCTTTTTTCGCCGCTGGTGTTACAGCGGGAACAGGCGCTGTCTCTTCCATCATAGTGAGCGCCGGGATAGTGCCATTTGAAACTACGCCAGCGACATGGGTATCAGGTGAGCCAGCAAGCGCAATACGGGTACCCAGAATTTCAAGGAATACGCCGTGACCTGCTTTCAAATCAGCGAGTTGCTGATGTAAGGCTTCATTCTCTGCTTGCAAACCTTCTAACACTTGCTTTTGTTGGATAAGTGCTTCTAAGATGCTGTCGAATTTGCTACTACTTGATTTCATACGAACTCCTTATAGAGTACCTTTTCTCAAAATTCCTCTGGCAGTCCCCATGGATGCGCCAATGATTTCATACTCTCTAGTCAATAAACGTAATTCCGGCTCACCTTTGTATAAAAACGTATCAAATTGTTTGAAGTAACTATGCATGAGTCTCGATTGCATGTAGAGCGCGTATTGTGCCAATTGTAGCAGGTGATTGTCACCAACCCGCTCAAAAACCTGAGCAGTAAATCCTTGTTGGGTATGGAACCCTATGATACACTATACAAAGGCTATGACGTAAGTTGTAGCTGTGTGTCATGGCTGGCTAGATCGGCTAAAGATGGCAAAAGAAATATCTACTGCTCATGGCAAAGATTAGGATGGTTTATGGCGCAAGAATCAACGGCACCGGACGCTTCGGAAGCGTCGTCTGGGGAAGACGAGCATCAATCGGAAAAAAGCCTGCTAGGGCCGATTCTCTGTTGGGCGGTCGTCTTTGCGGACATCGGCACATCCGTCTATTATGTCCCAGGTATCCTGTATGGTACTAACGGTGTAGGTAGCCTTGCGGGTTTTTTCGTTTTTCTGACCATGTCTGTCTTTGTGCTGCTTACCCTGAAATACGCAGAAGTAACCCATCGTTTCCCTCAGGGCGGCGGCGTTGTCACGGTCGCGGCCCAGGCCATCAACCGTTGGGTTGGCGCGCTCGGCGGTATGTTTATTCTGGTTGATTACTTCCTCACGGCAGCCATCAGTTGTCTGTCCGGGATGCTCTATCTGAGCGTTGTTGCAGGTCCTATCGGTTCATACGTGCTTGAAATTACCATTGTGGTATTGATTTTGCTGGGTATCCTCAACTGGGTGGGCATCAGCGAAAGCGCGAAGGTCAGTCTGGTGGGGGCGGTGATTGCCTTTGCCAGTGACATTGCCATTCTCATTACCGTTTTTTCACATATTTCTTTCTCCTACTTTCTTTCGCTCTTTCCCAGGATGTTTGAGAATCATGTGATAGGACCGGCTACTATTCTGGTAGGTTTTGCTGGCTCGTTCCTGGCTTTCTCTGGCCTGGAAAGCATCTCTCAACTTTCGCCTGTCATGAAGACTCCTCGCAAGAAAGTGGCAGGCATGGCGCTTTTGCTGGTGGTTTTAACCATTGGCATAACCAGTCCGGTGCTGACTATGCTCTCAACACTCTTACTTCCAAAGAGTGTTGTAGATGATCCTTATCTTTCCACTCAGGTGATCTCGCTGCTCGGCGGCAAGTATGGCAGTATCATTCTGCAAACCGAGGTGGCGATTAGCGCGAGCGCCTTGCTGGTATTTGCCAGTAACACCGCTATCATTGGAGCGTATCATGTGTTTATGGCCTTGTCGCGCATGGAATTTTTCCCCGCCTTCATTCTTAAACGGAACAAACTGCGCGGAACTCCGCACTATTCGATTGCTATTGTGACGGCCATCCCTATTCTGGTGCTTATTGCCGTGCGGGGAAATATCAATATCCTGGGTGATATGTATGCTTTTGGTCTGCTGGGCGCATTTACTCTGACCTGTCTGGGGCTGGACATTGTGCGACACCGCGAAAGAAAGGTGGCGCGTAATTTAGCCCGGCAGTTACGGAATGGCGCCGGTAAGAGCATGAGCAACGATGAGGTCTCGAAAGACCTCACCCATGATGTCAATGAAGTATTGCACAAAGCTGCTGATAACAGTAATTTGAATGGCGCATCTCATCCCGGTGGGCTGGAACCAGAGGCCATCCTGGCTCTGGCTGCCCCTGCTACTACCATGCGCGCTCGCTTGCATGACCTCTGGAAGCGTATTGATTTCTGGCTGGGCATAGTGACAACGGTGCTGGTACTTACGGCGTGGTCCACTAACCTGGTTTCAAAGCCACTGGCGACGATTTTTGGTGGCTCCGTTGCGGGTTTAGGGATGCTTATCGCTCTGGTGAATTATCGCTTGCAAACGCAGAGGGGCCATATGCCGGTGGTAACGACGGGCTTTGTGAGGCGTATCCCAGATTCCGTGCTGGCTGTCTTGACGGCTAAAGATGGGCATAATGACACGGTGATTCGCTCCGCCATCAGTAGCGCGGAAGGTCGCCCAATCGTATTCTTATATGTAGGAGATCGTAAAGTAGCTCGCACACCCAGTATGTTCGAGGTGGTTGATCCTTACCTTGAAGACCAACGGGCCAAAGAATACTTCGGCAAGGCTGAACATCTGGCGAACAAGTCTAAAGTACCGCGTACTTTTGTGTATCGGCAAGAGGAGCCGGGGGTAGTCGCCAGTATCTGGCAGGTGGTGCATCCGCGTGATACCATTGTTGCGGCTGACGAGGCGGAAGAAGTCAAGGATGTCAACCCCGACCGCATTCGTTATGAACTGACACCCGGTGGCAAGGTGGCACACCTGCTGAAACACTGGTAATCGGTTCCATTTTCAGAGTGCCGCCGACAGGTGATACAATGATAGTGGTCACACTGTCGTGACTCACCTTAGCTTGATGAGGAGAAGAAGGAACGAAGCGATGAATGAACGAATACATGAAATTTTAAGCTGGTATGCCAGCGAAAATCCCGGTGTGCGCACGAACCTGGCGCGAATGCTCAATCATGGTCGCCTGGGTGGTACCGGTAAGATGGTTATTCTACCGGTTGACCAGGGCTTTGAGCATGGCCCCGCGCGTAGCTTTGCGCCTAATCCTGCCGCGTATGACCCTCGCTACCATTTCCAGCTTGCCATCGAAGCAGGCTGCAATGCCTATGCCGCGCCGCTAGGTTTTCTGGAGGCGGGCGTGTCTGATTACACCGGGGACATTCCCCTGATTCTCAAATGTAACAATCGTGACGTACTCAATGACGAGCGTGATCCTATATCTGCCATCACCTCTGGCGTAGGTGATGCGCTGCGCCTGGGCTGCGTCGCCGTCGGCTTCACCATCTATCCGGGGTCAACCGAGCGCACCGAAATGTACCAGCAGTTGCGCGAGCTTACCGAGGAAGCCAAAGCCGCCGGATTGGCGGTCGTGGTCTGGTCCTATCCTCGTGGCAGCAGCATCAGCAAAGAAGGGGAAACGGCAGTTGATGTCGTGACTTACGCCGCGCAAATTGCCGCACAGTTGGGCGCGGACATTATCAAAGTCAAACTGCCCAGCGCGAAAGTCGAACAGGCCGAGGCGCAAAAAGTCTACCAGAAGTACGAGATTCCCATCTCGACCCAGGCAGAGCGCGTGCGCAACGTCATACAAAGCGCCTTCGATGGTCGCCGCATCGTCATCTTCTCCGGTGGCGCATCCACAGCCGATGAGCCGTTCTTTGAAGAAGTTCGCGCTATCCGTGATGGCGGCGGCTTCGGCTCCATCATAGGCCGCAACTCGTTCCAGCGCAAAAAGCCCGATGCCCTCAAATTCCTCGACACCGTGATGGGTATTTACGAAGGCTCCATTAAATGAGATGGTGTACTAG
>JBOGTO010000181.1:0-6384 GCA_050695155.1 Ktedonobacteraceae bacterium
CTCCACGCTGCGCAGCTACGTTGCCCAGTTCAAACAGCACCGCGCACAGGTCTTCCTGATTATCGCTAAGCTTGTGAGCGGCGACGGCCTCTTGTAAGTGATGTTCGGCAGCCGGGAGATCGCTGCCTTCCATCGCCAGCGCCGCGCCCAGCAGCCGATGCCCCCGCGCCGTCAGTGAAGCCCGCTGCCCATCTCGCAAAGATGCACTCAAGTCAAGCCCTTTAGTGGCCGCTTGCGCCGCATCGTTGTAGTTGTTGGCGACGAGCGCAAGCTCACCCGCCGCAAAATGCGCCATCACTTGCGCGACAGCATCGCCCAATTTTTCTGCGTACTCGCGTTCGCGTCCATACCAGGTGGCGGCTTCATCAAGCTGGCCGAGCGTTTGATGCGCCTGCCCTAGCGAGCGTGCCAGGCGCAATAGTTCGGCGAGCGAAGCCGAAGGCGCGAGCAGATCATACAGGTGATGCAGGAAATCGAGCGTTTGCGTATTGGCGTTATCCCGCGCCAGTTCATCGAGTATCTGTAGGCCATAACGACGCGCTCGCTCAATGTCTTCACCGATCACCGCGTGCAGGGCGATCTGGCGCAGGGGAAAATTCTTTTGCAGTGCGGGACACGCATCCAGCCGCGTTGCCAGTTGGCGATGAATGGCACGTTGCCGCAAATGGCTCAGAGGCAGCATCAACGCCTCGCGCAACAACTGGTGCGGCAAAGCATACATATCCTTGCCAGACTCGACCACCAATCCACTTGCAACCAGCTTCTCCACTACTGGCAAAAGCTGGTCTTCCGGCAGGCCCGACATATCGCGCAAGAGCGCCAGGGGCAGAGGCTGGTTGGCAACCGCCAGCATATCGAGCAGAGACCGGTCAACAGATGAGAGGTTTTCCAGACGCCACGTAACAAGGTCATGGGTGGTTTCCGGCAATGTGCAGGTTGATCGCCAACGTAACCAACGACCGGTATCCAGGCGCAATTCATGCTGCTTTTTTGTTGATGGATGCGCTGCCCGATCAGGTGTGCTATAAAGAATAGCTTCCGCTCGTAACTGAGCGATAATCTCCTTGAGAATAAACGGACTTCCCCCCGACTGCTCGTACAGCCACTCGGCCAACGATGGAGCCGCCGCTATGGAGATGCCCAGGCTGGTTATGAACGAGTTCACACCCTCCTGCGTCAAAGGCGAGAGAGCAATAGTTTGCGCATCTCCGCGCCGCCGCCCCAGTGTCACCAGCCGTTGCAGAGCGGGTACAGCTTCAACACGTTGTACCGTTCCCATCAATAATACAGGCAGGGAACGCAAGCGCGTGGCAAGGAAGCCGAAGAGATGCAGCGTCGTATTGTTGGCCCACTGGAGGTCATCAATCGTCAGCAAAAGCGGTGCATCGCGTGTGAGTGTGCGCAACGCCTGCAAAACGCGCCACTCAAAGCGTCCTTGCTCATCCGCGCTATTGCCGCGCGTATCCACCAGCAAATCGGTTAAATCGCCCGCGTTCGCGTTTTGAAAGGCGTCGAGAAAAGGGCCATAGGAAAGTAAATCATCAAAAGGCGAGCAGGAACCTTGCAGAATGCTCCAGGACTTTGTGGATGTCGATAAGGCGCTAATCAGTTCATCCAGCAGGCGGCTTTTGCCGATGCCATTTTCACCCTGTATCACAACCGTCATACCCTGCCCGGACGCCGCAAGCTGAGCAAGAGAGCGCAATTTCTTTAACACATCATCGCGTCCGGCGAATGGCGCGGATGCCATCAGGCGCGCGCCTCCCTCACGTTTCGTCTTGCGCCGCTTCTCCATAGCAGTCATAATAGCGGCCCACGTTTCGGGCGAAGGAGTAAGACCAAGCTCTTGCTGTAACGTTGCCTCGAACTGCCGGTACTGGCGCAAAGCCTGCCCAATCGCCCCGCTGCGCAGGTACAGTTGTATCAGGCGCTGCTGCATTTGCTCGGATAGTGGGTCCGCCTGCACGATACGCTGAGCATAGACAATGGCCTCATCCCACGCTCCGTTCCTTTCCGCCAGCGCTATCAATCGTTGCAGCGCATCGAGATAACCCTGCCGTAATGCCGACTCTTCAGCGCGTACCCATTCCTCAAACAAAGGAGCATCAGAAACGCTAAAACCTTGCAGCAGTGGGCCACGATACAGCGCGATTGCCTGATCCAGGTGAGGAACGCTATCGACAGCATCCGCGCTACCACGTTCCAGCAAGCGGCGAAAATGCGCCACATCGCACGCATCGTCGGCCAACTTGAGGCATATGGTATCGCCCTCGCCACTCAGCACATCATCCGCGCCACGCGCCTGCAAAGCCTGTCGCATATGATACAGGCTCGAACGCAGCGAGTGACGCGCATTGCTCTCAAGCGACTCGCTCCATAACAGGCTGGCGAGATAATCACGCGAACGCGGCTGTCCTGTAGCCGCCAGGTAATAGAGCAGCGCGCGCGCTTTCTGATCGTGCAGCAACAATGGGGTTCCGGCGCACAACGCTTCAGGCGCGCCAAGCAAGCGAATTGTCAGTTGAATCGGAGCCGCGTTTATCACATCGCCTCACACAGTCAATGAAACAGAACTTCCGAACGAAAGATTCTCAACCATCCAGCGAGCTACAGTAGCGTTGATCTCCCCTGGCACCGGTTGTGGCCCAACCGGGAGTTGCTTGTAATGAGCAGCCAGGTATGCCAACGATTGAGCCTGTAAAGCCAGCCCCAGGTCCATCGTCTCGATGGGATTGCCACCACCGCCCGCCAGGTTAAGCATCTCGCCAGAAGCTAACAGCGTGATACGCCTGCCATCTTCAAGCGTGATGAGTTCAACCCATTCACGGAAGCGTTCAATGCTGGTCGCTCTACGCCTCAATTCAGCAATGTCGATTTCCCAGGAAAAGTGACCCGCGTTCGCCAGGATAGCTCCATCGGGCAAGCGATCTATTGACTCACCCGCAATCACGCCTGGCCTGCCTGTCGCAGTAAAGAACACTTCGCCACTCTTCAACGCTTCATCGAGCGGTGTGACAACCATACCATCAAGTACCGCCTCGAGCGCGCGAATGGGGTCTGGTTCCACCACCGTCACATGACCACCCAGTTTGCGCAAAGTACGCGCGATGCCGCGTCCGACCGAGCCATACCCGAAGACCACAAAACGGCGCGATTGTACTAACAAATTCGTCTCACGCATAAAGCCCTCGACGATAGTTGGCCCCACGCCATGCTCATTCTCCATTATCAGTTTGAGCGGGCTATCATTGATGACAATGGTAGGCACAGTCAGTATGTCGCGCAGTTCATCTCGCAAACGATTCGCTCCCGTCGTAGTCTCCTCGGTGCTGGCAATAACGCGCCCCTGACCCGGATGCGCCAGATACATCGCCATCAGATCGGCTCCATTATCCAAAAGCAAATGTGGATCATGCGACAAGACCTGGCGAATGTTCTCTTGATGCCGCGCGCTATCATCCTCCTGCTGTCCATACACAATCACCCCGCCCTGCCTGAGCGCAGCCGCCACATCGTTCTTAGTCGTGCCAGGACTGCCGGTAATCACAACATTGGCCTCACCTGCCTGCAAGACCGCACACAACACAGCAGTCTTAGGCTCAACATGCAAGCAAATGCCGATAGTCATTCCCGCGAAAGGCTTCGTCTCGCTAAACTGCTTGCGTAATCTCTGAAGCAAGCGCTGGTGCAGTTCCGCCCAGCGAATCTTCAACCTGCCCTGCTCGGCAAGATGGTCTGGAGGTGTACTGTGTGCTTGTTTATCGGCCATCGGTTCCTCTATCTTATGGCATAAACCTATATCAGTTGCTCCGGGTCGATGCCCAATGAGCGCAATTTTTCAGCAAACACTTGCGCTCGCTGAGTTGCATCCTCAGCTTGTTGAACGGCAGCGTCCGCCCGTTGAGCCTCGGCTTGCGCGCGTCTGGCCTCAATTTGTCTCTGCCCCGCCTCAATTTGTCTCTGCTGCGCCTCCGCTTCCATGCCAGTAAGCCTCATCTGACCGTTGCGATCATAAAGACGCAACATAGTTCCGTCAGGCACCAGCCAGCTTTCGAGGCTCGCGCTCCATAGCGAACCATCGGGGCGAGGTTGCATCTCCTTCATACTCTGGCTGTCTTGATCGAGCCGCCAACCAAACAAGCGCCGATTTCTACTGGCCGACAAGGGGATTTCATGGGGATCATAGGCAAAGTATTCTTGCACCCCCATACTAGCATACCTCGAAGGTTTTTCCCGCAAGTCCTTCTTCCATGTTTCTTCCGAGGCAATCTCGAAAACCACCTGGGGCGCAGGTCCGTTCTTGCCTATACGCCAACTACGAATGAGGGGCTTATAGACAATGCCTTTGAAAATCGCCACGTCCGGGGCGACGGGATATTCGTGAAAATCCGCCGTCTGGTAGACATTGAGGTTGTCGTAAATAGCATACAGTTGCCCCTGAAACAACCACTTCAGCACCTCTACGAGGTAGCTCACCAGCGCGCGATGGAAGGCCGTTTCCCCCATCAGGTCCTCCTGGGTGGAGTGGGAATCGTAATAGTACTCTACCTCGTTTTCAATGTGCCGGGCCATTTCTTTTGTCCTTTCGCTTTACCTGTCCAGTCCAGCTCGCCGATTAAAGGTTTGTCCAACCCCACGTTTTTCTTCTGGTACAAGTGTACAAGCCACTTGAGCATATGTCAATCTATGCAGAAACGCTCACGGGTAAATGCCCTCGCGCTTCGCGTTCTCCAAAAAGCACGCGCGCGGCAGCGACCAGTGCTGGTCGTGTATATTCATAGGTAGCGAGGTACGTGCGCAATTGCGGGAAAGCCTGTAAATCATAGGGGTTGCGCACCGCTATCCCTATCACTCGTCTTTTATAGGCTATAAGAAAGCGCACGACGCTGGCCTGCGCTTCGTCCAGGTGCGCGTTTACTGTCGCTACAATGAAAATATCCTTCTCATTTGTCGAACTCAATAGCTTTTCGTAATCAGCGTCAGATGCAACGGGTAGTAGACTCACATTGCTGGAATAGGGTCGGAGAATATCCAGCAGCATCTCATCGGAATAATAACGATCCTCCACCATTGTCATCGTATTTCTCGGCGGAGAGACTATTACAATGTTCTCTCCCGCTTGCAGACGTAACGGCAAGAGTGCGTCCTCGTTTCGCACTAGAGTAGTTGATAATTCATACACCCGATCCTGCAATCGCGCGTGCGCTGCATAATCAACGTCCACCGCCGTAATATCCCAGGAAAGATAACGCGCTTTCAGCTTCACGATGCGTTCCGCCGCCTGCTGCACTACCTGCGCAGAAAGTTCGCCTGTCAATACCGCCTCCCTTATGGCCTCAAAGCTACCCCTTTGCCTTGTACCGGTATGCGAAACCAGCGCCAGGTCGATACCCGCCTGCAATGCCATGACTGCCGCGAGTTCGGAGCCAAAGGTATCCGAAATGGCCCGCATCTCCAGGCAATCTGAGACGATGACGCCCTCGTACCCCATCTGCTCGCGCAGCAAACCCTGTACGATAGCGGACGAGAGCGTCGCGGGTAAGGCATCATCATGAGTCAGCGCCGGAAAAGCCGTATGCGCGACCATCACACTTCCAGCCCCTGCCGCTATACCGCGCCGGAACGGCACCAATTCCACCGCTTCCAGCCGTTCGAGCGAATGCGGAATCAGTGGCAATGCCAGGTGCGAATCAACGGCGGTATCGCCATGACCAGGAAAATGTTTGAGACAGGAGATAATGCCAGCCTCTTGATACCCCTTAACCATCGCAGAACCCAGCCGCGCCACTAACTGAGGGTCTTCGCCAAATGAGCGCACACCAATCACCGGATTGGCGGCATTATTATTCACATCAAGCACCGGAGCCAGGTTCATATTGATACCCAGCACCTTCAATTCGCGCCCGGTCGCCAACGCCACATCATAAGCAACATCATTCGACCCAATCGCCCCCAGCGCCATATTGCCCGGAAAAAGCGTGGCCGCCTCCCCCAATCTCTGTACGATGCCATTTTCCTGGTCAATGGCTATAAGCAATGGATACGTATGTCCCGCTTCCCGCGCCGCCTTCTGCAATTGATGCGTCAGCGAATGCACCTGTTGCGCGTCACGCACATTGCGCGAAAACAAAATAATATTCCCAACATGATAGCGTTGTATCAGCTCAATCACTTCCCGCGACGCCGTCGTCCCCGGAAAACCCACCATCAACACCTGCCCAATCTGTCCCTCCAACGTCATACCATCCGTATAGTTGCTCATGTGTTTTCCTCTTCTTCGTATCCATTATAAGGTCCGTTATCCATGATCCGTAGGGGCGGGGGTGGTGTTGGGATGGGTGGGGGCCTTTAGGGCCGCCCGCGTACCCATTTCTAGCGCTTAAA
>JBOGTO010000182.1:0-3929 GCA_050695155.1 Ktedonobacteraceae bacterium
ACGCGGGCGACCACAAGGGTCCCCTCCCCTCCCAACACCACCCTCGCCCCTACGGATCATTACGATCTTTTCGTTAAATTGACGCCTCTTGGGCGACGCTTGACAATGGCACTTGACAACAGGCAAGCAAGCGGTTATACTTCGTTTGAAGCAAGCGAGCGGAATAGGTCGCGGCTTCGCTCCACATTGTTTTCCTCGTAGCATGTTCCACCGGATTGATCCCCACATCATCCACATCTCCAGGAGGTTTTTCGCTATGTATAGCGACAACGCCAGCTCTATGCTGACGCCGCCAGCGTATCCTGCCAGCGCGGGTCAGGGTATGCCTGATCTCAACCTGGCCGGCGTTTCGACACCGCAGACCAGTTTAGCGGGCGGCAATTTTACTGACAGCACGCCACCGCAGAACATTGCTGTGCCGCCTTTGAGCAGCACTGATCCCTATGGCGATATGCAGCTACTCGGCATTGACCCGGCGATCAACTACTTTGAGTTGAACCTAGCTGGCAATGCCCTGCCCATTGCTGACCCGGCAAAGCTGACCATGCCAACACCACTTCCTCCGGCGCAGGGCAATGCGCCCACCTTCAGCAAGCCATTTGCCAGCGTGCCGCCCCTACGGCCATTTGATCTGACGAGTCCTGGCATCGATGCGTTTGCGCCGTTCGATGCTGACCCCGCCACAGGAGACCTTTTGCAGTTTGATCGGCCACGCGGCCTGTTTATACTGGCGGCATCGGACGTTCCCATGATGTCCGATCCGCTGATGCCCGATCTTGATCTGTATGATCGACCTGCCGGGCTGGATATGCCTGGCCCGGCGCTGGTTGATCCCGCGCTGCCCGACCTGCAACATCCCATGCTCGATCAGCAGGTTGAAATGCCCGATAGGCCAGCAGATCTCGCGCCAACGGCTCTGGCGATGATACATGGCCTGCCAGCGTATGAGCAGCTTCCGACTGCTAACAGCAAAGCGTTATGGATGGCGCAACAGGGCAATAACTCGGCGCGCGAACGACACCTGGGAACGCTGATGCTGGGCCTTGACCGGGAAGAGGGGCAAGCGTGAAGAAGGCGCAGACCGTTGCGATGCAGCAGGGCATCATGCATATCGCGGGTCACATTTGCGAAGGCCAGACGCTTGATGCGCGAGGCCACGATGTGCGCGTGACGGTTATCAAGGGCGGGAAAAGCGCCAATGGCTACTATTATAATGAGCAGGCCTTGCAGCATATCGCGCATATGATCGATGGAGCGCGCGCCTACGCCGATCACGGACGCAGCGAGGCCGATCAACAGACCCGTTCGGTGCGCGATATGATCGGGTTTTACAAGGACGCGCAACATGTGCCGCCTGCTGCCGGATCAGAGCATGGCCGGGTCGATGCCACTTTGCATGTTCTCGAAGCGGCGGCGTGGCTCTGGTCCATCATCCAGGAAGCGGTGGCGCTGGACAGGCCCGACCTGATTGGCCTTTCCATCGACATCTTCGGCAACTGGCAACCCTCCGAGGAGCGCCAGGCGAAGCAGGTGACGCGCGTGCTTTCCCTCAATTCGTGTGATATTGTCACACGCCCCAGCGCTGGCGGGTCGTTCCAGCGCATATTACACCACCACGACACACAAGGAGAACCCCACATGATGACCTCCGAATCTCTGGAACAGGCATCAGAGGAGCAAACGCAAAGCGGCAATGCTCCTCCTCCCTCCAATACCATCCCCGACACCGGTTCGCCAGAGAACGGCACGGGCGAGCAGGGCCGTATGCTGGAAGCGCAGCAGGCCGCTATTAGTACGGCGCTGGCCGAAATTCAGCGTGAAAAGTGCGCGTTGCGCCTGGAACGGCGATTGATGGAGTCGCAGTTGCCAGAGGCGGCGCAACAGCACTTGCGTCAACAGTTTAGCGGGCGCGTTTTTGAGAGCGCCGAACTGGAAACGAGCATGAGCAATCTGCGCTCGATGCTGGCAGGATTACACGCCAGTGGCATCATCACCGGCAATGGCTATGAGAAACCCGCGACGGGCCAGATGATTAGCGAAGCCGAGAAAATCCAGGCAGCCTTTGATGGTATGTTCGAGTTGGACATCGATACAAGCCGCCTGGGCAACATTCGCGCTTTCAGCAGCATCCGCGAAGCCTACGCGCGCGTGACCGGCGATGCCAGCGTAGCAGGATTCAGCGAACGCTCGACGCTGGGCCTTATCCGCGTCTCGGAAAATGCGCCGCTAATGCGTATCACCGAAGCGGATACTACCACCGCCTCGTTCTCGTATCTGCTGGGTACGAGCATGAACAAGCGCCTGCTAAAGGACTACCAGGCGTGGCCGGCGGAATGGCAACGCTTCGTCACAATCGCTCCTATTAAGGATTTTAAGCAACAGACCCGCGTCAGGTTGGGCGCGTTTGGCTCATTGAGTACGGTTGCGGAAGATACGGCCTACAGCACCATCTCACTGACGGATAGCGCGGCCACCTACGTTCCCACCAAACGGGGCAACCTGGTCACGGTCGCGCGTGAAACTATCGTCAATGACGACCTATTCGCTATCAAGCAAATCCCGACCAAACTGGCTGTAGCGGCGGCCTACACGCTGGCCGAATTTGTGTACTCTTTCCTGAGCAGCAACCCCAACATCTATGACGGTAACGCGCTCTTCACATCGGGCGCGCCGCACAGCAACCTGGGCAGCGCGGCATTGAGTACGGCAGCCATGCAGACGGGCGTAACAGCCATGCGCGAACAGACCAATTTCGCGGGCAAACGTTTAGGACTGCGACCCAGTTTCCTGATCGTCCCACCAGAGCTAGAGTTTGTAGCGATGGTAGTAACGAAGTCGGCAGGCGTACCGGGTTCGGTGAACAACGACATCAACCCCATGTTGGGCTACGTAACGCCCATCGTCAGCCCGCAGTTGACGAACACATCACAATGGTTCTTCGCTGCTGACCCTAAAGTGATCGACACCATCGAGATCGGCTTCGTAGGCGGGCAAGTCAATCCTGCACTATTCGTGCAGGACCAGCCGTTATTCGGATTGAATTTCACGCAGGATGTAATTTCGTATAAAATACGGCACGAGTGGGGCGGAGCGTGCCTCGACTATCGTAGCCTGTACAGAGGCATCTAGCTTAGCCGGAAAGGGAGGTGTATCCCCGCCCTGTAGGGACAAGGGGCGGATGCGGAGAGGGGTGGGGGCCTTGTGCTTGTCCTGGTGGGAGGGCGACCAACATGCCTCACGCAACCCCAACCGAATCACGTTGCCAGCAGGACGGGTACGGCTCCCTGCCCTACCATTTCTCTTCCCGTCTGCAAACATTATCCAGGGCGCGATGAATTGCGTTCCTACACTTCACCAGCATTAAAGAAAGGATATAGCTAGATGGCACAGATTCCCAACACCAGCGCCTTTAGCGAGGGCGATGGGTTGAATACCTACGTCAACGTCGATACGCTCAACAAGCTTTTACAGGTGCTGAACGGCGCATCGCTCAAATTCTATAGCGACAACGGGGCCACGCTCACCGCGCAGATTAGCGGCGGGGGCCTTGCATCCGCTATGAGCGCGACTTCACCAGACCCCGGCGCGAATGGGCAGATTGCTACCGCAGGGGTGGGCATTGCGCTTGTCACACCAGCAGCCGCAAGAACTGGTATCACCTTGCAGCCGGGAACCATCAATGGGCAAGAGGTCTGGGTGGTCAATCAGGGATCAGCCGCCAATACTCTGACCCTGAATACCACGCCAGCCACCGCCAATGTCGCAGACAGCGCGACCGAATCAGCGATTGCTGGCCTCACGGCACGTAAGTATGTATGGGTTGGTGGATCAACGAACCTGTGGTACCCAACCAGGGACTAAAGAAAAGAAAGGATGATCTATGGGCTTCACAGGAAACGATGGCTCAGCTCTGGTTGGAGGACTCAACC
>JBOGTO010000183.1:0-36527 GCA_050695155.1 Ktedonobacteraceae bacterium
GTATTCGCCCGGATTACGTGGTGATTGGCGAGTCTACCAATATGGAGATCTATCGCGGCCATCGCGGGCGCACCGAGATCAGTGTCACCTTTAAGGGGCGCAGTTGCCATGCCAGCGCCCCCGAACGCGGTGATAATGCGCTTTACAAAGCTCTTCCCTTTATTCAAGGCATCGAGCGACTGCACGAAGAGCTAAAGACGCGCCCTGACCCATTTCTGGGGCCTGGCTCTATCACCGTCACCAGTACCAGCACGCATAGCGTCTCGCTCAATGCCGTTCCCGACGGGTGTTCAATTTATCTTGATCGTCGAATGCATCCCGCCGAGACGAAAGAGGTGGTGTTGAACGAACTACGCGCCCTGCCCAACGCGCATCTTGCTGAGATCGTCGTACCTATGTACGAGGAACCCAGCTATACCGGCTTCGCCTTTCCTGTTGAAAAAATCTTCCCCGCCTGGTCTTTAGCGGAAGACCATCCCTTTGTGCAGGCGGGCAGGGCGACCTTTGAAAGCTGTTATGGTCGTCCCGCGAAGACGAGCAAGTGGGTTTTTTCCACCAATGCTACCTACTGGATGGGCAAGGCTGGCATTCCCTCGATTGGCTTTGGCCCTGGCGAGGAACACTGGGCGCATACCACGCTGGACCAGGTGCCAGCTAACGAAGTTGTGCAGTGCGCCGATTTCTATGCCATGCTTCCTCTCATCATGGAGGAGAAATGAGTAAATTAGCGGTTGTTGCCATCGGGGGCAACTCACTGATTAAGGACGAGGCGCACAAGACGGTACCCGATCAGTTTGACGCGGTGCGCGAGACTGCAAAGCATATCGCCGAAATGATTGAGCAAGGTTGGAACGTGGTCATTACGCATGGCAATGGGCCGCAGGTGGGCTTTATCCTGTTGCGCTCTGAACTCTCCAGTGGCGTCTTGCACCCGGTGCCGCTCGATTCGTGTGGCGCGGATACGCAGGGCGCGATTGGTTATATGATCCAGCAAGCTCTACATAACGAATTTCTGCGGCGTGGCATCGCGCGCCAGTGCGTTACAGTGGTGACGCAGGTACTGGTAGATAGCAATGATCCGGCCATTCATAGTCCCAGCAAGCCAATAGGCTCATTCTATAAAGAGGAAGAGGCGCGGACCAAAATGCAGGGCGAAGGCTGGGTCATGGTTGAGGACGCCGGGCGCGGATGGCGGCGCGTCGTATCCTCGCCTCTGCCAAAGGAGATCATCGAGCGTGACGCCATCGATACCCTTATCAAGAATGGCTTTATCGTGGCTGCTGTGGGTGGTGGGGGTGTCCCTGTAGTACGCGATGAATCGGGCAAACTTTCAGGTATCGAAGCTGTGATTGATAAAGACCTGGCTTCCAGCCTGCTCGCCAGCGAGTTACAGGCCGATCTCCTGCTCATCTCAACCGCCGTAGAGAAAGTCGCGCTCAATTTCAAGAAGCCCGACCAGCGTGAACTCGAACGCATCACGTTGAGCGAAGCTCGACAGTATTATCAAGAAGGGCATTTTGCGAAAGGCAGCATGGGACCCAAAATCCAGGCCGTTATCAACTACCTGGAACGCGGTGGCCGCGCCGCCCTGATTACCATGCCAGAAACCATCGGCGCAGCTTTAGCCGATCAAACCGGCACCTGGATTATGCCAGATGAATAGCGGGGCAGGTTTTTCAGGAACGAATTCGGCGAGACGAGAGTGGAAGGTGTCATCCTGAGCGCAGCGAAGGATGACAGACAAAAATTGGGATGACAGGCTAAAACTAACAAGAGAGGATGACAACACATGAAAACCAACTTACGAGGTAAAGACTTCATCGGCACCCAGGAGTGGAGCAAGGAAGAACTTGAAACCGTACTGCAACTTGCCTCTGATCTCAAAATGAAATGGGGGCTTGATCTTCCATCGCGTCTATTGGAAGATAAAACCCTTTTCATGCTTTTCTTCTTTTCATCTACGCGCACGCGCAACTCATTTGAGGCCGGTATGACGCGCCTGGGCGGACATGCTATTTTCCTCGAACCGGATAAAATGCAGATTTCACACGGTGATACGCCTAAAGAGATTGGTAAGATTCTTTCCTCGTATGGTCACGGCATCGCTATTCGCCATTGCGACTGGGGCGATGGCAATAAATACCTGCGCGACGTGGCGGAACATGCCAGCGTGCCTGTCATCAACATGCAGTGCGATGTCTACCACCCCTGCCAGGCGATGGCCGACCTTATGACCTGCATCGAGAAGAAAGGCGATGTGAAGGGCAAGAAGATAGTGATGTCGTGGGCCTATGCCAAATCATATACCAAGCCGCTTTCTTTGCCGCAGTCGGTGATCGAATTGTTCACCCAGTTTGGCGCAGATGTGGTGCTGGCTCATCCTCCCGAATTTGAATTGATGCCGGAAATTCTCGATAATGCCGCCAGTAATGCGCGCAAAACCGGGGGCAGCTTCAAAATTGTGCATGACATGGACGAAGCCTTTGTCGGAGCGGATGTCGTCTATCCCAAGAGTTGGGGGCCGCTGGTTGCTGTACAGGACACCTCAAAGATGGTAGACACTATTCGCCAGTACGAAAGCTGGATTTGTGATGAGCGCCGTATGTCGCTGGCAAAAGAGGATGCCATCTACATGCACTGCTTGCCAGCCGACCGGGGCGTCGAAGTGGCCGATGCCGTTATCGACGGCCCGCAATCGGTCGTTTACGACCAGGCCGAGAACAGGATGCATGTCCAGAATGCCATTATGGCGCTCACTATGGGCGGTCGCTAACCGGCTCAGAGCCAAAACTTAGCGTGTTGCGCGGGCCTGCATCACTTCGTTAACCATATGCACCAGCGTTGCGTCTGAAAACGGTTTGGGAAGGTAGCGGTCCGCTCCCTGGCGCAGGCCCCAGCTTTGATCGAGAGGCGTATTCTTCGTACTGACCATAATTATAGGAATGCGCCTCTGTGGGTCCAGGGCGCGGATTTGACGACAGAGGCTAAAGCCGCTTATGCCCGGCAATACCACATCTACTACTATACACTGTGGACGCTCGTAGAGCGTCTTTTGCAATCCTTCATTTCCATTTGAGGCCGTGATTACGCGGTATCCGGCTTTTTCGAGCGCGCGCGTCATAAATAAACATATAGTGGGGCTATCATCGACAACCAGAATTTTAACCGGGTTTTGCATGAAGTACGATACCATCCTTGAAATTGTGTAACTTGTAGCAAGTATACAGTAACCTGTGTGGAAAAGTACATTTTATCTACCTTAACAGGCATATTGGGTCATATCGTTGGTAATTTCTCCCGCCCGTTGCTATAATATGCACTGGAATTTGCTCTTCACCTGGGATGGGAGGCATCATGGCGGGTCGTATATACCGGCGCAGCACACCTACTGAAAATTTACGTGTCGTTCTGCACGCTATACCCTGGCGCTTGTTGTTACTTATCCCTGTGCTGCTCATCCTTGCGTTCCCCGCGTTTCTCTTTGGCACCGGTGCCGGTCAGCGCATCCTTCCGGCATTGACGACGTACTTTTATAATCTGGGTAGTCCTCCCACTCTCGCGCCAACGCCTTATCCAGCGTTTCCTACCATTTTGCCGCAGCCCGGCTCGCTGCTTTATACAGTGCAAACGGGCGACAATTGTGACGAAATCCTGACGACACAAATGCGCATGACCGATGCAGGACAAATTTTCAGCGACGCCGCTCCTGCTACTGTCCGGTCTTTGAATAGCGCGATTGGTCAGAATTGCCATGCCCTGCAACCAGGCATGGTGATTACGCTTTCCCCGCATTATCCACTAATCGCTCTGGGTGGTATTGTCCTCAAAGTCCAGCCAAACGCGCCGCTTCAACCCTTGCCGACTCCACTTATTAACATAGCGCAGCAACAAACCAGCATCGATTGCTCGACTGGCTGTAAGCTGGAAGTGCGCATAGCCCCGCAAGTGCAGGTAACGCTTAGCGTGCAGACGACACTGTCTGTGCGTGCTGGTTCGTGGGTATGGGCGCAGGCCATGTTGCCCCGCAAAACGATAGCGAACTTTGATAACTATCCGTATGCTAATCCTTCAGCCTCGCTGAATGGGATGACTATGCGTGTCTGCGATTTCCAGGTCAATGCGACGCATGATGATAACGGGCTTTCCTGTAGCCAATTGCTTCCCAACACCATTGTTGACGATGGCGGCTCCTGGCTATATGGCGTGGCAGGTTCTGGCTCGCTGGCCCACTGGGGTTATCCCCTGCGCATCCCCGACGGCACCCGCGTTTTGCTCTGGCTCTCGCTCGATAATAACGGCAACCTGGTTTATCGGAAAGGCAGTCCGGTGTACCGGTATGATGATCAAACGCATGTGTACGTGCGCGTGTAGAACACTAAACCGTATGATGCTGGACAAGGGTGGTCAGTCCCCGTGACGGAAAAATCGAGGCCAACTGATGACCCCTGATCAGAATCGTAGAACTATCCCCGCATAGAGCGCTGTTTTCCGGCCTCCATTTCCCCACCTGAGGTACGTCGTGCCATGCGACGTAACACAGGCGGTGCCAGAAGCAAACCGACAACTGCCCAGGCAGCAAGGGCAAGAAATGTTGCGAGCGGTCGAAACGTCCCGCCGAGTTCCAAAGCGGCTGCCGCTTGCGGGGAAAACACTGAACGAAGTCCCAATCCTAACCAGTAGACAGGAAACACCTGGGCAATCCATTGCACCCAGACAGGCAGCACGCGGATGGGGTAAAAGATGCCCGATATAGACACCAGGGCCACCAGCGGCAAAAATGTCAGACCCAAAGCGGCCCCCGAACTTTTCACCAGTGATCCAATGATTGCACCCCATGGAGCAGTAGCAAGTAACCCAAGCACCACCACCCACGCAAAGGTGAGCAGGCGCACACCATCAACATGAGCCAGGCCTGGTACAACGAAGAGACTCAGAGCGAATACTATTGCTAGAGTGAAGATGGTCGAAAAAAGGGTCAGCGCCACTCGCGCAACCACATAACCCAGCATTCCTTGAGGAATCGCCTTTGCTCGTAGTAACGTCCCGTCCTCTCTGTGGGAGGAGAGGAATCTTGCAACATTACTAAACCCATCATTGGCGATCAGCATACCCAGCAGACCTGGCAACGTGACAAGCGCTAAAGAAACGCCTCCAATGTTCGTTGCTCGCTCAAACCACAGGACGCCCACCAGGAGGAGTGCAATGATAACCATCCCTATCAGTGATTGCAGGTCTTTCAGGTAATAGATCTGAAACTCAATCCATCCACGGACAACACCGAGGCGAACTGCATTGGTTGTTGGATTCATCTTACTATCTCCATTTGCTGGCTATGTCGTTTCTCATGTTTTTGCACAATAGTCATATAGGTATCTTCCAGGCTCGCGCGCCGAATTTCTAAGTCACTAATCTCATCGGGATACTGGCTGAGCAGTTGTCTGGTAAATGCCGTGGCATCACTGGTAGGATGGACGTGCTGCTGCCCATCCTGGGCCCAGATGACCTCTGTTTGATTGGACATATCTTTTGCCAGTTGGGCGGCGCTTCCGTTGGCAACAATGGTGCCTCCCGCTAAAATCAGAATGCGATCACTTAATTTCTCTGCTTCATCCAGATCGTGCGTGGTCAGTAAAATGGTCGTTCCCTCCCTCTCAGACAGCCGATGAATCACGTCATGAAACTCGCGTCTGGCTTGTGGGTCAAACCCCACGGTCGGCTCGTCCAGAAAGAGCAGTTCGGGATTGCCAACCAGTCCGATGGCAACATCCAGTCGGCGACGCTGCCCACCCGATAGGTCGCGGACTTTCTTGTGTGCCAGGCCCGCGAGGCCCACCAGTTCAAGCAAAGCATCCGTATCGTAGGGACGTTTCCGCTCATCTGTCGTGTACGGAGCAAAGTATCCGCCAAGGTGGTGAAGCAGTTCCCGCACTTGCCATCCCGAATGATCACGCCACGACTGCAACACAATACCTACTCTTGCACGCCATGTTTCATCACCCGATACGGGATCAGTCCCAAGAACGCTCACACTTCCGCCAGAGCGTCCACGAAAGCCTTCTAAAATTTCAATCGTGGTCGTCTTCCCTGCCCCGTTGGGACCGAGCAGGACAAGCACTTCACCGCGACACATCGTGAAATCGATCCCATCTAAGACGACCGTGTCGCCATAACGCATCTGTAGTCCCCTCACTTCTACAACTGCATTAGTATGCAGCACCGGTCTTTCTTCTTTCATTCTTCCTTCATCGCTCCTTCCGTACAGCTATAGCGCTACGTGAGGTATCACCGATTGCAAAGTAGCGGACACCACACCTTGAGAAAACACCCTGCCTATGCTATACTATGACAATTCACTGAAATAATCAGTGAAAACCCAGTTATATTCCTTACAAAATCAGTGAAAATTATAAAATTTATCTGTATTTGTAAGATAAAATTATTATAGACGGAGGGATAAAAATTGTCAAGTGGTTCTCAGGAAAAACACGCAGAGGTACGAGAGGGGCTTACGCGCGAACTCCGGCAGTTCACTGGACTCGGAGCCTCCCTTTTCCGGGCAGCGGCTGCCCGGATCGGGATAGCTGTCACGGATATGCAGGTTATGGATATCCTGGATCTTACTGGCCCCTCGACCGCTGGTCAGCTCGCCGATCTCACGGGGCTTACCACCGGGGCGATCACCAGGATACTCGATCGGTTGGAGGAGGCCAGGCTCGTGCGCCGGGAGCGCGATCCCAACGATGGTCGCAAGGTTATCGTCCGGCTTGTCTCAGACAAGGACGAAATGCACAAGGTTCGCTCAATCCTGGATTCCATTGGGAAGGTGTGGGATGAGGTAGCGTCACGCTATGACGATGAGCAGGTCGCCATCTTCCTGGAGTTTCTCAAACACAGCAATGCGCTGTCCAGGCAGGAACTTGTCTGGCTGCAAGAGGTGCAGTCGGACGAGGGAGGGATTTACTCCGCTCCGCGAGAAGATCAGGAAAGCGGTCAGCTCGTTGTCTCCTGCGGGATCTCCCGACTGGGCTTGCGCGCGGACGACAAGATGGTCGAGCTTTACCAGGCCCGCTTCGAGGGACCGTTACCGAAGGTGAAGACCAAAGAGGGGGCGGTCACCATCCGCTATCCACGACGGCTGTTGGGCCTGGGCGAGAAGCAGGGCGCGGCGGAAGTCGCGCTCAGTGCCGCCATCCCGTGGCGGATCGTGATCCAGGGCGGAGCAGCGGAGGTTGCCGCCGGACTGGGCGGTCTCGATCTCGCCGGGCTAGAGATCACGGGGGGATTTAGCACGATTCGCCTGGAACTTCCCGCGCCCTCTGGCGTGGTTCCCATACGGATCAGGGGAGGAGCATCAGAAATCATCGTTCGACGCCCGGTAGGCGTCGCTGCACGAGTTTACCTCAAAGGTTGGGTCTCCGCATTGGTCTTCGACGATCAAACTTTCAGCGGTGTGGGCAACAACACGCGGCTGCAAAGTCCTGGCTTTGACCCGACTGCCCCGTGCTACGACATCGAAGTCACAAGCTACGCCAACATGATCACCATCACCTCTGGTTGACGAGAGAAGACGAGGGCGACCACAAGAATAAAGAAGGTCAAGAAGTCGCGGGTATCGCCTCATCCTCCGTTTGACGGGAGAAGACGAGGGCGACCGCAAGGGTCCCCACCCCACATCCATGCTGCCCCCGCCCTTACTATAACTACGAAATGGCCTGCTGGAACACCAGCAGGCCATTCGATTATCTATCAAGGTAGCGCAGGTGCATCTACCTCGCTTTGCGTTGTTGCTTCTGGCTCTGTCGCCTGATACTCAGACCTCTGAGTTAGCGGGAGGTCCTTCAAGAAAAACGTTACCAGGATGGTTGCTCCACTGAAAATGAGTACCGCTATAAAGCCGTGCTGGATGGCTACGGCCAGCGATTCTTTCAGCGCGGCAAAGACTTGATTCAGCAGAGTCGTGGTCTGGTGAATGGCTTGCGCCGCGATTGCATCATGCTGGGGGCCGGGCGGCACGTTGGCGGTAGCCGCGCGCGCCGCGAAAGATTGGGCTGTTTGTACCACCGTATCGTGGTAGGTCGGGTTGACCAGCACTTGCGGGTTCGTGGCGAATTTCACTCCGGCGGGCGTAAGTCGCTGTACCGTTTGCGCCGGAAGACGGTTGACGATGTCGCTGGCAAGCGTGCTATTGACTACCGTTCCCACGATGGCGACGCCGAGTACCCCGCCAAGCTGACCCAGGAACCTCACCGCGCCGGTGCCAACGCCCAGAGCAGTGCGCGGAATCGCATTTTGCGCGGCGAGCGTCAGTACGGAGAAGAAGACGCCCGCGCCGAGACCCGTAATCACCATGAATATCGCTGCCTGTAACAGGCTGGTTGAAATCGTCATCTGTGCCATCAGGAAGACGCCAACAGTCGCAATGACGCCGCCAATAATTGTGATCAGCTGGTAACGCTTGAATGTCGCAACCAATGCACCCGCCGCAACAGCGCCTATCACCGAGCTAATGGTGAGCGGAGTGATGACCGCACCAGCGTAGGTTGCCGATTCGCCAAGCACGCCTTGCAGGAAAAGTGGCAGGTAGATGATGAGTCCAACCAGTACCATCAATTGCAGGAGCGAAAGCAGCGAAGCCGCCGCGAATACACGATTACGGAAAAGGGCGAGCGGCAACACGGGTTCAGCGACAAAGCGTTCGGCGATGAAGAACGTTATGTACAGAACGCCAGATGTTACCAGTATGCCCACTACCTGCACAGAACCCCAGTCGTAGGTTTGATCGCCGCCCCAGGTGAGTCCCAGCAGCAGGCAAATGGTGGCCGCGCCGACCAGTATCGCCCCGATGAAATCGATACGCCGCACGGCAGCCCAACCGGTGTAGCGCGTGTTGCGAATGGAAATGTTATAGGGCAGGTAGATGAGCAGCGCCGCCAGTGCGAGAATGCCCAGAGGCAGATTGACGTAGAAGACCCAGCGCCAGCGCGTGGTATCCGTCACCAGGCCGCTAACCAGCGGCCCATGATCGGTGAGCCAGCCACCGAGCGTTGGTCCAACCAGGTTCGAGAAGCCATATACTACCCCGAAAATGCCCTGCCATTTGGCGCGTTCTGCTGGAGAGAAGATGTCGCCGACGACCGTGAAGACCAGCGCGATGCCGATGCCCGCGCCCAATCCCTGGAGCGCGCGAAAGGCGATCAACTCGTTCATGGTCTGTGAGGCTCCGGCTAGAGCCGAACCCACCAGGAAGATGGTCGTACCGGCGATCAGGAACCACTTGCGACCAAACTGGTCAGAAAGTTTGCCAACGGTGGGAATCATGATAACCGAAGCCAGTGTGTAGGCTGTGACAGCCCATGTATAACGGTCAAAGCCTTGCAGCGAGCCGATGATACGCGGCAGCGCCGTGCCAACAACGGTCTGATCCAGCGCCTCCAATAAGAGGGTGAGCATCAAGGCCCCCAGCACGCTGAAGAGGGCGAATCCGCGCAGGCGGCGGCTAAATTCTGGCGTGGCCTGCTTTTGTGACATAGATGATGTTTCCATTGGTTTTGCATCCATAAAATTTTTCTCCTATTCAGTTTCCATCGTATTCTGTGCATCTGCGCCTGCCTGTGAAGCAAGCGCCATCTCCTTTGCTTTCAACTGCCTGGCCCATTCGAGTGCAAGTTGCCACTGGTCGGAGGAATGCTGCAACACATTCACAATGTTCTCGAGGCTGTAGTTGTCCAGACGGGAGAAACCACGCGCTAGTTCAGGTGATTGTTCGCGCAATTCCTCCATTTGCACCGCTTTGACTACCATATCTTCCGCCTCGGCTCGCAGATGGAAGATGTTGGTCTGGCAGTGATTGATATAATGCTCGATCAGGCGCAGGCGTTCCGTGCGGGTAACGTGACGGAAAGCCGTGACTTTGTAAGCAAAGAGCTTCTGATACTCCCCCGGATTTAAGTTGGTATCGTTCATCAAGAGTTGAAAGCGCATATGACCAGCATCAGTGATAGTATAGATGCGCAGATGGCGATCGCGTTGCTTCCCACCGGCGCTATCAACCTCGCTGCTAATCAACCCGTTCTCTTCCAATTTCGCCAGCAATGGATAGAGCCGCCCATAGCTGAGGCGCGCAAAAGGCCCGATGATGTCGTTGATGATCTTGGCGATCAGGTAGCCATGCGCCGGGCCATTCATCAATTGCGCCAGCAAGATGAACTCATACAACGCTATCCCCTCCTTCCAGTTCAGTAGCTCTCTGCTTCCATAAGCATATCATAATGATATATATCATTGTGATATAGTGTAACTGATAAAAATGAAAATTGTCAAGTATTTTTGGAGATATTTAATAGTGTGATGGAGATTTTAAGCATAATGAGGAAATTGTCAATGGGGTGGGAAAGTTCGAAATTAATGGTGGCCGATTATCTCTTCTTGACAATCTGGTATATTACTATGATGAAAATTTATATATGCCTACCAATATGATGACCTGGAGAACACATCTACTTGGTGAATATGATATTCCGCCAGTATCCGCATGATGTTTCACCTGCGCATTCGAGCCACGAAGCATCTCCGAATTTTTTCGGTTGCATCATATTATTACATTTACAGATTATTGAGTTAAGAGAAGGAATACACATCAAATGATCATCTTCCACGTTGATTGTATATCGTGGATGATCCCTATTTTTCCAATTTTTACATCCATAGAAAGGATGTCTAGTCTTTCCGTTCAAATTTGGAACCATTTCACCGCTACAGTGTATACATCTGGATTGAAAGGCAGATAGCTCGTGAATTATTATCTGAATATCCGTCCCTTGATGTTCAGGTAGCTTTTTTGATTGGATAGTCTGCTCTAACTGTTCGTGGTTTTCTTTTGTTATTTCTTTGTATAAATCGCCCCAAACCATTTTGACGGCTTTCGGTGACTTTTTACGTATCATAGATTCATGCGTATCCTTGTGGGAAAGTATATTCAGGCTTCCATCATATATAATTTCTCCATCAATGAATGCATGTTTCATGTGCGCTTTGGAATACTCCAAAACTTTAATATTAGCCTGTTCCAACAAATTCTTGAAACCATACATCTGATTCTGCGGATTAATAATAACAATGACTGATATGCCTTCCTTGCGTTTTGCTTCCAAGAATGGTAAAAGCTCTTTTATTCTATTTGCTAGATATGGGCTGACAATCACAATTTCTTTTCTTGCCGATTGAACATCCAGTATAAACCTGGGATAAAATGTCTTTTCGTTCAAACGCTCTTCATATAAAAGTTCGATATCAGATAAGCTTTGTCCTGGCATGTTGTCACTTTGTTGCTTATTTGAATATTTTTCTAATGTGGTAGAGGAGGAAGTTGATGGTAAACCTAACAAATCTAGCGAATGAATAACTCCTGATTTCTGAGCTTCTGCGACTGCTTTGCGTAGAATGGAGTTTTCTGGAAAAAGTAATGCATATCCATCTCTGTTGGGTGCTGTTTGTATGTGTTTTGCATTTGCCACGATTATCAATTTGTGCCTGGCTCTAGTAACTGCAACATTAACTAGACGGAGCGCCTCAGTATCTTTTCCGCCAGCTATGAAATCAAACCTGGGAGATATAGGAGGAGACTCTACTGTATCAAATATGACGACATCGAACTCAAGCCCTTGAAATTTGTGAACTGTGCCGACTCTAATATACTCTTTTAAGCCAGCATCAATTATTAAACTTTGTAGTAATTTCGATTGCTTCTTATAAGGTGTCACAATGCCAATCCTCTGTATAACTTCCTGTTTATGGTTATCTGGAAGCGAAAGGAGTGCTTGACGAGCGATAGCAACACTGCAAAGTGCATGGTAAATATTGATACGCGAGCTTTTTGGCTTTATTGTGATAGGGGAAGCATCGCTTGTATCGCATAGGATAAGATGTTTCCCAGGAAAAGGCTTAACTTGAGATAATTGATCTTTGGGAATGCGGCTTTCCTGATCTTGTAATATCTCTTTTTTAATATTGTAAATATGTTTACGAGCAATAGCCGAGATTTCTGAGTGCATGCGAGATTGATGAGTTAGTATAGTACTGATATTGTTTCCACTTTCTTTATGAGCATCCTCAAGAGTAATTTTATTTTGGCCGAACAGATCAGTTCCAAGCCACGTTTTGGTTAAATATATTTCATGATTATTTAGCCCTGCCTTGTCTTTTACATTGTTGATGGGAGCAAGTTGTTGTGGATCGCCTACAGCGATAACAGAATTATTGGCGCGCGAAGCTGCAACATAGATGGCTGGCAGAGGGGCCATAGATACCTCATCAATAATGACAATATCGAAACGGCGCTCGCCCAATGCTGGATCTATATATAGTTTGCTCAGTGTTGTTGCTACGACTTGTGCCTCCGAGACAATGCTCTTCTCTAAATCATTCAGTCCTTTCTGGATATTCTCTAATTGCTGGCTTATATTTTCCTTTTCTGTTTTGTATTCGCCGATCAAATTAGCTTCTACTCGAAGCTGATAATCACCATTTTTGATTAGTTGATCTATTTGGGGCATGATTTTCTGTAGATCATCAGTTTTTTGTATAACGTCGGGTGATGGTCTTAACTGACTCGAAGTAAAATGAATTTGGCTGATTAAGGCATGATCTTGTTGTAGTAAGTAGTTATTTTGACTGTGACCGTTGTTAATCTCTACCTCAAGTCTTCTCTTTTCATTATCTATGCCCCAAATTTGTTGATTTACCTTGACGAGGTGTTGTGCCAGCTTATCCGGGTTTAAACGCTTTATGACTAGCATAAGCTTATTCATTTGTTGCGCAATGGCTAAACGTTCAGAGATGTCTTTTTGCTGTATGAGAAATTGTCCTTTTTCATGTTCCATATGAACTTTGCGACTGACTTGCGAAGCTAGTTGCTGACTTATGAAACTCGATGCTTGTCGAACTTGCTCATGTTGATTTTCTAACTCGGTCTTTTCGGCATTGAGTCTAGCGATACGCTGTTTTTCAGATTCCCGTAAGCTAATTAACTCATTTTTAGATATCTGATACTGGGTACGTAATTGTTGACGTTCTGTTTTCCAGTTCTTTCGTTTTTGTTCATTCTCGCTTTGACGAGTTAGTAAAAACCCCTCCAATTCTTTTAGCCTTGCTTCAAGTGTTCCTTTTTCTTTATGGCGAATGGCAGAGCGATGTTTAACAATTTCAGGAAGGTAAACATATTCGTATTCTGGTTTTTGCAAATCTGCAAGTTGTACTGCCCCAAATCTAACGATTCGTTCTTCCCGGAGGTAATTGATAGTTCCAGGCTTTTTACAGAAATCAGCAAGTTGTTTGATTGCATTATCAACTGCAATATTTGTGTGTGCTGCAATGAGAATGGTACGTCCAGCTAATAAATTTTCGAGTGCGACTGTAGCCAACGTAACGGTTTTACCTGTTCCCGGAGGACCTATAATATAAGTAACTTCGTTACCCAGTGCCATTTGAATAGCTTTTTGTTGCGAGGCATCTGGTTGGAAGACTGTTGCTGATATCGATGAGGATGCTTTTCCTGATTTGGGAAATTCTAACCCGAAAGTCTTGGATGCCAGGTGTAAGTCACCTTCTTTGTTACTAGATAAAGCTCCTTTGAGGCTTTTTACAAGCTCGATAGAATCATCATAAAACGTAATCATTTGGTAAGCTTCATATGGTAACGATTTTTCTGTAGCAATAGAAATAGATGATCCATTGGAAGAGACAATTGTTCCTTTGATTTCTGAACTAACATTAAGTCGGATCTTTATGAGGGTATCATCATGGAATTCCCAAGTTTCCAACAGGCTAAAGGTATAAAGGTAGCGAAATCTTCCACTTTGTTCTCCTTGCGCTTTTCCTCCGATAGCTTGATGAGCTTTTGAAGCGCCCTCATTTTCTCGTACTTTGATCTCAATAGTAAGCGCTTCTTTCATTTCATCAAGCATTTGTGCTAGTGATAAAACGCGGCCAGTATCCGTTTTGAACATAATGCGAGTCCCCCAACTCGATAAAAATACGTGAAAAGTGGATTAAGCATATAGTAGGGAAAGTACTATGTCAATTTCGTAGTATTATTGGAGCGAGATACCAACTTTTGCAACGAAAGGGTATATCGTCAGAGCAACCTTACAGGTTGCCCTGAACATTTCCGTTTATTTTCCTAGCAGCTCCAGCACCTGTGGCAGTGCCACTTCTGCTCTTTCGTCAAGTTCCTGGTCGGTGACGCGACCGATGGGGTGGAGGATGACGGCGATGGGGTAGCCGTCCATGCCGAAGGTTTGCGCGGTCATGCGAGCAGAGGAGGTGAATTGCTCGGTGCAGATGATAGCTGCCGCTTTGCCGCGTTGTTCGATCATAAGCCCGTCGTACACACTGCACGAACTACATGACCCTCAATCGCCGATGCCAACAATTGCAACATCGCATTCGGCTGCTACCTGATCGAGCAGCGCGTTGGAGGCGGGTCGATAGGCACCGGGTTTGCGGTAATAGTTGATCTGCACGCCGGGATAGCGAGATTCGAGCATCGCCGCGACTTTCTTCAACAGCTTATCGGAGTTGGGTTTGCCGTTGTCCAGCAGCCCGATGGTGCGGAAGACTGCCGGGCGCGGCGCGCGTTCCTGGTGTGTCGTCTCTACCTCAAGTGTTGGGTCAAGGACTATGAATGGTTCGTTCATCTTTTATTGCCTCCTCTGGCAACTAATCGCAATCGATACAGACGCCAACGGCTCGCGTTACGGGGCGCGAATCCGCTCCAGCGGCCCAGGGTGGGATGAGCGCGGAGAATCCGCCCGCGCCGCCGCCCGCCGTCACAATCAGCAAATCGTCCGGTGTATGAATGTAATGGTAGGTGGATTCGGCATCTTCGGGATGAATAAGCTCGTCGCGGAAACCGGCGATACGTTTGAAAGCATCAAAAGGACGCGCCGCCTGCTCCCACACGGCCTCGCGTATCTGCGCCTTCGTCCAGCCCTCCTTCTTGAAGATGGTGATGTGTTCGGGGCAAAGCACCAGTACCCAGTTGCCGCCCAGATAAACGGTACCCATCATAGTGTTGGCTATGGAGAGTACAAGCCGCTTGCCTGTTCCGCCCACCTGGCTATTGACGTGATGCGGAGCTTCACCCGCGAAGACCGTCACCGCGCTGAGATCGGCTGGAATGCCGCGCTCGACGCTCAGTGGCTCCCAGGGGTTGCCCTCTTCGTTTTCCGCGATGCAGTAGCTATACTTGCCGGGATGCCCCATGCAGGCTTTGTCAAGCACGCCCGGAATGGAGCCGCACACGTTCATCAGAATGAGGCGAATGGCGCGTCCGATAGTAGCGTTGGCGCGCACGCCCGGCCCAAAGAGATTGACGCCACTATTGATGTTCAACTGCTGCACCGCCGGACCATTTACGATCAACAGGGGCGCAGTGCCGCCCGTCGTCGCTGAAATGCCGTGCAGGTTGAACTGCTCCTGGCACATAGCCTCGATTGCCGCCACGATGACGGGCATGTAGTTAGGCAGGCAGCCCGCCATCACCGCGTTAATCGCAACTTTCTCGGCGGTAATCACGCGGTTGCGAGCCGGAATCGTGCCTAAAATATCGCCGGGAAAGTTGCCTGAGTATTCCAGGAACTCTCGAACTCTGGCGGGAGTCGGCGGCACAACAGGCAAACCGTCCGTCCAGCCCTGGCGGTAATAAAACTCCATCGCTTCTGATGGATCGTCCAGCTCGATGCGCCGCGAGGTCAATTCCCACGCCGCTTCCGTTTGTGTATCCATGTGATAGCTCCTCTGAGGATAGGTACGTGCTTTTCACGTTAATCATAACATACTGACATCATGGGAGAGTAGTGCTATAATAACAACCATTAAAGGAGGCAAATTAGGTGGCTAAAGAAATGAGATCCATAGATATAAGCGGTGTGCCAGATATGGTGAGAATTGCCGAGGAAGTGCGAACGAGTGGAAGACCTCGCATTTTACGAAGGAATGGCGAAGATATGGCTATGGTTATTCCCATCGCTCATGGTCATAAAAGCAAAAGCAAACGAACCAGGACTAAAGCTGACTATGATGCTTTCCTTTCAGCAGCAGGAGGATGGAAAGGGCTTGTTGATGCCGATAAGTTATTGGCTGATATATATGAAAGCCGCGAGCTTTCAACGAAGCCTCCAATTGAACTATGAAGTATTTGGTAGATAGTGATTGGGTTGTTGATTACCTGATTGGCAAAGAGCAGGCCATTGACCTGTTTTCTTCTATATCTCAGGACGGAATTGCTATTAGCCTCATTACGTTCGGAGAAATCTACGAAGGAATTTATTATGGCCGCGATCCACAACGTAGCGAAGCTGTTTTTCGCCAATTCTTACGTTCTGTAGATGTACTTCCCCTCAACCGCTCTATTATGCAACGATTTGCGCGTATTCGTGGCGACTTGCGCCGAAAGGGTCAGATTATTGGCGACCCTGATATTCTTATTGCTGCTACTGCACTTTACCATAATCTGACATTACTTACCCGTAATAGAAAACACTACGGGCGTATTCCAACGCTGAAAATGCAGTTCCCTACTCATTAGTTGGACACTTGCCAAATAACAGATGGTAACGAAAAGTCGTAGAGACCGTTTATATATACATATGTTATAGACAAGAGAATGGCGCTGGGAAGCAGAGAGTATTTTATATGGCAGAACTTGAGGGGAAAATCCTCGACCGTTATGAATTGCGGCGTATGATTGGCAAGGGGGGAATGGCGAATGTCTACGAAGCAATGGATAAGCAGACGGGGCGCATTGTCGCGGTAAAAATCTTCAAACGCGAAGACGTGGAGATGCTGCGGCGTTTCATGCGCGAGGCGGAGTTGATGGCCTCCTGGCAAGAAAGCCTGGAACATCATCTCGTTCCTATCTTTAATTATGGTACAGGCGAACTGGACAACCTGACTCACTATTTCATAGTGATGCCCTATCTGGAGGGCGGCACGTTGCGCGCGCGTATCCGGCGCGGGCCGCTCCCGCTTGCCGAAGCCTGCCACGCTATACAAAACGTTGCCAGCGCGCTTGAATATATTCACAGGCAGGGTATCATTCATCGTGACATCAAAGCTTCCAATGTATTGATCAATAGCGATGGGAACTACTACCTGACGGATTTTGGCATTGCGCGTATTACCAGTGATGCGACCCAACTGACCACCACCGGCAACGTGCTTGGCACCGTCGATTATGTCGCGCCTGAGCTATTTGAGCTTGATCGTAAAGCCGACGCGCGTAGTGACCTCTATTCGCTGGGTGTGCTGCTGTATGAGATGGTGATGGGGCGTCTCCCTTTCATCGCCGAAAACCAGATTGCCCTGGTTTCCATGCACATACAACGACGTCCACCAGCCCCGCGTAGCATCAACTCCTCCATTCCGAAATCCGTTGAAGCTGTGATGCTCAAGGCGTTGGAGAAGAAGCCGGAGCAGCGTTATGGCAGCGCGAAGCAATTAGCCGGTGCGTTCTGCCACACCGTTGCTACCAGCACTGGAGTAACTATTCCCGACTACTCGACTGTTGCTGCGCCACCAGTAATCGCGCCTGCATCTCCCGCTCCTGTGCCGCGCCCTGGTCAGCTTATCCTGCGGCCACCCCTGCAACTACTCAATCCAGCCGCAAATACACCGGAGGTCAGGCCATCGCCACTGGCGAGAGGTACCGAAGGCATGAGGGTATCAATGCAAAGCCCTGCTCCCCGCTCATCAAATGCGGGTGTGGATGCGCCAATTTCTCCCGTTCCGCCGCCATATCAACCGCAGGAGCCACCCAAACGACCATACTATCGTCGTCCCTGGTTCTCTGTCATCATCATACTGCTATCCTTGCTCATCATTGCTGGCTCAGTCGCGGCCATCTATATCCCGCGCAGGCAGGCAAGCAATAATCCTGGCACTGGTACGAATACGCAAACAACGCAGGCCGGGCAGACCGCGCAGACCGCGCCAGTTACCAATGCGCCAACGACAACACCCAATTTGACCGCGACAGCCCAGGCTGCTGCTGCGGCCAGCGCAACAGCCCGCGCCCAGGCCACTGCTTCTGCCATCGCTGCTCTCACTGCCACGGCAGAGGCGCAGGCGAGTGCCACTGCCGGGGTAATTCAAACTGCCACGTCCGGTAAGCCTACCTATCAAGATAACCTGAATAGTGCGAATAGCCCCCAGACTCAAGCAGCGAGTTGGGACCAGACCGATAACTGCACGTTTCATACTGATGGCTACTATGACACTGCTACAAACGGTCTGCAAGGATGCAAAGAGGCGAACTACAACTATACGAACGCGGCTATCACCGTTGTTATGCGCATCGTGAGTGGGCAATCAGGTGGAGTTTTCTTCCGCGCGTCGTCTGCGATGTTCGGTTTTGGCGCATATGCCGGTTATCTCTTTGAAGTGGATGGCACAGGCAGGTATCGTGTCCTGAGCAGCGACAATTATAATAATACGCCTACTACCCTCAAAGGTTGGACAACCTCGAACGCGCTGCATACAGGCGGCCAGGCCAATACGTTACAATTGATTATGAATGGGAGAAACCTATCTTTTTATGCTAATGGAGCGTTTCTGGCGCAACTATCCAATGGCGGCTATGCAAGTGGGTGGGTTGCCTTTCTTGCCAGAAGCGATGGTTCAACTCCGGCAGACGTAGTCTATACTAATCTTAGCATCTATTCTATGTCATGATTTATAATAAATATTGACGAACTCATGCGAGGAGAGATACTTATGCGCACACTCATTACCAACGGGCATATTGTAACGGCAATTGATGACTACATGGGCGATATTCTGATCGAGGGCGAACAGGTCGCCGCGCTGGGTGCGCCTGGCGCGTTTGCATCGGCGCAGTTCGATAGCGTCATTGATGCGCAGGGGAAATATATCTTCCCTGGCGCAATCGATGTGCATACACATATGGAGTTGCCGTTGCCCACGACGGTAGCCAGCGACGACTTCGAGACGGGTACTATCGCGGCTGCCTGCGGTGGCACTACCACTATCCTCGACTTTGCCAACCAGCAGCGCGGCCATACGCTTGATGAGGCGTTGCAGTCCTGGCATCGCAAAGCCTCCGGCAAGGCGGTCATTGACTACGGTTTCCATATGACCATCACCGACCTGGCAGCCGCGCCGGAGGAGGCGATGGATGAGATGATCGGCGCGGGCCTGACGACCTTCAAGCTATTGATGGCCTATCCCAACACCTTTATGGTGGATGATGAGACCATCTATCGCGTGCTGCGGCGTTCCGCGCGCCTGGGCGGGCTGGTCATGGTTCATGCTGAAAATGGCATTGCCATCGACTTTATCGTGCGCGAGGCGGTGGCTGCCGGACACACCGCGCCGCTCTACCATGCTATGACGCGCCCGGCCATGCTCGAAGGCGAGGCTGCGCAGAGGGCTATCACGCTGGCTACACTGACGGAAGCGCCGCTGTATGTCGTGCATGTCAGTTGCGCTGCCGCCTTGCAGGCCGTCGCAACCGCGCGCGTGAAAGGCTTGCCAGTGTGGGGCGAAACCTGCCCGCAATACCTGTACCTCGACGATAGCTGCTATACAAAACCCGGCTTTGAGGGGGCCAGATTCGTCTGCACACCGCCCATGCGCAGCGATTCCGACCAGAAAGCCCTCTGGCTTGGCTTGCAACGACGCGAATTGCAGGTTGTATCGACCGATCACGCCCCGTTTAACTTTAAGGGGCAAAAAGAGATGGGCCTGCATGATTTCACGAAGATACCCAACGGTCTGCCCGGTGTCGAACACCGCGTCATGCTGATGTACGACGCGGTGCGCACTGGCAAACTGGGCATACACCATTTCGTTGATCTTGTCAGCACTATGCCTGCGAAGCTCTTTGGCCTCTTCCCGCGCAAGGGTACCATCGCCCCCGGCAGCGATGCCGACCTGCTGATTTTCGACCCCGCGCGCGAAATGACCATTAGCGCGACCAATCAGCACCAGCGCGTCGATTACACGCCCTACGAGGGAATGCCTCTACAGGGTGTCCCTGATACTGTTTTGCTGCGAGGGAGAGTTATTGTGAAAGAAGGGCAATACGTAGGCGGTGAAGGCGGCGGGCAATTCCTGGCGCGCAAGGCTTTTGAGGAACCAGAGTAGATGAGTCAGCGAGATGTCTATCTACAAGCTATCCACGACAGCTACCCTGATTTTTCAGTAAACTCGGTTATTTCAAACGAGCATGGGCAGAATAATGATATTCTCATCGTCAACGATGAGTTTATCTTTCGCTTTCCTAAGTACATCAGTGGGATTGAGCAGCTTGAAATAGAGGTTGCAGCCCTTGCAGGGATACAAGGATACATTACTTTGCCAATTCCTCACATTACCTTTCAGAATATCGTAATGGAGGTGGGACAGGCGTTTGTAGGCTATCGCTTGATTCCCGGTGAACCACTGCTACGTGAGACGTTTCTGGAGATTTATGGTGAAAAAACAATCGACGGTCTAGCGCGGCAGTTAGCAGGTTTTCTGAAAGGACTTCATGCTGTACCTGTCCAGACTGCTATCAATTGTTCACTTCCTCTTTCAGATACATACGACGAATGGGCCGATATTTATGGGCGAGTGCGCGAGAAGTGTTTTTTGTATATGAGGCCGGATGCTTGTAAATGGGCAAGCAACCATTTTGAGACTTTTTTGCACGACGCGCGCAACTTCCAGTACGAACCTGTTCTCAAACATGGCGATTTTGGTACCACCAATATCTTATTTGATCGTGAGAGACAGGTAATCAACGGCATCATCGATTTTGGTGGCGCGGGATTAGGCGACCCGGCCTACGACTTCGCAGGTATTCTTAGCGGCTATGGAGAGCCTTTTCTTCGACGTTTTGCTGTAGTTTACCCTGAAATAGAGGGTTTCTGGAATCGTATCCTTTTCTATAAAGGTATATTTGCATTGCTGGATGCACTCTTTGGCATTGAGAACGATGACAGAGAAGTGTTCGAAAGTGGTATAGCAGATTACAGGTAACTGCGAGGCAATAGAGCTATTCTTTTTCTTTAGGCTGCACCAGCTTATTCTCGACGGCGAAAACGGCGGCTTCGCTGCGACGCGATAACCCCAACTTTTCGAGGATGTGGCTGACATGGTTGCGAGCGGTTTTCTCGGTGACGGTCAGAGCGTCTGCTATTTGCTTATTCGTATAGCCACGCGCTATCAGCGTCAGCACTTCGCGTTCTCGCTCAGTTAGTTCCCAGCCGGGCGTCTGGCTGATGCGGTCGAGGGCCTGCTTTGTGGCGTTGGCGTCGATGAGCGTTTGCCCGGCGGCGACCAGGCGAATGGAGCGTAGCAGTTCGGGGCGACTCAGGTGCTTCAAGAGGTAGCCGCTGGCCCCGGCCATAATGGACGAGATGACAGCGTCTTCGCTGG
Organism: Ktedonobacteraceae bacterium; assembly: GCA_050695155.1. Classification (GTDB taxonomy): domain Bacteria; phylum Chloroflexota; class Ktedonobacteria; order Ktedonobacterales; family Ktedonobacteraceae; genus CF-113. The sequence goes on from JBOGTO010000183.1 coordinate 21,439, forward strand.
TGTACGAGGTGAGCATCAGGATACGCGCGTCTGGATAGCGGCTTTTTATTTCGCGGCAAGCTTCGATGCCTCCCATCTTCTCCATGCGCACATCCATCAGAACCAGTTGGGGGTCAAGTGTTGCCATTTTTGCCAGGGCTTCGGCTCCATTGCTGGCTTCTCCCACCACTGTCAGGTCAGGTTCGGGTTCAAATGCTGTGCGCAATCCCAGGCGCATCATTTCATGATCGTCCACAATCATAATGCGAATCTTTGCCATAACGACCTCCTTAGATGGGGATACGAGCCAGCACACTAAGCCCGCCTGCGGGCGTTTGTGCGACCTCGAATGTGCCGCCCAATTCTTCCGCGCGTTCGCGCATCCCGCCCATGCCATGCCCGGAATAAAGGCGTTGTTGTTCACCCATGCTACTATCATGTTTGCTCATCGCCATAGCGGGTATGCCCTTGCCGTTATCCTCAATTTCAACTTCCACCATGTGCGGTTGGTGTTTCAGGCGCACGCGCATCTGACTGGCGTTGGCGTGCTTATAAGCGTTGGTCAGGGCTTCCTGTGTGATACGGAAGATGGCAGTGCCTACCTGCGCCTGTCGTCGTGTGCGCTGCCTGTCTCCGTTGGGTAACGCCTCGTTGCCCTCAATGATAAACTGCACCGCAAGCCCGCTGATGGACTCAAACTCGTGTAATTGGTTGGTCAGCATTTGTGTCAGGGTGCTGGTTCCTGAAATCAGGGGCTTCAAGGTGAACATGTAGTGGCGTGTCTCCCACAGCGCCTGTTTTGAGATTGTGACCAGTTTATTCAACTGCTGCCCAATGAGGAGAAGCGCCTGGTCTTTATTATCTGGATTGTCTGGGGTATCGGCGATACGTTGAACGAGCGCGGCGCATGTTTCGGTGTTCAGGCTGAGCATGTAGATTAGCTGGGCAATGCCGTCGTGAATCTCGCGCGCGACCCGCCCTCGCTCGGCAGTTGCCGCAAGGTCGGCGGCCTGCTCAGTCAGGCGTATGTTCTCTAAAATGATGACCAGTTGTGCGCCAAAGATGCTCAGGTAGTTTTCATGCCATTCCCCGAACGGCTCGCCGCGAATGCTTTCCACGCCCATAACCATGTACACTTGCCCGTCTTTTTGGAGGGGCAGGTACAGGCGCGCGATGCCCTTAGGCTGCTCATCTCCCTCAACCGGCTGTGGATCGAACGATTTGTGTTTTTTCCCAGAGCTTGCTACCTCTATGACCCGGCTTCTTTCTGCATCCGGTGATGCTGCTTCGGCAATGCCAGTATCGAGGTAGGTATCGATTTCCGGTTGGGTGTCTGTTTCAGAATGGGCAATCAATGCCAGCACCAGCCGCGCAACATGGACACCTTTACGTATCCCTTCCGCGTTTTGCTGCAAGAATTGTAGCCGCTCGATGCCACCATGCAGCAGTATATCGATACCCTTCATCAATGCGCGTTGCCTGCGCACGCTATCCTGCTCGCGCCGTTTGCTGCGCGTATAGCTGTCGAGCAAGGTGGACATGTAGGCTGCGAAGATAGCGATGAGCGGCGCGTCGAAGAGTGAGCCGAGCAGGTCCTGTATCTGGACGTGAGGGTATGGAGGCGCTAATGGTGGATGGATAAAGAGGCCAAGTATGACGAACAAATCATAGCCGATGGCTGCCGCCAGGCCACCGCGATAGCGGAAGGCGAAAGCCGCCACGAAGACGGTCGAGAAACCATAGCGATAGAAAGGCGACCCATTGCCAAAGGGTGGCGTTTTGTAGACCGCGCTAAAGTACATGACGAGGCCACAGATAACTACGTCCAGACCATAAATGGCGATATTTTTGTAACGATTGCTCGAACGGGCAATGGGTGGCAAGGTGTCCATCTCTTCATCTGCCGTTATGGGCGGTAATGTTCTCAGTCGCCAGCGCGATCTCCACGCCGCTTTCGCTGCCGGTGATTTGCGCATTTTCGCGCCACTTGCGCTTTTCGTGCTTACCCCCGGCAAGAGGAGCTTGAAGACGGGCGCGTAGAGTGTGACGATAAGCGCCTGTACCAGCGTGATGCCGAGCAGGATAAATAGATAGGGGTAGCGCGGATCAAGGGCAATCCAGGCCAGGGCATAGAGCCACCACGTCCAACGCCAGATCAGAAAGAAGTATGTGGGGGTATTGCGCAGGCGACGCAGCGTTGCCTGCGGTATGGCCGCAATACGCAATTTCGGTTTCTGGCTCATCTTTTCGCGCCCCGCCGACTCCCGCGTTTGTTCTGCTTTCTGTTGCCAGTATGCCTTGTTTTGCTGAGCCTGTCAATGATTGACGTAAGCATAATTTTGATTATAATAGAACGTGTCCCGCTGAAAATATTTCAGATTGTGAGAGAAATATATGAAAAATACACCCACCGAGAAAAAGAGCCTCAAAGGCATCTGCAACTTTTGTAAGAGCGAAGTTGAAAAATCCAAGATGACCCAGCACCTCAAATATTGCAAGCAGCGCATTGCTGCAATGGCTGCTGCTGGAACGGGTGAAAATGCTGGCAAAGGCGAGCAGACAAAATTCTTCCATATCGTGGCCGAAGGAAGATATAACCCGCAGTACTGGATGCATATCGAATTGCCTGCCACTGATAGTCTCGAAGACCTGGATTTCTTTTTCCGCGATGTCTGGGTTGAATGTTGTAGCCACTTGAGCGCCTTTCAAATTGGCGGCATCTCCTATTCCGACGAACCGGAAGATTTCTACTTTGGAGAAGAGGTAGTGGATGGAGAGGAAGAAGATATGGAGAAGGCAGGAGAAGATGAAGAGGCAGGCTATGAGCTTAACCTGGAAGATCTTCCTCCCCAGTTGGTGGAAGCGATGACTCCTGAATTGCTGCTCAAGCTAAAAGAGTTCTCCACTACTGATGAGATGGTAGCGTTCCTGAAAGAAGAGCAAAAGGCATTTCCGCAAGACCTTTACTTGAGAGGACTGATGGGAAATGATGCAGAGGATCAAAAGCTGGTACTCAGACAATTACTGGTAGCTGAGTTGATTGAGATGCTGGAAGATCGCAGCCTGGGAGTATCTCTGGAAAAAGTGCTGAAAGTCGGTCAGAAGTTCCGCTACGAATATGATTTTGGCTCGACGACTGAATTAAGCTTGAGAGTAGCCGGGGAGCGTGAAGGGACGCTGGTAGAAGAAGAGGACGATGTGCAAATCCTCGCGCGCAACATCCCACCGGAGATCAAGTGCGTGCGCTGCGGAAAGCCTGCTACCAGGGTAGGTGCCGGGTACGATTACTGGGGTGTGGTAGAACATGCCTACTGCGACGATTGCTCCAAAAAGGCAAAAGAAGAGGGATGGCTGCCGATTGTCAACTCCCCTCGAGTTGGCGTGTGCGCTTATACCGGAGAAGACCATGCATACTTAGAGGATGAGTGGGACGAAGAAAACGAGGACGATGAAGAGGATGAGTAGCGCCGCATCGGATGATGAGGTAGCTGCGCTTCCCTATGAAGATAGATCCAACAGAAAAAGAGGTAAAAGTACTACGTTAATTACAGGCAAAAAGCTCAAATACCTGCTGCGAAGCAGCCTGTGATGCCTCTTCATGGATATGCGGACTAGACTTGCAGTGCTACGATATGATGTAATTAGTGTAATCGAGTGTAATTTCTGAGATTAGAGCGCAGGTTTCAAAGAAAATTTGCAAGTGAGGATGCATGTATTCTGTTCAAGACAAGCAAGATAAGCAAGATAAGCAAGATAAAATAGGTGGATGGAGCAACGAGGTCAAGATTCCTCGACTTACGTTTCGCGGACAACTTGCGCTCAATGTGTTATGGTTTGCCCTCAATGCGCAATCGGCGGCGCTTTTGCCAATAGTAATCCCCGCCCAGATTGTGCTTTTTATTACCTCAAAGCAAGTGGGCAGCGTGCAGCAGGTGCTGTTTCTAAGCTGGCTCATGATCGGCGCGTCGGTCATTTCATTATTTCTGCCCCCGCTGATTGGAATGCTTTCTGATCGAACACCCGGCATTTTTGGTCGTCGTCGTCCCTATATTGTGATCGGCGGTTTGCTGGTTATCATAAGCACGCCCTTGCTGGTGGATGCTGGTAGCCTGGCGATTTTTGTGGCAGGGCTGGCGCTTTTGCTGCTGGGGAAGAACATTCTGGGTCCTGCCTATCAGAGCCTGATGCCGGATCGCGTACCGGGAGAACAGCGTGGAGAAACAGCGGGTTATGTGGGTGGCATGACCATTCTGGGAAATGTGGTGGGTCTGGGTCTGGCTGCTTTCCTGCTAGGCAGTGTCAACCAGCATTCCTTTAGCATGGATATGATTCGCGCCAATGCGGGTATTTATTATGCCGTAACAGCTTTTCTGGTGCTGGTCTGTATCGTTGTGACGGTATTTGGCGTGCGCGAAAACCGGTGGCTGAAACACGTCCAGGTCGTCAGGAAAAAGCGGGGGCTGTTTGAATTAGCTGTCAAGCTTATGCGCGAATGGGTGCTTCCCTGGCGAAGTTACAATTTTACGATGGTCTTCCTGACACGCGCATCGCTTATGCTGGGTCTGGCGCTGTTCATGGCGTATATCGAGTACTTTTTCGCCAATGTGCAGCACATCGCAAATTTCATACAGGTCACGGGCATTGTGGCGATTCTGGCCCTGGGCGGCGCGGTTGTGAGTGGGCTGGTTTTTGGCGTATTATCAGACCGTGTCAAGCGCCGCGCCCCGGTAGTCAGCGCGGCGACCGTGTGTATGGCGCTGGCTTCGCTCACATTTGTGATCTTCCCCAACAATCTCATGACGTTGCTCTGGCCGCTAGGGGTCGTGTTTGGCCTGGGCTATGGAGCTTATACGAGCGTGGGTTGGGCTTTGTCCATCGATGTATTGCCTTCGTTGGAGAAGGCGGGCAAAGACCTGGGGGTGTGGAATGCTTCAACCACGTTGCCCGCCATTATGGCGCCTCTGCTGGGCAGCGTTATCATCAACGCTGTTGCCGGAACAGGGAATATGCTGCTGGGCTATCAACTCGTTTTCGGAGCGGCGGCCATGTTCTTCGTGCTGGCAGCCATTGGAATGCTCTTCGTAAAGAAGTAAGGCATGTAGATGTATGTTTATCGTGGGGGTCGATAAACAGGTACATCTCCTTTTGAAATGGTGGTTTGCCCCTGCGGGCGTGGAAGCTTCAGACCGCACCGTTTGCAGAAATGCATGTCTCCCCAGGCCAAAAGTGGCTCGTTGCAGCGCGGGCAAGGCCAACCGACGAGAGGGAGAGGCAGTGGCGTGACTGGTTCTGAAAGCGCGGACGCTTTTCCTGGTGTTCCAGGTGACAAAGATACCAGGCGCTGCGCTCTGACCTTCTGGGTCAACCCCTTATGGGCGGGCAGTTTAACATGGCGGCGCGGAATAAGTACCGGCAGCGGCCCCGATGGCTGTATTTGAACAATGTCATCCGCGATTATCTCCTGTAGAAGGGGAGAGGCGATGCTCCACGCGGGGGTAATCGGCAGGCTCATGCTTATGGCAGGCATGGCCTCTTCAATGTTTGCCTGGCTCCATGTTTCTGCGGCTTCGATATTTGCTGTACTCCACGCGCCTTTGCGGGTCGCCAGGCGTCTCACCAGTGAAGGCAAGATGCCTTCGGGCAAGGCTAGAATGATTGCCAGGAACATCACCCCATAAAGGATGAGATCCCAATCCGAGGTGCCAAATTGCAAGGTCAGGTACTGCTGAAGCACTACTACGATCATAGCCCCGATGATTGGCCCCCACACTGTGCCTGAACCACCCAAAAAGACCATCAACGGGATAGCGATATTGAGCGAGCGGTCAAAGGCCGAAGTGGGCGAGATGAAGCCGATAAAGTAAACGGACATGGCTCCCGCCATCCCGACGAAACTGGCGGAGATCATAAAGGCGCTCAGTTTAAGGGGACCGACTTTTAATCCCAATCCTTCAGCGCGCGCTTCGTCATCGCGTATGGCGAGCAGATTTAGCCCATAGCGCGAGTGACGTATCCACCACGAAACGCCGAAGGCCAGGATGAGCAGGAGAAAGGCGATATAGTAGAAAGGGACATTGTATGTACTTCCTCCCCATGCAGGTATAGGCAGGGTTAGTAAGCTAATGCCCGGAATAAACCCCGTCAAAAAATTGGGTAATTGAGCGGCTACGCTGAAGATAGCTATGGTAATCACCAGAAAAGTAAAGCGCCTGGTTTTCAGGGCGATCCAACCGAGAAGTAGCGAACATACACCTGTGAGTAAACCAACAACGGGGAGGAGGAGAAAAGGGATAATCCCACCTGGAATATTCCATATCTGACACATAAGTGCCAGGATATATGCGCCAATGCCATAAAATGCCGCGTGGCCCAGCGAAATATAGCCTGTGTAGCCACAAAAAATATTCCAACCCATTGCCGCTCCCGCGAAAATCAGGGCAAAAACGGCAACGGTTGTGATTGCTGGATTGGAGAAAAGCAGCGGAAATACAGCGAAGATCCCCAGTGAGGCCAACGCTGCCAGTAGTCTGGTATTTTTCATAGCTCTTGTAAATAATTCATGGCTGCCTGGATGCTGCTTTGAGAGTTGACTGACATAGAAGTAGCGCAAGGGCTTATCCTTTTATCTCTAGTGAGAAGATGGACAGTGCTGAAAACGAGGAGTTGCAGCACATCTATATGTAAAATATACCAGACCCGACACTTGAGTACAAGAAATAACACAACAGTAGGACAAAATGGTAAAAAGGTGTCGAAAAGCTCCCTTGTTTTTTCCTCATAGATATGTAATATTAGAATAACAGGGTAAGTTCATGTATATTTTCCAGGCAGGGAGATCTCCCTTCCTGCCCATTTATCCTATCTTCTCTAAGGAGAGGGAGCAATCATATGACTGTTGAATCTTCCCCCGGATCGCCGGAACAATCAGGCTTGCGTGCAAACGCTATCGGCCTGCCCGGAGTGTTGTTCCAGTCGATCACTACGATGGCACCGGCCTCTGCGGTAGCATTTACGCTTGGCCCAGCCGCCATCGGGTTTACCGGCGGCGCGTTGCCGCTCGCAGTTCTTATCGCGCTCATCATCTGCACATTTGTTGCCCTGAGCATTGGCGCTCTGGCGCAACACCTGCCGTCGGCGGGCGGCTACTTCACCTATGTCAGCCGCAGCCTGGGTTCTCAGGCCGGTTGGATGACTGGATGGTTGTTTGACCTGGCCTACCTGCTTATCGTCCCATTTCAGTTGTTGGTATTAGGGCCAGTGGCGGATAGTTTCGTCAGGCAATACTTCCACTTTACCGCGCTTGGAGCAAATGGCTGGGTTTTCTGGGCCATGTTGTTTGCCGTTGTAGTCTTCGGCCTCACCTACTTTGGCATCAAACTCTCCGCAGACACAAGCGTCGTTTTAGGTTTGATCGAGATCACCGTCTTCGTCCTGCTTTCTATCTGGTTAATCGTGAGCGCTGGCAGCGGCAACACTCTGGCGACTTTCAACCCGGCCTCCAGTTCTCTCTCTGGTTTGGGAGGCTGGCAGGGCATCCTGAAAGGTATGATCTTCGTCTTCCTGGCTTTCGCGGGCTTTGAATCGTCGGCACCCCTGGCGGAGGAGGCGCATAATCCGCGCCGCACGGTTCCCCGCGCTATATTGCTGGCAACCGTCCTGATTGGCATCTTCTACGTGTTCTGCTCCTATGCAGGCGTAGTTGGCTGGGGCTTCCACACCATCGGTACGTATACCAATGACCCGAATCCCTGGGCAACGATGGCAACGCGCGTGTGGGGACCGTTCGAGTTCATCGTCAGCATTGCTATTCTCAATAGCGCGCTGGCTAACGCGAACGCCGGCGTCAACGCAGCCAGCCGCGTGCTGTACGCGATGGGGCGCGTTCGGGCATTGCCGGGACGACTGGCGCATGTAAATCAGTTCCGCACACCGGACATCGCCATTATATTCACCATGATCGTCGCCGTCGGCTGCACGCTGTGGCCTGGCCTCGTTTATGGGCCTGGTATCGCGTTCAATTTGCTGGGTATCATCATCGGTATCCCTATCATCGTCGTATATATGGCGACCTGCGCGTCTGTGCCATTCTTCTACCGGCGCGAGCAGCAAAGAGAGTTCAACGTCTTGCGGCATGTGATCGTGCCACTCATACCGTTCGTCGTGCTTGCCATCGTGCTGTACTTCCAGTTCATTCCCTACCCGCAACAAGCGCCGTACAACCTGGTCGGCTGGATCGTCGGGGGCTGGTTTGTGCTTGGTATCCTGGCTATCATCGTGTTGAGCGTGCGCTCGCCCCAGGCCCTGGCACGCGGCAGCGAAGTCTATCTCCAGGAATAAGAGGGATTTTATGCAATTTTGACTACCACGCGGCTTCAACCCTGTGCCGCGTGGCGGTCATCTTCGTACCCGCGAAAAAATTTTGAGCTAAACTGGTTTATCTCCGTCTTGTGTACTATAATGGGCGGAGAAAGGTAGGATGTGTTATAATGGCTACCTGGAAAAAAGGCAGGGGGTGATACATGAATCAGGACTCTCGAATCCCGGCACAGACGGAGGAACGCCCCCCCATTACTGTGCTGGTCATTGACGACGATAGTAATATCGTGGAACTCATCAGCCTGGGACTCAAGTATGAGGGTTTTCAAGTCGAGTCAAGCGAAACTGGATCAGATGGATTGGTGGCTGCGCAGCGTTTTAATCCCGCTCTTATTATTTTGGATATTCTTTTACCCGATCTTGATGGCCTGGAAGTTTGTAACCGCTTGCGCTCAAATCCCACTACACACGACATCCCTGTGCTGATGCTGACGGCGAAAGACGATGTACATGATCGTGTGACCGGTTTGCAGAAAGGAGCGGATGATTACCTGGCAAAACCCTTTGATTTTGATGAGCTTGTGGCGCGCATTCGCGCTATTTTGCGTCGCGCAAGGCACACCATAGGCGAAAATGGTGATGCCGATGCGCAAATACTCACCTTTGAGGATTTGCAACTCAATACAGCGACTCACGAAGTGACGCGAGCAGGTCGCCAGATTGAACTGACCTCCACAGAATATAACCTGCTTTTGCTCTTTATGAGCCATCCGCGCCAGGTGTTGGACCGGCTTACTATTTTGAACCGCGTCTGGGGCTACGATTTTATGGGCGAAACCAATATCATCGAGGTGTATGTCCGCTATTTGCGCGAGAAGATAGAGGATACGCCCAGTACGCCCCGTCTCATCCAGACCATACGCGGATCGGGCTATATTCTCAAAGGATGAGCTATTATTTTGCTTTCCGATCAAGCAGTAGCGGTACTTCTTGTGGATGCCGCTACCGCTTAGCCTGGCATTCCTCTTCGGCGATTGGGAGGGTAAACCAGAACGTGGAACCTTCCCCTTCTGTACTCTCGACGCCTACTTCGCCCTCGTGTTGTTTGATGATCGCCTGGCAAATATGCAATCCGAGTCCCAGCCCCAGCCCGAAGCCGCGCTGCCTCTTGATCCCCTCCACACGGTAAAATCTCTCCCACACGCGCTCTTGTTCAACAGGTGAAAGCCCCGGCCCGTGATCGCGTACCGAGATACGCACCTTCACCCCCTCTTTCTTTACACGAACTTCGACTGGACGGTCCTCCGGGGAATATTTCAAGGCGTTGGTCAAATAGTTGCTGATAACCTGGCCGATGCGCTCAGCATCCGCAAAAACCGGAATCGTTTCTTCAGCAGGCTCAAAATGATGAATGGTTCGTCCAGGTATGGCGCTGCGCAGGTCTTCTACGGCCTCATTTACGATGGGGATCAGATCATATTGATCCGGTTGCAACTCAAGCTGCTCTACCTGAATACGCGAGATGTCCAGCAAATCTCTAATGAGCCGGTTCTGCACATTGACCTGGCGTTCCGCGCGATCTAGCATTATTTGTATTTCTTCCAGGGTATTAGAGAGGGTACCATTGTCCGCTGGCAAGCTCTGCGCGGCATACTGTAATCGGTATTTAGCCAGTTGGATGTTGCCTTTAATGGTTGTCATTGGTGTGCGTAGCTCGTGGCTGACGACGCCCAGGAACTCATCCATGCGCTCCTTCGTCTCATGGAGAGCTAGCTCGCGCGCCTGGGCTTCCGTCTGCTCGCGCTGCAGGTGTTCGCGCTCGGTGATGTCCCGGTTGATCTCCAGAATCGCGGTAGATGGGTCCGACACTCTCTGTTGATTGCCTGCGTTGTGTACCAGTACCTGGCGGCTTTCCACGATTACCTGCTCGCCATCGCGCCGTATATGTGTAAGCAGTCCTTCCCATCGCCCCTGTTGCTCCAGTATTGTATGTATTAGCTCGTGGGATTGGGGGAAATGTGTCTGGAGCAATATATGGCTGACCTGGCCGATGGCCTCTTGTTGCGTCCACCCGTAGAGTTGTTCAGCGCCTTGATTCCAGAAGAAGATGATGTTGGCCGGATCGCGCACAATAATAGCATCATGAGCCAGCGCGACCAGATCGGCCAGGTGTTGATTCATGACACGCAGAGCCATTTTGTTTGCCTCATCAGATGTATCCTCCGGGTTATTTGCGCCCATTCGTCTCCCTCTCTTCTAATCGCGGCCTCTTCCATAAGGGAAGGGTCTCTATTATAACATAAACGCTTGCTGTTGAAGCTGGCGTAGAAAGGCTTGACGCTCACAAGCGTATACTGGCTGCGGAGGGGAGAGCTTATGAGAGGCGATGGTGTATCACGCAGAGTATATCAACGTCCTACATGGCTTTTTGAGCAGCTAGATGAGAGTGGCATCTCTGAAGCGAGAGATGCGCGTAACAGGATTTTAGCACGCTGGAAGTGCGTTTTCGCGGTTGCCGCTGGAATACTCAACACTTGCCCAATTTCGGCGAAACTCTGTTGACCTGCATAGCGCAGGAGAACTACACGCCGGTACTGAGGAGGTAAACCATCGATTGCCTGTTGCACGCGATCCTTGAGGTCATGATGTTCCGCGACCTCTTCCGGCAGTGGGTTGGGATCGTTAAAGGAGAGCAACAGAGATGTCTCATTATCGTCATCAATAGTTTCCAGGGCCGAAAATGGCAGGGCATGTTTGCGCCGCAGTTCGTCAAGACAGCGATTACGCGAAACTTTGAGCAACCAGCCGCGGAATGATTTGCCCTGTTTCAGCGTCGGCAACGAGATATAAAGTTGGAGAAAAACCTGTTGCAAAATATCACAGCTCTGATCATAGTCGTTCAGGATGTGACAGATAGAATTGAAGAGCAGGGGTCGATAACGCTCTACCAATGTTTCAAATGCTCGCTGATTGCCAGCGAGGCTATTCTGAGCTAGCATACCATCGGGAAGGTCTTGTAAACATGCTTCTGTCTGTTTTGCTGTTTGCATGATGTATATCCCTGCCTTTTTACTGTTTATTTGCTTCCTCTGTTTGCTTGCCTGCGGAAGTTCATCATGCTACAAGCATAAGCATTTTTTATGTAAGTTACAAGAGATTATTGATGCTATAAACTCCTCTTTAATTCACTCTAAGTGAGACCTAATTTATATTAAAAATTGTAGCTCTTTATTAGAGAGCCATGTCGCTTTTTAATCTTATTCTAAGCTAACAAACGCTCTGAGGTGATGTGCGATGGGCTACTGATGGCAATCCATCGCGCATCACCTCAGAGTACACAGTACTTTACGCGCTATCCTTTGAATGTCAGGACGCGCCCCCACAGGCTTTTGGTTCCCCACAGACCCGCGCGCAGGCATTCAAGCTGGACGATCTGGCTGTGGTCAACGAAAAGATTCACTTCGGCACCGTAATTCTTGATATACCAGGCAAAGACATCCGGGTCGGCAGCCTCGAACATCACTTTCTCCAGCCCCAGCGCGCCAATAATTTTGGCTGCCGCGTCGGTGCGCCACGTTTTCACGTTTTCGGTGATGCCCTCGGACTCGATCATAATCATGTAGGCTCCGGCATCCAGAAATCTGCGTGCCTGCCCAATGGCCCACTCCACGTCGCGTGTGCCTTCTGATGCCAGCTCCTCGGCTGTAGTGGCTCCGCCCGCGCCAAACTGGATGCCAACTTCCGGCTTGGCCTTGAGGCCCGCGCGCTGTACCTTCTCAACCAGGCGCAGCCAGTCATCGACCGGGATAGTGATGAACCCGCTTGAGATTTCGAGAATATCGAAGCCCACATTGCGGCACTCCTCGATATAGCGCTGTACCATCTCTGGCCCCTGCGTAAGCACATGCTCGATGAAACCGCCCGTAGAGACCAGCACATTGTAGCGATGGGCCAGGTCGATGATTTCCTTGAGCTGCTTTTCTGGCATCAAGGTGAAAGATCCGCCCGCGAATTTCAGGGAGTCTACATAGTCGCCCATTGTCTCCAAAACATCCTCCAGGTAGCGTTTGCCCATAGGCGTATAGTAGGGGCCGCGAATCTCGGTGATACCGTGCGTGCGGGGTTTGCCCTCGCGCTCGTTCATGCGAATAAATGGAAATGCTCGCTCGTTCATGATGTTCCCTCTCTTTCTCTGTCGAGTGAATACGCGCAAAAGATGCGCCTGGGGTCAAGGCGACCACAAGAGTCGCCTCCCCATAAACGTCATTTAACAAGTCCAGGCTACTCCACCTGTCATTCTGAGCCACCCCACCTGTCATTCTGAGCGCAGCGAAGAATCTCCGCGCTGCTCAGAGAGATTCTTCAAGACCTCTTCAGGCGGTCGCCTGCAAGGAATGACAGGCGAGGAGGGTGCGCTGAGGAGAATGCGCCCAATAGACCGGTTAATTGCTCTACTTCCTTCGTCTCCAAGTGCGCCACAGCTTCTACTATTGCGTCACGCTGCGCGGTGTTGGCGTAGGGAGTTGCCAGGTGTTCAAACTTGGCGACGGCCTTCTCCCATGAGATAGGCCGCGTGTAAAAACCTTCGTAATCCTGCTTTTCAATGCTAAGCTCCCGGCCATCTTTAAGCGTGATTTGTATGCGGCAGGGCATCTCAGCGGGGAAGCGTTTGCTCAGCGTCTCATCAGGCCGGATCGTCACCTTGCGCAACAGATTCTGTACATCCTGTCGCGTGATGCGCTCAGGCACGTATTGCGCGGGGGAAACGTCGCCATCCAGCAGCGCGACCGCTACCATGTAGGGCAAGCTGTGATCGGCTTCTTCCTTTGTACGCACTTGTCGCTTATCTCCCTCTTCGCCACCACCGATGATGTGATATGCAACATCAAAAATGTCGATGCTGACGCTTGCGATTTCCTGCGCTCGCACATGGTGTGCCGCGCGCAGTTCCAGAACACCCTCGAGCGCGGACTGTGAATGGAACTCGGCATTGTACTTCTTGACACTGGTGCGCCGCACAGCTTCGAGATTTTCCTGCGTCCAGTCCAGTTCAAAGCGCCCGGTAATGGCGTCCATCAGACCCTTGTTGCCCTCGAAGACTTCCAGAGGGCCGGTAATGCCGCGCATGGCGAGGAAAGCGGCGTGGGTCGCCCCAAAAGCTGTATCAGGATAGGCCAGCCCTTTCCAGTTGGAGAGACTTCCCGTGCGAGTGACGCGCAGGGCATTGTAGGCCGTGCCGCTTATGGCAACGGCGTTGGCGATCCTGCCCTGGTCGAGACCCAGCGCTTTGCTGACGCCAGCCGCCACCGCGTAGGCTCCCTGCGTGGTGTGATCGAAACCCTTCGCGCGTACCGGAGCCACATCCGAGAGGCGACACTGCACCTGGTAGGCGATTGCCAGAGCGGTCAGAAATTCCTGGCCGTTCCTCCGCGCGTATTCGCTGGCGGCGAGTACCGCGCCGAGATTGTCGCTGGGGTGACAGGTCTCCTTTTTGGCGACGTAGCTGTCGTTATAGTCCAGGTAGCGCACCAGCGCCGAATTGTAGAATGCTGCGCGGTCGGGCGCGGTTTTTCCGCCGCCGATGAGCGTTACTATGGGCTTGCCACCAAAGTCTTCGATCTGGGCGCGTATCATCTGAATGGGCGGTCCCTCAAGCGCGCCAAGAGCGCAACCCAGGGCATCCAGGATACGTATCTTGAGTTGCTGGCGCGCCTCCTCTGATAAGTCTGCATAGGTCATACGCGCGACGAAATTCGCCAGTTGTTCAACCTGTGTCATGTCTTCCTCTTTTCTCCCTTGCGTGGTAGTCCGTCATGCTTATAACACGATTGCCGGTTCTTTTTGTAGTCTCAACAATACCGGCTACCTCTAAAGCAAGTATAAGGTGAAAAAGTTGATGCGTCCAACACCTATTTGATATAATATTGATCTCGCTATGAGATCAATTTGAGGAGCAATGAATAGTATGGAGTTCTACCAACTGACCTATTTTCTGGCGGCGGCGCAAACGCAAAACTTTCGCAAAGCCGCTGAATTGTGTTTAGTGGCGCAATCCGCGTTGAGTCGCCAGATTGCGGCGCTGGAAGACGAGCTAGAGGTGGCGCTTTTCACGCGCCATAAGAAGCGCGTCACGTTGACTACGGCAGGGCAGGAGTTTGCGCGTTATGTTAGCCATGCTATGGAGCAGTTGCAGGAAGGTCAGCAATTCCTTAGCGAATTGCAAGCGGGGCAGCGCGGCACCATCCTTATTGGCTGTATCGAATCGCTGGCAACCGCTTTCTTACCGGCGCTCTTTGCCTCTTTCCATCAACAATACCCACATATACGGCTGAAAGTGCGCGTAAACCATACGGACGAGTTGATTACGGCTGTGGAACAGGGAGAAGTGGAGCTTGGCTTGATCCTTGATCCGAGACTGCAATCCGAGTTGCTGATTATCAAAGAACTATACCGCCAGCCGCTACACCTGCTCGTTTCGGCGCGGCATCCGCTGGCTCAGATGAAGGATGCTGTCATCACGTTTGAACAAATTCTGCGCGAACCATTTATATTGCTGGATGAGATCTCGCGTATGGGGCAGATTACCAAACGCATCTTTAGCCAGCGCGGGCTGCCACTCCATCCACTCATCGAGATAGAATCGGTTGAGGGACTGAAAGAGATGGTACGGCAGGGCATCGGTGTGACGCTGACGCTGCCTGCACTGATACGACCATCGCAAATTGGCAATGACCTGGCGCTCTTGCCAATTGCTGGTTTAGATGAAGAGTTTATTTTTGCTCTCGTCTATCGTC
>JBOGTO010000184.1:0-28705 GCA_050695155.1 Ktedonobacteraceae bacterium
GGCGCAGACTGCGCCACACTACACATCAAAAAGAGGCTCGCTTGCGCGCCAGCCTGAGATATGATAAAACGGGAGGCAGAAAGGAAGAGCGAACCATGCCTGTATTCCAGGTAACATCGATAAGCCCACCGTCGGCTATTCCACCTAAGAAGCGCGCGCGACGCTTCCCCTATCAATGGTATGTCGTTGCGCGGTTTGTTGTTGAACTGGTCATCGCTGGTCTCTGCTTTACACTGCTTAACAAGTTTACGCAGATATCCAACGTATCTCATGATACGGTATTCATCCTTCTTCCAATACTTCTAAGCCTTGCTACTGCCCATTTTCAGAGCTACAGATTCAACATGCTTCTTCGAGGAACGCCGATTTACCTTTTACTCACCACCTGCCTGACGATCATCTACTACAGCATAATTATCCTGGGGGTATCGTTTATCCAACAGAGTATTTCATCTCATATCATCGTTATCGCAACCGCACTCTCCTGGACAATCATACTTGAACCTGTGCGCATATTCATCCAAAAACGCATTGAGCGCCGCTTCAACGTTCGCAACCGCAAGGCGGTCAAGGCTATCGAGACATTCACCTCGACGCTGCGTGAGGAGATCGACCTCGATCAATTATGCGAACGTTTCCTCGCAATCATCCAACAAACGATGCGGCCCTACTCTCTTTCACTATGGGTACGCGCTTCTAACGAGCAGATACCATCCGCCTCGCCGAAAGAAATCAACATTGCTGACGACGACCCTCTCATTCCCTACGCACTTCGTCATATGAACTCCCTGGAAGTTGACCGCCTGCAACTCGATTCGGCACTTTTGCAGGACCTGAAGCATCACAATTCAGATATTCTGCTACCATTAGCCAGCCAGGGAGAACTGGTTGGCCTGTTGATACTGGGGCCACATCTGAGAGGAGAACCATATACCAGCGAGGAGCTTGCTCTGCTCAATATCCTTGCACCCCAGGTTGCGCCGGCATTGCGCGTGGCGCTTCTGGTAAAGAAGCAAAAGGAGCAGGTACGCGAACACGAACGTATCGAGCAAGAACTACAGACTGCTCGCTCTATCCAGCAATCTTTTTTGCCTAAGGATGTACCCGCGCTAACAGGATGGCAATTCGCGACATACTACCGGCCTGCCCGTGAGGTCGGCGGCGACTTCTACGATTTCCTGCCATTTGCGGATGGTCGGTTAGGCATCGTCATTGGTGATGTGACCGGGAAAGGCATACCAGCCGCGCTGTTGATGGCAAAGGTACACACTATGCTGCGCACTGCCGTGCAGGGCATGATCTCTCCGGGCGAGGTCTTAGCGCGGGTCAACGAATTACTCGTGGCTGAAATACCTGAAGGTATGTTTGTCACCTGCTTTTTCGCCCTGCTTGACCCTGAAAGTGGACATCTCCACTACGCCAACGCGGGACATGAGCCGCCCTATCGCCAACACAGGGGAAGCGCCGCCGAACTCTGGGCAACGGGTATGCCGCTCGGCATGTTGCCCGGCACGCGCTACGATGAGTATGAAATCACGCTCTCTCCAAGCGATAGCCTCCTCTTCTACAGCGATGGTCTGGTGGAGGCCCATAACCCCGCAAAAGATATGTTCGGTTTTCCCCGTTTGCAGAAAGTACTTACAGAACAAACCAACGGAACGCTAGTCATCGATGTGCTACTGAGCGAACTCAAACGCTTCACCGGCGAAGAGTCGGAGCAAGAGGACGACGTGACCCTCTTAACTTTGCAAAGAACATCCGAAACTTTTTCGCCCCAAAACGCTTGACAACCCGCAAAGTCCCCAGTATACTCTTCACATAAACAAAAATACACATAAAGCGCGGAACAGGAAAAGTATACGACATCGCTTCCGTTATAGAGAGTCGGGACTGGTGCAATCCGATACGTAAGCATTCGTAGAATGGGCCTGGGAGCAAATGAGCAAACGTCCGGTTTCGGACTAGTAGGACTCATTCGGAACGTCCCCCGTTACTGAGGACAGGATATCATAGCGTATCCGGCAAAAAGGGATCGCCAGCACTTGTTTTCGAGACAAGGGCGGTCGATCTGAATCAGGGTGGCACCACGAAAGCTTTACGCCTCTCGTCCCTTACATGGGAAGAGCGGCGTTTTTTATTGTCTTTTTATCACATTATGTGAGGAGGAATTTCAGATGGCGGTACACATGAATAACGATCTCAAGTCTGAACCGGCCATGGCCGGCGCGGACACGCCCGTGAAGAAACGGGTTTTTTCGGGCATTCAGCCGACGGGCAACCTGCACCTGGGCAACTATCTGGGCGCGTTGCGCAACTGGACGCAGACCCAGGCACAGTACGACAACATCTTCTGTATCGTCGATCTGCACGCCATCACTCTGCCAATTGACCCGCAGGAACTGCACCACAGCACCCGCCAGCTCGCGGCTGTCTACCTGGCTGCCGGACTGGACCTGCGCTACTGCAAACTGTTCGTGCAATCACATGTACATGAACATGCCGAGGCCAGTTGGATCATGGAGTGCTTTACGCCGCTCGGTTGGTTAAATCGGATGACGCAGTTCAAATCGAAAGCGGGCGAGAACACAGATAACATGGATAGCGTCCCCACAGGCCTGCTGTGTTATCCCGTCTTGATGGCCTGCGACATCCTGCTTCACCAGACCCATTACGTCCCGGTGGGCGACGACCAGCGACAGCACATCGAGTTCACACGCGACCTGGCGCAACGCTTCAACTCCCACTACGGTCAGCAGGTCTTCATCGTCCCGCAGGACCAGATACGCGAAGTAGGCGCGCGCATCATGGCGCTGGACGATCCGACCAAGAAGATGAGCAAGAGCGACCCGAACCCCGCTTCGCGTATCAACCTGCTGGATGATGCCAAAACCATCAAACAGAAGATTGCGCGCGCTACCACGGACTCGGAGCGCCTGGTGACGTTCGACCCGAATCGTCCCGGCATCTACAACCTGCTGAGCATCTACCAGTTGCTGACTGGTCAATCGCAACAGCAGATCGAGGACGAGTTCGCAGGCAAGGGTTACGGCGATTTCAAAGCTGCGCTTACCGACCAGTTGGTAGCAACCCTGGCACCCATCCAGGCACGCTACCACGAACTAATGAGCGATCTGCCTGGACTGGAAAACATCCTCAAGCAAGGCGCGGACGCGGTACGCCCCACAGCCGCCGCTACGCTCCAACACATCAAAGATGTGGTGGGATTGGGATAAACAAAAACAAAAAGACAGGTAGGTACACAATGGACTTTCCAACGCTCGACGAAATCCGGCAAATGCGCGAAGTGGAATGCGCCAATCACAAGGATGATAGGCGCAAGCCATTATTGCCCATTTGCGTCGATGTACTGGCGGACATGGAAACGCCCGTGTCTGCCTACTGTAAAACCGCGCTCGGACCATATAGCTTCCTGCTGGAAAGTGTCGCGGGTGGCGAGCGCATCGCGCGTTACTCGTTCACCGGCATCGATCCCTACCTGGTCATGACGCAAAGGGGTGAAACGGCCACGTTGCGGCGCGCGCGGGAAGTCGGCATCGAGAAAAATAGCATCAATCGCTCTTTTTCGCTTGAGTTGATTGACTGTCACGATCCACTCGATTTCATTCAAGCCGAGTTAGGACAATATCGCCTGGTCACGCCAGCTAAGGCTGGGCATGACGAGCTGCCGATTTTTCACGGCGGCGCGGTCGGCTACCTGGCATATGAAGTGGCGGCGCGTTTCGAGCGTTTACCCATACCCGAACACGATGAGTTGGGCTTGCCCCAGTCCATCTTCTGCTTCACAGAAACAGTGCTGGTATTCGACCATCTCAAACACCGCGTGCGCGTCGTGACCCATCTACATCTCGACGCCACAGACCTGGAAGCCGAATACCGGCGCGCGCTTGCGATTGTTGAAGATGTGCAGCAGCGTTTGCGTCAATCGCCGCGCCTGCCAGAGGAACCCGCACAGCAGCAGCATGGCGATGCGGCGCGGGTGCATTCAAATCGCACGCAGACCGAATTTGAAGCGATGGTTGAGCAAGCGCAGGAATACATTCGCGCGGGCGACATCTTCCAGGTGGTGCTTTCGCAGCGCTTGAGTCGCCACGTCAACGCCGCACCATTCACCGTCTATCGCGCCCTACGCGCCATCAATCCCTCGCCCTACATGTTCTTCCTTGACCTGGGTGATATGCATATCATTGGCGCATCGCCCGAATTGCTGGTGCGCGTTGAAGATGGTGAAGTGACGATCCATCCCATCGCAGGCACACGCAAACGAGGAACAGACCCTCAGAGCGACCAGCAGTTAGCTGAGGAATTGCAAAGCGATCCCAAAGAACGCGCCGAACACATCATGCTGGTAGACCTGGGGCGCAACGATGCAGGGCGCGTGAGCGTGCCAGGCAGCGTGCAGGTAACACAGCTTATGGAAGTCGAACGTTATTCACACGTCATGCACCTGGTCTCCAACGTCACCGGGCAATTGCGCCCCGATGTCACTCCATATGATGCGCTGCGAGCAGGCTTTCCGGCTGGCACGGTATCAGGCGCGCCCAAAATCCGCGCCATGCAGATTATCAGCGAATTGGAAGGAACTCAGCGCGGCGTCTATGCTGGCGCGGTCGGCTATTTCAGCCATTCCGGCAACCTGGACACGGCCATCGCCCTGCGCACAATGGTGATGCGCGACGGCATCGCCTACATCCAGGCAGGAGGCGGCATCGTCGCCGACTCGCAACCCGCCGAAGAATACCACGAAAGCCTGAACAAAGCCAGAGCGTTGTTACGCGCCCTCGATGACGCAGAGGCTATCGCTGCTTCGAGCGCCTTGTTACCGGGGCGGGGGCAAGCCCCGGAAGCATTCAATTCGCACTCAAAGGAGCCTCTTCCGCCTGTCATTCTGAGCGAAGCGAAGAATCTCTCAGTGCAACGCGGAGATTCTTCGCTTCGCTCAGAATGACAGGCACAGGAGTTCTGGACCTGTTTACGTCCTGGCTCTCTGGAATAAATAAAGATGAAGGAGCGGGAGGAGCCATGCTCTTATTGATCGACAACTACGACAGTTTCACCTACAACCTCTACCAGTATCTCTCCGAACTGGGAGCAGAAGTGCAGGTGAGACGCAACGACACGGTAACATTGACGGATATTGAAGCCATGCAGCCCGCTCATATCGTCATTTCGCCTGGCCCATGCACGCCAGATGAGGCGGGTATGTCCTGTTCTATCATCGAAAGCTTCGGGCCGCGCATCCCCACATTGGGCGTATGCCTGGGGCATCAAGCTATCGGACAGGTGTACGGCGGGCAGGTTGTGCGCGCGCCCGATCCGATGCATGGCAAAACCTCGCTGATATATCATCGGGGTCAGAGCGTATTTCACGACCTGCCCCAACCCTTTGAAGCCAACCGTTATCATAGCCTCATCGTCGAGCGCGCCACCCTCCCGGCTGAACTGGAGATCACCGCCGAAACATCGGACGGATTGATAATGGGATTGCGTCACCGCATCTACCCGGTGCAGGGCGTACAATTTCATCCCGAATCCATCATGACGCCCGTTGGCAAAAACTTATTGCGTAATTTTCTGGCAATGCATAGAGAGGCGCGATTGGTCGCGTCCGTTTGAGAGGAGCAAGCCATGATTCGAGAGGCAATCGCACATGTCGCAAGCGGCGCGGCGCTCACTGAGAGCGAAGCGGTGGCAGTGATGGAAGAAATTATGACGGGTGAGGCAACACCGGCGCAGATGGGAGCATTTCTAACGGCGCTGCGCCTGCGTCCGGGCGGCGAAACCGTCGAGGAAATAGCCGGACTGGCAAAGGTCATGCGGGATAAGGCCGTGCAGGTTCACCTGAATGATATGCAGGCTGCGCAGGCTCTGGACACCTGCGGGACAGGCGGTGATGGATCGGGAACGTTCAATGTCTCAACGGGCGCGGGTATTCTCGCTGCTGCCGCCGGCGCATCTGTCGCCAAGCACGGCAACCGTTCCGCCACCAGTCGCTGCGGCAGCGCTGATGTGCTGGAAGCGCTGGGCGCGCGTATCGATCTTGGCCCGGAACAGGTGGCAAGCTGCGTACGGGAAGTCGGCTTTGGCTTTATGTTCGCGCCTGCCTACCATCCTGCTATGAAACATGTTGGCCCGACGCGCCGCGAAATCGGCATTCGCACTGTCTTCAACATCCTCGGTCCGCTCACTAATCCCGCGCACACCCATTACCAGGCGCTCGGCGTGGCCGATGGTTCGCTGCTGCGCAAAATGGGCGAAGTTTTGCTGCACCTCGGCTGCAAACACGCGCTGATTATACATGGCGAAGACGGCATCGACGAGTGTTCGCTAAGCGCGCCAACGCGCATTTGTGAGGTGCGTCGCGGCCAGGAATTACGCGAATACATCATCACCCCGGAAGAAGTGGGCCTGACGCGCATCAACTCACGCGAGCCTATCCAGGGCGGCGACCCCGCGTATAATGCCACGCTGCTAAAAGATTTGTTGAACGGGCAACTAACAGGCGCGGCCAGCGACATGTTGTGCCTCAATACGGGCGCGGCCCTGCTGGCAAGCGAGCAAGTTACATCACTCGGCGAAGGTGTTAAGCTAGCACGAGCCACATTGCAGGAGGGCAAAGCGCGGCGCAAACTCGAAGAAGTTATCGCTTGCTCTAATGCGTTGGTCAGGTGAAACATGTTTCTTGAAAAAATTGTCGCACAAACTAAAAATGATCTGGCCGGGCGCAAACGCGAGATGCCACTGGCGGAAGTCCAACGTCTCGCGGCAGCCCAACCCGCTCCGAGAGATTTATACGCCGCCTTGCGCAATGGTTCAGCTATCAAGCTGATCGCTGAGGTCAAACGCGCCTCGCCCTCGAAAGGATTGCTCGCGCCACATCTCGACCCGCTGGAGGTAGCGCGTACTTATGAGATGCATGGAGCCACCGCCATCTCGGTGCTGACAGAACCACATTTCTTTCTCGGCTCGCCAGCTTATCTGACAGCCATCAAACAGGCCGTTCAAGTGCCGGTGCTGCGCAAAGATTTCATCTTTGACGAGTACCAGGTTTATGAAGCACGAGTATGGGGCGCGGATGCTATTCTGCTCATCTGCGCGATCCTTGACGAAGCACAGCTACAGCATTTACTAAACATCGCGCACAACTTACAGATGCAGTGCCTAGTGGAAGTGCATAGCGCAGCAGAAGCGCAACGCGCAGTGGCGGCTGGCGCGCGCATCATCGGTGTTAATAGCCGCGACCTTGCCACGTTTAAGATGAACCCGCGCCTGATAAGCGAGTTGCGGCCATTTATTCCGCCAGACCGCGTAGTCGTAGCAGAAAGCGGCATTCAGACACAGGCGGACGCCAGGAGGCTGGCTCGCTATGATATACAGGCCATGCTGGTAGGCGAATCGCTGGTAGTCTCACAGAACATCCCCGCTCAGATGCACTCGCTGCTGCAAGGAGCGAACGGCAGCACGCAGGTGAAAATCTGCGGATTGCGCACTGTTGAACATGCGCTGGTCGCCATTGATGCAGGCGCGGATATGCTGGGGTTGATCTTCTACGAACCCAGCCATCGCTACATCTCGCCACGAGAGGCGCGCGGGCTGATAGAAGCTATACAAAGTGAGCATACAACAGCTGATTTCGTGGGCGTCTTCGTCAATTGTGAGGCATCCTTCATCAACGACATCTCTGAACAAGTGGGTTTGCAGTTTGTACAGTTGCACGGAGACGAACCGCCAGAGTTTTGTCACTCTATCAATCGTCCGGTTATCAAAGCGCTAAGCCTGAACGGTCAAGACGATATGAGCCAGGTGAAAGCTTATCATGAAGCAAGCTGGCGTATATTACTCGACACGCCAACAGCGCATTGGGGCGGCACCGGCCAGACCCACGATTGGACGCTCGCTTGTACAGTCGCACAAGCCATGCCCATCCTGCTAGCCGGTGGCCTGACACCTGAAAATGTCTACGAGGCCATTCGCCAGGTACAACCCTGGGGAGTTGATGTCAGCAGCGGAGTAGAGACCAATCGTGTGAAGGATGTTGAGAAGATACGAGAATTTATGAGACGAGCCAGACTCTCATAATAAGGAGGTTGCAATGGACTTTAATCACTTGATACCTGAACTGAGTGTGTCTCACTTTGCGAAAAGCTTATCATTCTACACCGATACGCT
The DNA here is from genome assembly GCA_050695155.1 of Ktedonobacteraceae bacterium. Taxonomy (GTDB): domain Bacteria; phylum Chloroflexota; class Ktedonobacteria; order Ktedonobacterales; family Ktedonobacteraceae; genus CF-113. The sequence goes on from JBOGTO010000184.1 coordinate 8,188, forward strand.
CGGTTTTCATATTGAATACCAGCGGAGTGAAAGCTCTTTTGCCTTTCTTTCGCATCAGGGAAGCCAGATTATGCTTTCACAATGCAACGATGACTGGAAAACAGGGGAACTTGAATATCCATTTGGCAGGGGTATCAACATCCAGATGCTGGTTGACGATATAGAGGCCATTATTCGCTCATTGAAAGAACATGGCTACCCGCTCATGATAGAACCAGAGGAGCATTGGTACAGAAAAGACGATCTGCTTCTGGGCCTGAGAGAATTTCTTGTGATGGACCCGAATGGATATCTGCTGCGCTTTTCGCAGGAAGTGGGTACCAGACCCTATGAAAAAGTGACCGCGAGCGAGTAAGTATTCAGGAGATTTGAGAGGAAACAAACTGATATGCAAATACAAGCTACACAGGCATCCTACCAGCACAATCACTACCCCGACGCGCGCGGGCGATTCGGTTCGTTCGGCGGCAAGTTCGTGCCGGAAAGTCTGATGGAGCCGCTTGTAGAGCTAGAATCCGCGTACAATCAGGCTTGCGACGATACGCAATTTCAGGTGGAATTACGAGCGCAGCTACGCAGCTTCGTCGGGCGACCAACCACCCTGCATTACGTACCACGCTTCTCTCAACTGGTTGGGCCGGGCGTCGAAGTCTATCTTAAACGCGAAGACCTGGCACATACGGGAGCGCATAAAATCAATAACGCGCTGGGACAGGGCTTGCTGGCGAAACGCATGGGCAAGCGGCGCATTATCGCCGAAACTGGCGCAGGGCAGCACGGCGTAGCTACCGCGACAGTCTGCGCTATGCTCGGCCTGGAGTGCATCGTCTATATGGGCGAAGAGGATATGCAGCGCCAATCGCTGAACGTTTTCCGCATGAAGCTGTTAGGCACGGAAGTGCGCCCCGTCACCAGTGGCAGCCGCACGCTTAAAGATGCCATTAATGAAGCTATCCGTGACTGGGTAACGAACGTCGAAACGACCTTTTACCTGATCGGCTCGGTAGTAGGGCCACATCCCTACCCGCGCATGGTGCGCGATTTCCAATCGGTAATCGGCAATGAAGCAAGGGCGCAAATCATTGAGCAGGCGGGACGCTTGCCCGACCTGGTAATAGCCTGTGTGGGCGGTGGCAGTAATGCTATTGGCATATTCTATCCCTTTGCTGATGCCCCTGGCGTACAACTCATCGGCGTCGAGGCAGGCGGCGCAAGCATGGAGCAGGGGCAACACGCGGCCACGCTGGTAGCAGGCAGGCCGGGCGTCTTGCACGGAGCTTTTAGCTACCTGCTACAAGATGCCGATGGACAGGTCTTGAACACGCATAGCATCTCAGCCGGGCTAGATTATCCGGGAGTGGGACCGGAACACAGCTACCTGAAAGAAAGTGGGCGCGCTACCTATGTCTCAGCCAACGATGCCAGCGCCTTACACGGACTCCAGGCGTTAAGCCAGAGTGAGGGCATTATCCCGGCGCTGGAACCGTCCCACGCCCTGGGCCACCTGCTGGATATGGGCAAAGATGGCAAACTCGCGCCCGGCACACTGGTTATCCTAAACCTGTCGGGGCGCGGCGATAAAGATATGCTCACCGTAGCAAATGCGCTGCACGTCACGCTGTAGGGGCGATCCCTTGTGGTCGCCCGCGCTCCCTGCCGTGATTAACACAACCTGAAAACTATGATAGGAGTAAATAATGATTGTTTTTCAATACGATTCTGAGATCATCCGCCGCTATCCGTCGATTGTTGGCGGCGTGATCTATGCACAAGACATGACCAACGGCACAACACCACCCGCATTGCAGGCAGCTTTTCAGGCGGAACAACAGGCAACTATACAGCGCATTGGGGATACGCCGCTCAGTCAGCTACCTGCGCTGTCCGCGTGGCGGGGCGCGTTCCGCGAATTTGGCGTCGAGCCGACACAATACCGTTCCGCCGCCGAAAGTCTGTTGCGCCGCCTGACGAAAAAAGGCGATATCCCATCTATCAACGCACTGGTTGATCTATGCAACCTTGTCAGCATCCGCTACGCGCTGCCCGCCGCCGTCTTCGATACCCGCGCCATCAATGGTACATTGACCGTGCATTTCGCCGACGGCAGCGAACGCTATACAACGCTCGGCCAAAGCGAAGTCGATCATCCCGAAGTGGGCGAAGTCGTCTTCAGCGACGACACCGGATTGGTCATGGCTCGTCGCTGGTGCTGGCGACAAAGCGAACAAAGCGCAGCTCAGCCTGATACCACCAGCGCCATTATCACCGTAGAAGCGCATCACGCCAACGCCCATTATGACATTGAAGCTGCTCTGCAAGATTTACTGGCCTTGCTCAAGGAATATGCTGGAGGCACATTCTTAGCAGATATTCTTGATGCAAGAAAATCGGCATTCAACGCGCAAACGGAAAAGATGGGAAACCATGCGTAGAGGAAAACAATATGCCATCAACAATCAATAACACAATCCCAGCTTTGAAAATTAGCAACGCTTTCGCGCAGGCGAAGCGCGAGGGGCGCGGCGCTCTCATGCCCTACTTCATGTGCGGCTTTCCCTCGGTTGCGCAAAGCGTCGAACTCGTACTCGCGGCCATTGAGGGCGGCGCGGACATTATCGAACTGGGAATGCCATTTAGCGACCCGCTTGCCGATGGCGCGACCATCCAGCACGCCGGGCATGTCGCACTAGAACGCGGCATGACCATACATGGCTGCCTGGAAGTCGCGCGACAGGTTTCCGCGATCAGCGCAACGCCGCTTATCCTGATGGGCTACTATAATCCCGTACTGGCGTTCGGCATCGAACGCTTTTGCCGGTCAGCCGCTTCCAGTGGTGTATGCGGCCTGATTATTCCCGACCTGCCACTGGAAGAGGCCGCGCCTCTACAACAGGCCGCGCAGGACAATGGACTCAGTCTCATCTACCTGCTACCACCCACGACGCCCGGCGAACGCATCGCAAGCATCGTGCAAACGTCCGCCAGCCAAAAAGGCAGCTTCATCTACTGCGTCTCACTCAATGGCGTAACAGGCGAACGCGCGGAACTCCCTCCCCATTTGCGCGACTTCATCCAGCGAGTCTATGGCTATACGAAAGAACATGCATTGCCGCTAGCCGTCGGCTTCGGACTATCCACGCCCGCGCATATCGCAGAAGTGACCAACTATGCCGATGGCGCGGTAGTTGGAAGCGCGCTGGTCAGACTGATTGAGCAAAATCCGCCCGACAAGCAGGTTGAAGCCGTCAAAGCTTACGTCGAAAGCTTGAGGGAGGGTATGAAAGGGGCATAAAACTACAAAAGGAACACCATGCTTGCCACCATACCTTACAATTAAGATATTAAACAGCGCAATGTTGTAGGGGCGGGGGCGCTTGCGTCGCCCTCCAGTGCAGACGCGCAAATTCTTGTAAGGAGAAATCAAGCATGTATTGTAGAGGCATCCGGGGAGCCACCACCGTTGAGCGCAATGATCGCGAAGAGATACTGACGGCCACCACAGAACTATTAGAATTGCTCATTACGCGCAACGACCTGCGCGCCGGAGATGTTGCCAGCGCGATTTTTACCATGACCGGTGACCTGGACGCAGAATTTCCTGCCGTAGCCGCCCGTATGCTGGGCTGGTCGGAGGTTGCTCTAATGTGTACGCGCGAGATCCCGGTATCCGGTAGCCTGCGTATGTGCATTCGTGTCTTGCTGCACGTCAACACCGAGCGCAACGCAGGTGAAATTAACCACATCTATATACATGGGGCTGTCAATTTGCGTCCCGAGTTCAACGTGAATTAAACGGGTGTCAGGTTAGCTGATTATGCTTTCTCGCCCCAGATGGTATAGATAAACCACAGGCCGCAAAAGTCATCTGCAAGCATTTCCGTCAGCGCTTCTTGATGCAGGACTTGCACCTCTTCCCTGGTGGTACCAATCCACTTTTGCAAGAACGGTTGGATCAGGGGAAAGCTGCGCATATCATTGAAGTAGCCCTCGTGCGCCTGTGTGCCTGATGAAATATCTATGCCATGCGCTTTACTCTGAATATGCTTAAACCCCGCCTCGCGCATGATGCGATTCAACACAGGAGTAATGCCTAAATGCGCTCCCGTTGGCGAAAAGCTCTGTCCTGACTCGTACAAAGCCCGGGTAAACAATAATTGCAGGCGTTCAAAGGCTGGTGATGTCACCCACGCCCATTCGCCCTCGGTCAGACGCAGCACACCCCCTGGGCGCAGCAGCCGCAGGCACTCGCGCATCAAAGCAGGCCAGCCAGACGGCAACATAAAACCCACAACTAACCGGGCATTAATGAGATCGAAGGAACCATCAGGGAAAGGGAGCGGTTTCCTTGCATCTATGATCTCAAAGCGCACGTTCTCCAGACGTTGCAGCTTTGCCTGGGCGCGGGCATGTTCAATCATGGCGGAGCTAATATCGATGCCCACCACATCGATCTCCGGGTGAGCAAAAGCTACCTCCTGCGTCCATCCTCCCGGCCCACAGGCGATATCCAGAATATGCGAAATACCTTCCAGGTCCTCACGTTCGGGGAACAACCCACCCATCTCTCTGGTCATTAAGCGGTCCTGATCCAGCAGGCGAGCCATCTCCGCACCGCTTTTATCGTCGATGACATACGTGTTCTGGTTTTGATCGGATGCCTCTGTCATATACATCTCTCCTGTGTGAGCTAGAGTCATGAACAAATCTATGCGCCGGGTATCAACGGGCGTTCGAGCAATTGCTCTTCCAATAACAGCCAGACTGCCTGCTCGATCTCCAGCAGGGAAAGCGGCTGTTCCGCCTGAACATTCGCTCGCATAAGCTCATAGAGCCGGTGACGGAATGTGGCAAGAAGATCGCTCTGGTAGGACGCCTGCGGCATGACCTGCAAATGACACCGTTCGATTTCGATAAATTCATCCGGGGTAAAAATCAACTGCAACAGTTCAGCATATTGTTCGATCAGATCAATACGCTGCGGGACAAAATAGCCAGGCAGCACGCTGGCAACCGACAGGCAGCCTGCAACACATCCAGACCGCAGAATAGGGACAGCAGCCGCGCTTTCCTCCCATTGAGAGTAGTAACCAGGCCATTGCCCATAATTCTTTTTAAGCGCCTGATTCACCTGCACATGACCTGAGCTAACTGCGGCACCTGCTAGCGACTCGGCCCCCAGGAAGACCATTTGCTGGTTCATGGACTCCGGCCAGGGAGCAGTACCACGTCCCAGACATTCGCGCAAGCTACGCACGCCCTGTCCGGGGAGGGCAGGCATACAACGCGCGACTACAACGCTCATCCCCTTGCGATCAGGGTCAAGCTGTTTGAGCGCCTCCTGGAGAATGAGATCACCGATAGCATGAAAAATCAATTGCTGTGGCGTAGTGGTCAGTGTATGCAAGATGCGCCGGTGGAAAGAATGAGGAATCACAGGATTTTCAAGTGGATTCATTTCTTCTCCTCGTATCAGAGATACCATCTCCGGGAACTCTTTCTGATACAAGGTCAGGAGGTACTCGCGCTGTTCGGGTACGCAATCGAGCAAACGGTACAACGTTTGCTTACGGGGACTTGCTTCACCGCTTACCCAGCGAGTTAAGGTAAGCGGAACAACGCCCAGCGCTTTTGTGATACGCTTGCGTTCTTGAGGATCAGAAATCCTTTGACCCAACCATTCGCGCCACGTTGGCGCATTCTGTATATTCATTCTCTACGCATCAAATACCGTGAATTTCACTACTAACCAGTTCTACCGCTCCATAGCTTACCAGAGAAATATAGAGCTGTCAATGCAACGACGCGATTAGATCAAGTTTACCTTCTGGCAAGCGGTGAGCGTGCAGAAAAATAGCTCACCATATAAATCTGGCCCTGTAAAGTCAGAAGCATCGTGCGCGCGGCACGTTGTAATCAACCACGTATATATACGTAGGGATGTTACCAGGGATCGAAAACTTGCATCCAACGCCCCATGTGCATTAAACTGGTATCATATAACTAAACATCAGGCAATCATGACAGAGCTGTCACGATGAGCCGGAGAACTGGCAACGACCGCCAGCAACGGGGCAGAAGCCTTTCATCCGACTTAAAAAGACACAAAGGAGCAACTTTCATGATTGTCGTAATGCAGGCGCATAGCAACGACGAAACTATCGAACATGTCATGACCTTCCTCAAAAATCACGGATTGAGCGGTCATCTCTCTCAGGGCGTGGAACGCACCATTATTGGCGTACTGGGCGCGGTCGGCCCATCGGGAACGCGCTCCACTGCCGGAGGCATTAACCCATCCATCAGCGAAGCTTTGGAGGGACTGCCAGGCGTCGAGCAGGTCCTGATTGTCAGCAAACCTTTCAAGCTCGCCAGCCGCGAATTTCACCCCACCAATACCGTCGTTGAGGTGCCAGCGCCCTGTATTTCAGATGGTGTAGCGCGCGTCGGAGGCAGCGCGGTGGTAATGATGGCCGGGCCATGCACAGTTGAAAGCGAAAAGCAGTTGATGACCACCGCCGAAGCGGTGCGCAAAGAGGGCGCGGTAATCCTGCGCGGCGGAGCCTTCAAGCCCTCGACATCGCCCTACGGGTATCGCGGCATGGGCGAAGATGGCTTGAAATTGCTGGCAAAAGCGCGCGATGCCTTCGGCATGGCAATTATTACGGAGGTCATGACGCCCACAGACGTAGACATGGTATGCGAGTACGCCGATATTTTGCAGATCGGCACGCGCAACATGCAAAACTACTTCCTGCTCGACGAGGTCGGGCGCGTCGATAAGCCCGTCGTTCTCAAACGCGGCATGTCCGCCACCATTGAAGAGTGGCTACTGGCGGCGGAATACATCCTCTCACAGGGCAACCCCAACGTCATCCTGTGTGAGCGCGGCATTCGCACCTTCGAGAAAATGACGCGCAATACGATGGACATCAGCGCCATTCCCCTCGTGAAAAAGCTCTCGCACCTGCCTATCATCTCCGATCCCAGCCAGGGAACCGGACACCGCGATCTCGTCTCCGCCATGTCGCTGGCCTCTGTAGCCGCAGGCACCGATGCCCTGCTCATAGAGGTTCACCCCAATCCCGACGAAGCCTTGAAGGACGGAGCGCAATCGCTGACCATACCTCAGTTCAAAAGCTTGATGCCGCAACTTGACGCGGTAGCGCAGGCGGTTGGTAGAAGCATGGTTACGAGATAAAAACATGTAATTTATTCCTTAGAAGAAAGGACAAACGATGTACTCTCTTGCTCAAGTGAACATTGCGCGTATGCTGGCTCCGCTAAGCGACCCGCTCATGGCTGGATTTGTGGCGGGGCTGGACACAGTCAACGCCTTCGCCGATGGTAGCCCCGGCTTTGTCTGGCGTTTACAGACCCCTGAAGGCAACGCTACCGATGTTCGCGCCTACGAAGATGAGATGATTCTTGTCAATATGTCGGTATGGACTTCGCTAGAAGACCTTACCCGCTATGTTTATGCGAGCGATAGTCTTCACCGCGATGTCATGAAGCAGCGCAGGCGCTGGTTTCAACGCTTCGACGGCCCCTACATGGCCCTATGGTGGGTTCCACAGGGCCACATTCCGACGGTTGAGGAGGCAAAAGAGCGCCTTGAGCATTTGCGTTTGTACGGCGAAACCCCTTTTGCCTTCGCTTTTAAGAAGCCTTTTCCCGCGCCAGATGCCAGCATAAAACAGCCTGTGCCAGATTTTGAGGATTGTTTAGTATAACTAATTAAGCTGTTCGTAACGATGTGAAGAATGCTACAAAGCTGCTTACCGCCAGTCCGCCGGCGATCAATAGCAGCACGGTTTGTCCGCCAAGCGGCACGAGCAGCAAACCTCCAACGGCTGCGCCCAGTGGCTCGGCTCCATAGGATAGGAAGCGGAACGCGCTATTCACGCGCCCTTGCAGGTGTTCGGGTGTCTGCGAGAGACGATAGGTAACGAGCGTCACTCCATAGAGCGGCCACAGGAAACCCGTCACGAATATACCCGCAATCAATAGCGGCGCGGATGGAGCCAGCGCCAGTACCAGCGCCGCGCCAGTCCATAGAATCACAGAACCAAGAATGATCTGCCCGAAGCGCAGGCGCTCTCTCATCCAGGGAGCTACGACGCCGCCCAGCACGCCACCCACTCCTTCCGCGCTCAGCACAAAACCCAACGTCTGTACGCCGATATGCAGCGGGCCGCTAGCCAGTACGATGATAATGAGCGTGATTGAACTCTGCAGGAAATTCACCATCGTGGTCAGCAAAACCATAATACGCAGCAGACGCTCCTGCCACAGGAAACGCAGCCCCTCGGCAATCTCTTTATACAAAGCGCGTCGTTTTTCTGTCGTGCGCTCCATCTGAAAGGACACGCGGATGAACAGTAGCGAAACAACCGAGACGAGGTACGAGATACTATCCGTCACATACGCCAGGATCGTTCCCGCCTTAACCTGGGAGGCGAGACCAATGATGAAAGCTCCCAGGCTGGGGCCGAAGAGCGTTCCCACATATTCCGTAATAGTATCAAATGCATACGCCCGCGCCAGGTGAGCAGGCTCTACCACCTGTGGCAGAGCGGCAATTTGCGCCAGGCTGAAAAACACATACCCCGTACCCTCAACGAAGGCCACGATATAGAGGTGGACGAGCGCTACATGCCCCAGCGCAAAGGCCAGCGGCACAGAACCCAGCGCGAGCCAGCGCACCGCATCGCAACAAATCATGGTTATTTTGCGGTTCCAGCGATCGACCAGCGCCCCGGCCAGCAAACTGAACAGGAGGTACGGCGATTGCCGCACAGCCACCATCAAGCCCGCCTGGGCGGGAGAATGCGTTAATGCCAGCACAAGCAAGGGCATAGCCAGCCTGGAAACATTCGAGCCAAGCACCGAAACATTCTGACCGCTCCACAGCAAAAGAAAGTCCCGATTACGCCATAATGGACGTTTCTGGCCGCGCTCCTCTTGAGATGTTTCTATCTGATTCAAGCGAATTTTCTCTTTCTTACTAATTCAAACGTCGAGTGTCAAATCAGCGCATAAGAAAAGAGGAGGCGCGCGGGCATACGAAAATCCACCAGAGTGTGCTGGCGGCTTAATCGGCTTTTGTCTACTATAAACGTAACAGGTTTGTAGCCAGAAGATGCTAACGAGTTACGAGTCAGAAGAATGCGAACATGGTCTTTCCTTTACATGTATCCAACTTTGCTAACTTATCGATTACGCACGATGGGTTGATCGAAATTAGCAGGAGTCTCCAACATCCAGGAGAGATCCGTACCCGGCACAATTTCCTGGGGGTGGGCATTTCTGGTGAAAAGACGCGCGCCAGCGATACCATCCAGGTGCAGTTTGGAGCCGCTTCGCCGCAGCCACGAACCTTCGCGCATACCCAGCACTGGCACATCGTTCTCCTCAAGGAACTCCTCGAGGCGACGAGCGCGCGTCTCGCCCATGTGGGTCGAGTTCGCATCGGCATCGAGATAGTGCGGGTTGATCTGAAAGGGGATCAGGCCGAACGCCTCAAAAGAGCGCGGCTGTACAATCGGCATATCATTGGTAGTGCGCAAACTGGGGCAGGCCATGTTCGAGCCAGCGCTTGAACCCATATAACGAAGCTCTCCATCGAGGACTCGCTGCCGCACTCTATCGAGCAGATCATGCTGTTGCAGCGTTTTGAGCAGGCGGAAACTATTTCCGCCACCGACATAGAGTACCCGCGCCTCCTCAATCGCCTGCCGGGGAGACGCGAATGTATGCACTCCTCTAACGGTAATACCCAATGGAGCTAACCTCTCCTGTAACGAGGCCGTGTAGCCATCGTAGTCCGCCAGAGCATACGGAACAAAATGAACGATGCGTTCGTCATCCAGAAATTCTTTCAGCGCGTCCATAGCATGTTCCATGTAACTCATGCCAAAAACCGATGAACTACTCAACAAGAATAAATTTACGGGCATGGATAGTCAACTCTCCTTTTGATGAAATGATTCCGCAGATATGGTATCGTATCATATAAAGATCAGAAAGGAGAGTTAGTCATGACAGAACCGCAGTATTTAGGAAAGGCAGAAGAAGCAGAATCTGTACACATCGGGGGCCTGGGAGTGATCTTCAGGCTTAGAGAATGGGCAACCGGAGGTGCGTTCTCGCTCGTTGAACATCCTATTGCGCCTGGAACTCTGGTGCCACCGCACACTCATAGCCACGAAGATGAATACTCCTATGTACTTGAGGGTGAGGTCGGAGTGAGGATAGGCGATCAGGAATTTCTGGCGACGGCAGGAGATATCGTCATGAAGCCGCGCGGTATATCCCACACATTCTGGAATGCCGGATCACAACCAGCTCGTCTGCTTGAAATCATTGCGCCTGCCGGATTCGAGTCCTATTTCGAGGAGATGGCCCACGTACTCAACGCAGGTGGCCCGCCCAATCAGGAGCAGATAAGCAGCATTGCTGAGAAGTATGGCACGACCTACCAGATGGAACAGATTCCAGAACTGATGGCGAAATATCATTTACGTGATCCAAGAGGGTAAACCGAGCTAACCACTGGACAAACGCGCAATTTCAGGGTATAGTATTATGTAAAGCAAGCAGGCTTTATTATCTCCAACATAAAGCCTGTCTTATTGCTAGCTGTCCTCTTTTATTCCTCATTGTTGTTCCAACTCCCACAACGGAACAATGCCAAACCCTCAAGGAGGCATCTTCATGCCAGAACCTTCCCCGACGGGCGAAATCGCCAGCTTTCTCGATGTCAACCAGTTTCAGCCGGGCAGGACACAATTCGCCTGTGGCTTCTTCGCTTGTGCGGTTGTCAAATCCATGTCTCCAGCCGATCAAAAACCTACGCAAACGACGCAGGAGATGATAGCCGAAGCCGAGCAATGGTACGCGCAATTTGACGGCGACAACTCCCTGCGCAACATGGACGGTATGAGCCTGCAACAGATCTACAATCTCCTGGCGCAAATCGGCCTGCGTTACCGCGCGAGCGCGATGAATAGCAACACATTACGCGCATGGCTGCGGTTGGGCTATCCAGTAATCGTAGCGTGCGCGGAAAGCAGCATTCATGATCTCGCGCTGGATGATGGCGTTCCTTATCCCTGGCATCCCTCCGGGAATCATATCATCGTATTGAGTGGAGTCACACACGACGATAACTTTCTTGTCCGTGATACCGCCAACGTCACCGACCTCTACAATCCGAACAGTCTGCGACCCGGCCCGCGCAGGTACGATGCCGCCAAATTGCAACTGGTAAGCGCAACGGTGGTTATTCCTGCCTGGCTGCCTGTGCCGCCGGAAGGTTTCGATCCCCTCAAAGATACCTTCGTGCCAACTATCCCGCCCGGCTGGCATGACGATGGCGCAACGCTGACCGCGCCCAACAGCCATAGAGTCGCGCGCGGTTTCCGTGAATACGTCCTTGCCAATCACTGGCACCCGGCCAACGTGCCACTACAGGAGGAACAGGGACACAACCCGCTGGAGGAATCGAATCCCGCGCTGGGTGGTGGTACACAGCAAATTTTCAACTGGACAGCCCTCGAATGGACTCCCGCGCGCGGCGTCTTCGTAGCCTGGATAGGTCAGGAATTTTTGCATCTGCGCGCCGACAAAGCTGCCCTACAAGCACAGATAACCACTCTCGAAGCGCAGGTAAACAAATGACATACGCGCTTTCACCCGGTAACAACATGCCGTTGCAGGCTGATCTCGTGCTTGAAGGCGGCGGAGTGCGTGGCATCGGTCACGTTGGCGCGCTCAGCGTCATGGAAGAACAAGGCTACCAGTGGGGCAATATCGCCGATACATCGGCGGGCGCGTTTGTCGCCGCCCTGCTCGCGGCTGGCTATAAAGCCAGCGAGCTGTATGACATTATGAAAAACGAGGTGCAATTTTCACGTTTCGCGCATGACCCCGGCCTTGACGGGGTCATGCTGGTTGAAGCTTTGCACATGTTGCAACGCGCCGGTATGCACACGGGAAACTTCATCGAAACATTCATCCGGCAGAAGTTGAGCGCGAAAGGCATCGTCAAATTCGGCGATCTGGTTTTGAACACGCGGGAGCCGAAACATTCAAATTTCCGCTACCGCCTCACAGTTATCGCTTCGGATATTAGCAACGGGTCAATGCTGCGCCTGCCACAGGACATGCTGCGCTTCGGACTCGATCCCGATGATCTGGACATTGCTCAGGCCGTGCGTATGAGCGCCAGCATTCCATTTTTCTTCATGCCCGTTCACAAAAAGCACGCGAACGGCAGCGCCAGCCTGATCGTAGACGGCGGATTGCTCAGCAACTTTCCAGTCTACCTTTTCGATGTACCCCATGCCCCGCGCCGTCCAACCTTCGGCCTGCGCCTGGTTGACGCGCCTCCCACAGCAGAGCAACCCTGGCCGCCCAACCCTACCGGCAATGCGTGGCAAATTGGCCGCGCCCTGCTCAATACCATGCTACGAGCGCACGACAGGCTCTACATGGACGATCACACCTATGTTCGCACGATAGCCATTCCGGTAAACGGCATCAGCGGCACAAAGTTTGACCTGAGCCAGGAGGAGACCGATACCCTCTACCAGAATGGCAGAAACGCCGCCGCCCAATTCTTCTCAACCTGGGACTTCGAGGCATACAAGGCCACCTATCGCGGCGGTCAACCGGCGAAAAGCCGCCGCGAGCGGTTGCACGAGCAGATGAGAACTATCGGATAGGACATAAAGGCAGCTACGAGTTCGTAACGCTCTCCGTAACGAGTTCGAGACGCGCACACAGTAATCTAGTGATAGACGCATGTCTTTGTATTCGGAACACTCCACAAGAGTGGGTATCAGAAGCATCTCACATAGAGAACAGAAAGGAACACGACTTATGTACGCAAGAGCCACCCTTGCCCAGCTTCAGCCAGGCAAGGTAGACGAGTTACTCCAATTTCTTCATGACAATGTAGTACCAGCAGCAAAAGCACAGCAGGGGTTCAAAGGGCTACTTCTGCTGACCGATGAAACCACTAACAAGGGCATCGCCATTGCTTTGTGGGAGACCGAGGCTGATATGGCAGCCAGCGAAGCTGCCGATGGCTATTATACAAAGCAACTTGCCAGAGGCGCACACTTTTTCGCAGCGCCGCCAGTTCGAGAAGCCTACCAGGTGACTCTCCAGGTGTGACTGCTGGCAGAGCAACATCCCCAAAGCTCATCTTCACAATCGAATAGCGGCCAGCAACTCGGCGCAGGTGATGGCGAATATCGACAGCTCGCCGGAATCTTCCATGCTCCACCACGCGGAGAGCATCGCCTGCGCTAATGCCCAATCTCGTATACGCGCGCGATCAAACCCCAACTGCTCCGACAGTTGATCTATACGCCGCGCCAGAATCCGTCCAGGGTATGGCATATCCAGTAACTGCGGTATGGGATTGCGCAGCCACGCGCCCGTTTCATAAGCTGGCTCGCCAACCACTCCTTTGGGGTCAATCGCCAGCCAGGGTTCCCGTTCGGCAGCCAGGATATTCTCATGGTGCAGATCACCGTGCAGCAAAACCGGTTCCGCCATTGACGCACTCAGTTCTCGATACAACGTCTCAGCCTGCCCTAGCAGCACTTTGGGGAAAGGGCCAGTTCCGCCATCGTAGTGTTGTCGCAAACGATCAAAACCTTTCTCCCAATCCTGGACAGTCTTAAATGGATGATTTTCCGGCACTGGCCTCCATATTTTTTGCATAATAGAGGCCGCGCAAGACGTTGATACTTCATCGTTCTCCTCCTCCCTGAGCATGGTGCCAGGGATGAGACGTTCCAGCAGCATAACCTCTTCAGACGTATCGCAATCTATCATCTGCACCATGCCACGCCCGTCAACCAGTCGCAGCGCCTCTGGCTGCTGTGGGAATTCATCGGTCAGCGAACATACCTTCACGACAAGCTGTGTGCCATCCGGGCGTACAGCCGGGGCAACATAATTGAACGACAAAGCGAATGGAGGACCAATGATAATATCCCAGCCCCGCTCACAATTCGCCAGCACCGTTGGCAAACGCTCCAGCCATGCGATAGCCTCTTCTCCGTTCATAACAATCATATCGTGCCTAAAACTATCAGGAATCTCAAACATATTTATTTATCAAGAGCCACACGATAATAAGCCATCTGTGTTGGAGCTTCTTCCACTCCCACCATGATGCTCTGCACGTTGGCAATATTATATGTAGCGAGCGCGTTTCGTAATTCGCCGCAAATATATTCCGCCAGCCGTTCAGCCGTCGAGTTATCGATGGGCAGTTCCACCACATCGGCGCGTGGGAAAATGTAGCGTTTCTCGCCGAAGCGTATCTCCCACTCGTCAGGCAGTTCTTTGAGTTCAAGATGCGGGTTATGCATAGGCAGCAAGAAACGATGGTTAAGCCGCTGGCAAATCTCCCTGGTCAGTCTTTTGATGATGGTGAAGTCGAAGACCAGCTTATCCTCGTTCAACGTACCTTCCATCTCGACCAGCACGCCGTAGTTATGCCCGTGCAAACGCTCGCACTTCCCGCCAAACGTGATGAAGTGGGCCGCACTAAACTTGAGATTGCCACCCTCCACTTTTACCTTGCGCGAAACTTTATCTTCTGTCAAAGCGGTTCTCCTACTATTTTGTAAAGCTCTCCCTCTATATTACTATATTCATGTTCTATAAGGCTCTCCATCCTTTAGGGTGATTTTGGTCGAAAAATTAAAGTGCCAGAAATTCTTTGCTGTTGTGATGGCTCACGAATTTCATCGAATTTCACCCTAAAGGACGGAGAGCCTTCTATAATCTAAGCTTGACTTTGTACATTTCCCTCCCCTTAACAGAACTCTATAGCAACAATGCCTTGACAAGCAACTTCTATATGCCTACAATCATGAAATAACATCGTCAAATTATCAGTAGTGAGATTATGAGGCAGAGAAATTTAACATGGAAACTTGGAATGATTTGGCAAAGAAGTTGGCTATGGCAACCGTTGAGACTATTGTTAAACTGACTCCAGTTCAAAATGTACTTCTTACGGCTGCGATTGACCGCTTTGGTGATTTGATATTTGGCATACAGAAATCACAAGATCAGATCAGTACGTCTTTAGCACGCATAGAAAAGGAACTCTATAGACAGACGCTTACCCATTTTCATGCTGCACTTCGCAACTTGAAAGAGGTCTTTGCAACAAAAAGCTCTTCTCAAAGAAAAATTCTTTTAAATAATGCCCGTGAGCGATTTGCCTATGTGGTCGAGTCAGAATCAATGCCAGCTTTAATACGAGCACAAGCATTATTTTACATGGGTTTTTGCGAGGATTTACTTCATGAACCCGGCACTGCGTTAATGAACTATCAAGAAGCTTATGAGGTTGTACAACAAGATGAAAATTTTAAAATCATAGCAGCGAATGCTTCTCATGGTTATCTAACAACAGGTGTTCCAGAGATAGATAAACTGTTACCAAGTACATTTTATAACAATCCCGGTCCAGCGCTACTTTCGACGAAAGAAAAGGAGCAGTTCAGGAAGAGCTACAACCAGGCAAAGGAAGTGGTCATCTTTCTACAAGCTATCTCCCGATTATTAGCTGTTCGTGGTTATTCCGTTCCAGATGATACACTTCTAAAGATCGAAGCACTAAAAAAGCAAATCGGATAAGGCGAATTTGAAAAGGTAGGGAAAACAGCCGCACTACAAATCCTTTGAGTGTGTTGAGAAATTTGAATAAGTGAGTTTGGTTGGTGAAGTGTATTCCACATAATTATCGCTCTATTACATGTCGTATCTTGAGCGCGATTTGCAAAGACAATCTCAATTCGGGGTCTTCCAACGAGTGGCCGAGTAGTTCTTCAATGCGGCCCAGGCGGTAGAGGAGCGAATTGCGGTGCAAATGCATGGCGCGAGCGGTTTCACTGAGGTTGCCGTTGTAGCGAAAGAAGTTTTCGAGCGTGCCTATGGGGTCAATGCTGCCCCTGGTGTCAGCATCGAGCAGCGGGCCAAGCGTCTCTTCATAAAAGGTCGTCAGTTCATAGTGTCCATGCAGGTGAAAGAGCAGCCGGTAGATGCCCAGTTGCGCAAATGAGTGCAGGTTCCCATTCCCAAAGAGCCTCCGCCCGATTTCCAGCGCTTGCCGGGCCTGTTGATAGGATTGCGGAATGGCGGAAAGCGTGCGAGCGAGATAACCAACGCCACCGGAATAGGATGGTAACGCGCCATTTCCTTGCTGCGCGCGCGCCAACGCTCGTTCCAGTTGGATCAAGATGGCCTGTTCATTTTCAGCCCCGCTCTGGGTATCGTCTCCCGTTACTGGCAGCAGAGCGACGAAGCGACGAGCTTCGCTGGAAATCCAGGCGGCAGGCCAGGCGCGCAATAGCTCTTCGCGCAACCTCCTTTGCCACTGCGGCTGCAAACCGCTCTGCGCGTAGTCGGGTTCATCCGGCGACAGCTCAAAAACGGCAAGGGCTTGCATGGGGGACAGGTCATAGCCCAGCAGACGCGCGCGCGCCATCATCTCTTCGGGTTGCGCATAGTTGCCCTGCAACACATCCATGAGGGCTTCGGATTGGTAGCGGCTCTCCACTTCGCTGCGTTCGCGTTCGCGCGCAAACTCCAGGGCCAGGATAGGGGCGACAAGTCCGAGAATGAGGCGTTCGAGGTAATCAAACTCGCCTTCGTGTCCAATAATCGATAGCCAGCCAACCACATCGTGACGCGCCTGAATGGGCATCGTATTACGCGCGAGGCCCACCCGCCTGAGCGATTCTTCATTCAGAGGTTCATTCTGCAAGGCGCGATAAGCAGGTGGCGCCGCCTGGTAGCGAACTTGCATAGCGGCATCCTGCACCACGATCCATTTATCGCTGATACGCGCAAGCTGTTCGCAAATGCCCTGAATACCCGCGCCATGCGCGCTCAATTGCATCAGTTGGTGCGAAATTTCGGTGGCTTTGCGCTCGTTTTCGCCGCGAAACCCCACTACAAAGGTAATCACCTCGCGCTCAATCTCTTCCAGCATCGAAGAGGGCGGGAGCAGGAGCAATGGGAAGCGTAGCGAATTCGCCAGGCTAATGGCCTCTGGATTGAGCGATTCGAGCGCGGGAGCGGCGACTGCAACGGCAGCTACCCCTTCCTTAAAGAGGCTGTCCAACAGATGCGGCAGCGTCTCATCCAGGCGGCGCAACTGTGAGAGTGAAAGAAGGGCTAGCTCCCCCCCGCGCACGCTTTCAAAAGCTGGAAGACGCGCGCGCATACGGGAGGCCCATGTTACGCGGCGATGCAATCCCTCGGTTCCCGCCACCAGTTGCGCGCCCCGCGGAGCTAACAGGCTCAGGATATGACGAACCGACGCCGACGATATTGGAGAAGGAGCAGTACTCATTGTCTACGTCACATTAAAAAAGGGAAAGCGCGGCGTTTATCGCCGCGCTGTCGGTGTGGCTGTAACGCCACCGGCTTTTTGGGTCGCCTTGCGCTTTAACTCGTACTTCTTAGCCTTGATACGATGTTTGTGCTGCGCAACCCTTTTTGTCTTATTCATGCCAGATTTCCTTTCATATTCATTCTATCGTACAGGGACATTATTCTTCGCCCTCCATACCGCCTTCAAATTCGATCTCGGTCAGTTCTTCGGGTTCGTCACCGCCGTCAAAGTATTCATCATCGTTGGTGATGTCGTCATCATCGTCACGATCATAACGCAACATGCTGTCTTTGGTGTAGGCGCGAATGACATCGCCACCACCCTGAGACGGGAAGCTTACCTTGCCGAACATGCTCGGGTGCTGGTACTCTTCGCGGATCATCAGGCGCACCTGTCCGTTTTCCTTAGCCAGGATAGCAGCAGCGTAGCGGTTGCCACCCTCCATGAAGTTAATAATGCGATTCGCCAGGCGCGGTTCCACCTGCCCAATATCCTCTCCGGCGGCGTTACGCGCCAGCAAGGTATGACCGGTGACGTACAACTGCACGCGGTCGCCTACGCCCACTTTCGCCAGCACGTTAGCCGAGGCAATATTGATCAGATCGGTCAAACCGGTCTTGCCTGTCTCTTCAATGAAGAGGCGGGGATCGATGCGCTCGGTTCCTGTATGCAATTGCGCGGGTTCCTCCTGGAGCTGCGCGAGCCGGTCCAGGTTCTTTTTGGCGATGGTATTCTTCGGGTTATATTTCAACGTTTGTGAATAGGCCTGGCGCGCCTCGGCAAATTGCCCCAGCTCGCTATGCGCCTTTCCCAGACGATTGTACGCATCCGGCTCAGAAGGGAAAAGGCTCAAGATATTCTTATTGGTGGCAACTGCATCTTCCCACTGGCCCGCCTGTGCCTGTTGAATAGCCAGGTCAGTCCATTGTTTTTTCAGTCGCGCCTTCTCTTCCGCCGATTGGGTCTGTGTCATATAGCTCCTCCTCTATCCTGCTGGGATATATAACGTGTGCATATTATAACGCAACCGCGCAACCCTGCAATGACCAGGAAGTAGCGCGTTCAATCTGTACCTTCACCAGGTCGCCGGGCTGGATGAGACGCGCCGCCGCTTCACTTTCTGCGGTGGGTTGAGGGAAGAATACTAGCTTATTAGCGCGGTTGCGCCCCTTCCATTGCTGGCGACCATGCGTATCGTTAGCCTCTTCCACCAGCACTTCCTCCACGTTGCCCAGCAACGGCTGATTCAGTTCGAAGGCGATGCGTGCCTGCACCTCTTCTACCGCATGAAGGCGGCGTTTCTTCTCGGCCAGCGGCACATCATCTTCCCAACGCGCCGCTACCGTGCCAGGCCGCACAGAATAGGCGGCCACATGCACCACGTCAAAGCGAATCTCCTCGAGCAGATCGAGTGTGTGCTGAAACTCTTGCTCGGTCTCGCCACAGAAGCCTACAATAATATCAGTTGAGAGCGAAACGCCCGGCCATAGAGCGCGCAGGCGCGTGATGCGGTCGCGGTACTCGTCAAGCGTGTAGCCGCGTTTCATACGCCGCAGCAGTTCGTCATCGCCAGCCTGCACCGGTATATTGACGTGTTCGCACACTTTGGGCAGCGCGGCCATGCGCTCGATCATACTATCGTTCATGTGACGCGGGTACGAGGTCATGAAACGGATGCGCTCCAGCCCGTCGATTTCGCTGAGATGCGTCATCAATTCGGCAAGGTCCGGTTTGCCCGGCAAATCCAGCCCGTAAGCCTCGACGGTCTGACCCAGCAGCGTCAGTTCTTTCGCGCCTTTAGCAACCAGCGCGGCAGCTTCCGTGACCAGTTCGTCCACCGGGCGGCTGCGTTCGCGTCCCCTGCGATACGGCACGATACAATAGGTACAGACCTTATTGCATCCCAGCACCACAGGCAGCCACGCGGTAGGACTGGCCTTAGCCGGTTCAATCTTGGTAGGATAATGCGCGGTGCGCTCGCCCATCTTAGGCGTAATCGCCATGGGCAGCACCGTCCGTTTGCCAATAGTGTTAGTAGACGTAGCGAAGGTGGGCAGGATGCGCTCGATAGGCTCAACAGGTACCGGTTCGTCGGGCGGCATAAATTCAATATCCAGGCAGCCCGCGCCAGAAATGGGCGTCCAGCGTTCCTCCAAAAAGCGCGGCAGGATGTCGGCCTGCTCGACCTTCATGAACAGGTCAATATGTGGATAGCGTTTACTCAATTCGTCGATGGTCTTCTGACTACCGATCATGCAGCCCATCAAAGCCACCAGCAGATCGCTGCGTTTAGATTTGGCATGTTTCAACTGCGCAAGCTGGTTATGCGCCTTCTCCTCCGGCGCTTTGCGCACGCTGCACGTATTTAGAATGACGAGATTGGCCTGCTCCATACTCGCCTCTTCCCAGCCCATTTCGTCGAGAAGCGTCTGAATACGCTGCGAGTCGGCCTGATTCATCTGGCACCCCACCGTCCAGATATGATATTTTCCTCGCGCAATGCTGGTAGTCGCTGTGGTCATCGCATAGCCTCTCTAAGTCCTGTGGCAAATGAAAGTCGTTCTATCGCTCTGCCGTTTGGCATACAAACTATTACCTTTTCTAAGGACGGTATTATACACTATGCAGGATATTGTGTCACCTTTTTTGAGACGAACATTCATGCATTCGGCTCATCTTCAATCAGTTCGGAGGCAGGCACACCCAACGCCGTCGCTAACTTATTTAGCGTTGTCGTGGTGACTTCTTTGTAGGGGTTTCGATAAATGGCTTTCACCGTGTTATAAGCCACATCAGCGGCACGCGACAATTTGCCCAGGCTGAACCCCTTTTCTTGAGCAACCTCTTTCACTCGCAAGCGTATCATTGGCTCTCTCATTGCACAGTAATGCGTGGATTGTACCAGCAAGTACGTATTGACAGAAGTATCATGCCCGGTATATATTGCTTAGTACGTACTTAGAATGCAATATCGGAATAGAGAGAGGACACCTGAAGGATGGAGATAGTAAAAACCTTGTGGATGTTGGATGTTCCATATGAAGAGATTAGGGGAAGTTTAAATAATTAGTGGAGGATAAAATC
>JBOGTO010000185.1:0-4331 GCA_050695155.1 Ktedonobacteraceae bacterium
GTGCTTGTCCTGCTGGTAACAGGATTCGTTGGGGTTCCGTGAGGCATACGGGTCACATTCCCACCAGGACAAGCACAAGGCCCCCACATCCACCCAACCCCGCCCCTTGTCCCTACAGGACGCAGGCGGCATTTCATTTCCCGATTCGGTCGGCAAAAATCATCAGGACGGGGAACGACCGATTCGTAAAACATTACCGTTTTCGGTTAGCAAAATTCATCAGAATGCGAGACCCGTCCTCTGTATAAATTGACAGGATGCTACTGGCAGTTTTACCTGATGGAAAAACTGGCGGTAAGAACACTGTACTATCCTCATCTTTTAAGTATACTTGGAATAGCTCACGCGCTACCACCATGCCTGCTGCATGGGGAAAGTTGGCTACGTCACGGAACGCATACATGCGGTACTGACATATATGAGTTGAAGAGAATAGCGAAAAGGCATATGACTATATGAAGCAATCTATCCCTTCGTTCAGAGGCTTTCGTTCACAAACTGAGGAGAAGTTTAGTTATAGGAAAGTGCCAGCCGCGTTTGCCAGTCTGCCGCGCGTCTTGCGCCTGGTGTGGTCAACCAGTTCGCCGCTGACAATCATGTTGGGATTGTTGAGTCTCTTGCAGGGCTTCACACCCGCTATTAGCGTCTCGATCAGCGCTCTGGTGATCGACAGGGTGGTGCTGGCAATCCGCATCCATGACATAAACCCCATCTGGCTCCCGATCGCTTTGCAACTGAGCATCACGCTCATATCAAGCCTGCTCAGCACGTTCAGCAACATCGTGCAACAACTCCTGCAAGAAAAGGTATCGAACCGCGTGCAACTGGACATCTTGAAGAAATCTAACACGCTGGACCTGTCTTTCTTTGAGAATCCCGAATCATATGATAAGATCCGCCAGGCCGCGAACCAGTCTAACTACCAGCCTGTTTCGATGATCTCGCAAACCTTCAACCTCGGTAGTACCATCGTGACCCTGATAACATTGATTTTTCTGCTCCTGCACCTGGCGTGGTGGCTGGCTATTGTAGCGCTCGTCGTGCCAATTCCCGCCTTCTTTTCCAGCACGCGCTACGGCTGGCGCGGGTACCAACTTATGCGCCGTCAATCGCCAGAACGCCGCCTGATGGCCTACTTCGTCTCGTTGATGACGACCGATACCTACATCAAAGAAGTAAAACTCTTCAACCTGGGCGACTTTTTCACCAACAAATTCTGGCGATTGGCGACCGAACTGTATACACAGGACAAGAGGTTGCTACTGCGTCGCTACTCCATCAACTTTCTCTGGTCAGGTCTCACCGTCATAGCCAACAGCGCCATCTATCTCTACGTGGCGCTACAGACAGTGCTGGGGCGTATCACGCTGGGTCAGTTGACCCTGTACACACAGACAGCGATACAGGTGGGACAAAACTTCCAGAGTTTGCTGAACGGCCTCTCCTCTACCTACGAGAATACGCTGTATGTAAATACGCTGTTTGAATTTCTCGCATATTCTCCGCGCATTGTATCGCCGGAGAATGCGCAGCCGCTTGAGCCAGAGATGGAGGTAAAAGGGCTTGACATTGAATTCCGCGATGTCAGTTTTACTTATCCGGGCAAAGACCCGGAGACGCAGGCGGCGCTGAAACATGTCAGTTTCACCATACACGCGGGTGAGGCTATCGCGCTGGTCGGGCGCAATGGGGCGGGCAAAACAACGCTGGTCAAGCTGCTGACACGCCTGTACGAGCCGGACGAGGGCGAAATCCTGATAGGTGGCCGCGACATCAGGGAATATGATTTGAGGGAGCTGCGCGAACAGGTGGGCGTAATCTTCCAGGACTATGTGAACTATTACATGACCGCGCAGGAGAACATCGGTGTGGGGCGCGTGGACAAGATCGAGCAGCGCGAACTGGTCATGAGCGCCGCACTCCAGAGCGGAGCCAGCGCCGTGATCGAGCGACTGCCAAAGGGCTACGACACCATGCTCGGACGCTGGTTTAAGGACCTGAAAGACAGCACGCAGTTGAGCGGCGGTGAATGGCAGAAGATCGCGCTGGCGCGAGCATTCATGCGCGATGCGCGTATCCTGGTACTCGACGAGCCGACCAGCGCCCTCGACGCCCAGGCCGAACACGAGGTTTTCACGCACTTCCGCTCGCTGACCGAGGGCAAGACAGCCTTTTTCATCAGCCACCGCTTCAGCACCGTGCGCCTGGCCGACCGCATTTTCGTCATCGAAAACGGCAGCATCATCGAGAATGGTTCGCACTCTGAGCTGATCGCGTTGAATGGGCGGTATGCCGAGTTGTTTGATTTGCAGGCGGAGGCGTATCGATGAGGAGGGAAGCAAGCGGTGTACATCCTGAAAACCATCGGGTTCTCAGTGACGGAGTGGTGTGAGCTGTATCTGCTTCGCCAGCCCGTAGGCGGTCGGCAGATCACGGTCGCTCTCGACAAAGACACGACCGATAACGAGTACCGCATGGTGCGGCGAAGCAATCTGTGTTATTCCCTGCGACACGGTTCCTTTCCAGCCCGGCCCGCTCATGAGGTAATCGCCAGCCTCGGTTCCCGTGGTGCGTGTGCCGACGTAGGCAAAATTAGTGCCGTCCGAGGGATCAGTGAACTGCACGCTGTAGTAACGGCCAGCCATGTCCGGCACATGCAAAACCTGCGGCCCTTTGGAGAGGTCGAGCAAGCCGCCGACGTAGAGCACGTCGTTGGTCCCTGTGGCTAATAAGCTGGAGGTTGGCGCCGAGGGCGAAGAGAGATTGGGTACCGCGTACAGCGTATTGACGGGGATGGGGCCGCCGCCGAGCCCATACCGAACGACCGCTCGTTTGAAGGCGCTGTACGTGATAGGCGGCCAAAAATAAATGAACACGAACGTGCCGAGTCCCCAGACGATGACTGCCACGACGACAAATGTAATGAGCTGGCTCCCCCCCATCGAGAAATACCGGTAGACGACCCAGGCCAGGACTGCCAGGATGGCGAACGTAACGGGATATTTGTATTTCAGAATCAACCGGTTCATCTCATTGCACTTTCATAACTGGCGGCACGTGGTACTCGCCGTCGAGGATAGCACGGCCGGGCAGATACGCGCGCAGCATCAGCTTGAAGTAGCCTGCCGGTGCCGGCAGCCAGTTGGACTCGTGTCCTGCGGGAGCCGTGCGCTGAATATAAATGTCGATGGAGCCATCGGGGTTCGGCACGAGGCCGGAGCGAGAGCCGACGCTGGAGCGATCGATGGGGTTGCTCACCATGTACCCGACCACATCGGTCATGGTCAGCGACCAGAAGGCATCGTTGGGCGGAAGTTGTCCTGCGGGAAAATGTAGGACGTACTTGCGCTGGCCGGAGAGTCGCTGCCTCACGCTGTCGCGGTACGTCGTCCAGTACGCCGCCTCTTGCACCACATTGACGGCGGGCAGGTTTCTGGCGCAGGCGGCCCGCAGGAGGATGCCATTGCCGGGCTGGCCGCATTTGAAGGTGGTACTCCACCCGTTGACGGTCGTGGTCATGGCTTTCACCACCACGTTCATCATGATCTGTGCCGTGAGAAACGCCAGGACGCCGCCGAGGATGATGCCTTGCACGACGTGAGAGCCTGAGACCAGTGTGAGGATATGTGTCATATCCTGGTTCTGACTCCTTTCTCTTTATTCTACAACATATTTACCGAATGCACCACTTAGCGCCCGCTTTTATTTTATCCAGGGCAGTTTGAGCGTCTTTTTATACCGTTTAAGATTATGGGCAATCGCTTCCATGCCAGGGCTGTCAAAACCAGGCCGGTTGAGTGTGACGCCAGGTGCAAACATAAAAAGCAAGCTACCGATGTTCGCCCTTCACATCTTTGTGGGTGACTGTCACATAGCCGACAAAGATGACGATTAAGATTGTCAGGACCAGGGAGACCCATGTGTCACCTAGCCCAAGACCACCCAAAATTGGCTTGCCAAACCAGTCAGCAAACGATGCGCCGAGCGGGCGGGTCATGATGTAGGCAAACCAGAAAGCGAAAATCGCGTTTAACCTGAACAGCCAGTAGGCCAGGGCCGGGATAGCGAACAGGATGGCAAACAGGATGCCTGATGAGAAGTAACCCAATCCAAGCGTTGCTGCTGTCAGGTCGCCCACGGCGGTGCCGAGCGCGAACGTCGCCATGACAGTGGCCCAGTAAAACAGCTCGCGGCGAGTGGTGGTGATACTATGAATAGAGAGCGTTCTCTCGCTCGCATACCAGGCAACGAAGATAATGACAAGCGCGAGGATAAAGAACGCGGTTGAGACAACATACGGAATACCCAGGACAACATGCAGGACATCGGCT
>JBOGTO010000186.1:0-51881 GCA_050695155.1 Ktedonobacteraceae bacterium
ATGCAGGGCGGCCTTCTCACGCATTTTATGGCCTTGCTCCGGCGCTTTGCAAGAGCAAGGGATGCGTTGTTTACAAGAGCGGGCGCAGTGGGAGCAACATGGTTTCGGCGAACCGCTCGCGCAGTGGACGATGTTGCCATTCCTCCAATGTCAACTCGCGTGTGTTCGATGCATCAATGTGAAAGATGGCTTCCATCTGTTTCGCCAGTATTTCATCATAGAACTCCACGTTTACCTCGAAATTGCCCACCAGGCTCAGACGATCCAGGTTCGCCGTGCCGACGGTTGACCAGACGCCGTCAATAGTTGCGGTCTTTGCATGAACCATCGCGTTCCGGTAGAGTAGTAAACGAATGCCGCCCTCCAGGCACTGTCTATAGTAGCCGCGTACCAGCCAGTCGGCCAGGGGATGGTTGGACGCTTCCGGGATCAAAATGCGCACATCGACCCGGCGCGCGGCAGCTTTCAGCAGTCCATGCAGGATGGCGCGGTCCGGGATGAAGTAGGCGTGTGTTAAGTACACATGATGCTGCGCCCGGTCAATGGCTTCGAGATAGGTTGCGCGGATGGGAAAGATCATCAACTGTGGATCGTTGCGATTAATGACGATGCGCGGGTCCCAGTCCCGTGTTCCCAGGTCTGCCAGTTCGGGCAAGCGCCGTCCGCGATGCATATTCCAGAAGTCGATGAATACGTTTTCCACTTCCCAGGCGGCGGGTCCAGTGATGCGCACATGTGTATCACGCCACTCGGTTGCGTAGCATGTTCCGATGTTGTAGCCGCCCACGAAGGCCGTCTGGCCGTCCACAACCAGAATCTTGCGATGGTCCCGCGCATAACTGCGCAGGTGCAGGGGATGCCACGACCAGGACAGCAGTGGATACTCCAGCACATGGAGGTTGGGAGATGGCGTAAAGCGCTTGAAGCGGCGCGGAACAACCAGATTGGCGAAGCCATCGAAGGTGATGTAGACATCGACCCCGCGCGCGGCGGCGCTTTGCAGTTCCTGCTTGAACCTCTGGCCTATCGCATCGCCCTTCCAGATAAACGTCTCGAAGACGATTCGTTCTCGCGCCTGTTTGATAGCCTGTAGCATCGTCTCGTACAGGTCTTCGCCGTAAGTATACAGTTGTACCTCTGAATCGCCTATCTTCAGAGGTGCAGGATATGTATATGGAAATTGCCCTCGAGAGCGAGAACGCCTGCGCCGCGCATCGGCTATGACAATTGCACCGGTCAACGCCAGCGCGGCGAGCAATGCGAATGCGCTCCAGAGCAATAGCGGAAAGATCACAGGACTCTCCTTTTGCTCCACAGCCCTATCGTTACTATTTATATGAAAAGTATAACATGCAGACGTGACCTGATGCTGAGAAAAAGCTGAGATGAAGCTGAGAGATTGTGAGCGGTTATAAGCGGAAAGGCAATACCCATTTCATCGGCGGCAAAATCTGCTCTACTGCTGATAAATGGTCGTAATATCCTCGTTGCTTCTTAATTAACCCATTTTCGAAGTAAAAAATACTCACCCCATCCACTTTATACGAGCGCGCCAGCCACTTTTGGCGCAGCAAACGCTCGATACGCCCATGTGTTGTCCATTGCACGGCTACCTGCTCGTCTGATACGAATTGATCGAGAGGAGTGTAGGTGATGGTGGGCATCACGCGAAAGCGCGTAGTAAACCATTCGCTAATTTCCTGATGGCCCTTGCGCTTGCGCTTCATGCCGGAATCGAATAGTTCCGCGTCCTGCGCATAGAGGGCAACGAGGTCGCTCACCCGGTGCTGGTTGAAGGCATCAATCCAGCGCTTCACCAGAAAGGAGTTCTTTTCGATGTCCGGCATGATAGTGTTTAACTCGTCTTTCTTTTGTTCTCTTGACTCTATTATACATGATTATAGTGCAGAGGAGCGTTGCATCGCAAAACCTTTGCGCTGACCGACCTCATTCACCTCCAGCTTACTTTTACAGGCAAATGCTTGATGCCTGCAATGAAATTCGAGCGCAACCGCGCTACCTGGCCCTTTAAGCGAATATCGGCCAGGCGCGGCAGCAACTCTTCAAATACGATCTTGATCTCTAGCCTCGCCAGGTATTCACCCAGGCAGCGATGCGGGCCTTTCAGCCCGAACGCCGCCTGCTCGTTCGGGACGCGGCGTATATCAAAGCGAAACGGGTCGGAGAACTGCCGTTCGTCGTAGTTGGCGGAGAGGAACCAGATCACCACCTTATCGCCTGCTTTGATCGATTTGCCGCCAAGCTCAGTATCCTGAGTGGCTGTGCGGCGGAAATGCATCGTTACCGAGGCCCAGCGAAGCATCTCTTCTACGGCGGTTGGCAAGAGAGTCAAGTCGTCGCGTAACTCTGCCAGTTGCTCAGGATATTCGAGGAGCGCCAGCAAACCAGCGGCCATTGTATAGCGGGTAGTGTCATTGCCTGCCGCCACGAGTAAAGTGAAAAAATTCTTGAATTCGGCCTCTGAAAGCAGTTCGCCATCCTTTTTAGGACGGAGCAAGAGTGATATGACATCATCAGTGGGATGCTCGCGCCGCTGCCTGGCCTGCTCCTCAGCATAGGCAAATAGTTCGTAGCTGACCGGGCTGCGAAAGGGCATCAAGTGGTAGGCGTCGGTGTTTACTACATCAACGGGATGACTGGTATGTTCGGGGTCGCTATTGCCGATCAATGCCTCGCCTTTCTCCACCAGCCACAGGCCGTCTTCGTCGGGAACGCCGAGCAGCTTGCCCAGCATACGCATCGGCAGTTGCCGGGCGATGTCAACCACGAAATCAAATTCGTTGCGCCTCCGCGCTTCGTCGATGACTGCCCTGGCGAGCAGGCGGATAGCTTCTTCATACGCGGCCACTTCACGCGGCGCGAAAGGCGGGGCGACCAGGCGGCGATAGTGCGCGTGTTGGGGAGGGTCCATCTCCATCAGGGTGCGGCGCGCCTGTAGTTCCTCATCCGTCATTTCTTCGTAGCGAATACCTCTGGCACTGGAGAATAGGCGCGGGTTGAGGTTGACGGCCAGCAGATCGCTATAGCGCGTCACGGCCCAGAAGCCCTTGCCCTCGCGTTCATCCCACCAACTCACCGGGTCGTCGTCGCGCAGGCGTCTGAACGCGGCATGTGGCACGCCGCGTGTGTAGATGTCCGGGTCGGTAATATCGGCGTAGGGGTCTCCAGGGTCGATGTTGTGCCAGTTGACTGACATGGCCTTTCCTCCTTGTCCCCATGTAGGTCAAATTGAGCCTGTACCGTCGCCTTGAGAGGAGAGCGCGAGATTATTAATGCGCTGCTGATAAGCTTCCCTGGTGTGCAGCTTGTGAGCGCGTGCTTCGCGTTCGATCTCATCGAAAGGCGCGTGTTGTTCAAGCAGCCTGATGAGCTGCACATGCTCATTGATGGAAGCCCAGCCGCGCTCAGGGATGAAGAGAAAGACGCTATGCCTGATCGTGTCCAGCCGATCCCAGGCCTGCTGGAGCAGTTCCACCAGCGCAGTATTCGGACAGCGATCATAGATGACGTTGTGAAAAGCGCGGTTGAGGCGATTGTAGGTAATGGTGTCGAATTCATGCAATGCCTGCTGCATAGCGGCGTTGATTTCCCACAGTCTGCTATATTCTTCCTGCCCCAGATTGCCAGCCGCGAGAGCCGTAGCGTAGCCCTCGAGCAGCGCCAGAATGGTCATCTCTGACTCCCACTGCCGCAGATCAATCTGCGCGACCTGCGGGCTGACATTGCGGTTACTCACCACCCATCCCTCGGCTTCAAGGCGGCGGATGGCTTCACGAATGGGTACCTTGCTGACGCCAAGCTCGCGCGCTAAAGCGTCGATGTTGAGGCGAAAGCCCGATGCATAGGTGCCATCAATGATGCGCCTGCGCAGGATAGCATACGCCCGCTCTTGCTTATTATCATTTCCATTTTCAGTTTGTGATAGCAACTTTTCTTTTTTCAGCAAAGCATCACCCTGTACAATCTTTATCGTATACGACTTAGTATACTCTATATCAGGCTTCTCTTTTCTGTCAAGTCAGGACCTCCAAATGCCCGGTTGTGCAAAGCCTTGACAATCCAATCAATGTAAACTAAAGTATACTTAATCGTATACTATTCTGTATTCTTCTCCTTTCGATTAAGGGGGTTTTGACTTCTATTGTGATGTAAAAGCCGTTTGTTTTCTCCTATGATAGTTTGCCTGTAATAGGGATGCTCTCTTTAGAGAGGAACTTCCTTTTGCATAGTGTCTTCGTATAGTCATAATTTTTGTTCGATTAGCAAGAAGGAGAATGTATGGAATCCAGCAACCAGTCGGCTTCTGGTGGCACTGCCACATCACAGCGCCTGGGTCGTCCCGTCCTGACTACTATTGATGCTATCGCGCAATCGCTGGCAATTGGCCCCGTCTTCTCGGCGGTATTCCTGGCCGTCCTGATCGCCGGGGCAGCAGGCGGCGCGGCCCCGTTTGCCACTCTGATTGGCGCGGTAGGCACATTCGCCGTTGGGTGGGTGATTACCATCTATGCCCGGCGCTACGCGGGAGCCGGGGCGATCTACGACTACCTGCGGCGTATCTCGCCCGCTATAGGATTGTTCGCCGCCGGTATGTATTTCATTGGGACGCTCTTTCTGGGAGGCGCGGGTATTTATCTTGCTCTGGGAGTGTTCGGACAGCAAACACTCCAGGCGCATCTGGGCTGGAATATTCCCTGGTGGGTCATTGCCGGGCTTGCCACATTGTGCATCTTCCTCATCAATCACTTTGGTATTCGTATCACGACGCGCGTGCAACTTACCCTGTCTGTTGTCTCGATCCTGCCGCTGCTCCTGCTGGCAATCGTCATTATCGCGCGCGGCGGTGATAGTGGTAACACCTTCCAGGCATTTAATCCAGGCAACGCGCCAACGTCGGGTATTTTTCAGGGTGTGCTTTTTGCTATCACCCTTTTCATCGGCTTTGAAGCCTCTGCCTCGCTGGGTGAGGAAACGGCCAATCCGCGCCAATCGATTCCACGCGCCGTTATGGGAACCGTCTTTATCGCCTCCGTTTTTTATCTGGTGATGCTGTATGCTTCGGACATTGGCTTTGGCCTGCCCCATGCTGCCGCCTGGGCAAGTGACCCGACCCCGCTCGATACGCTGGCGACGCGCTATGTAGGGAGTTGGCTGGCAGTGCTGATCGATTTCGCGCTGCTCTTCGATATGCTCGCCGTTGCCAGCGCCTTTACTGCGACCTCCGCGCGCGGCTGGTTCGCTATGGCGCGTCACCAACTGCTCCCATCGTTTCTGGCGCGCACCTCGCGTTTCCGCACACCACTTGGCGGCAATCTGTTCGTATTAGTAGTAGCGCTGGTGCTGATCCTTGTGACGGCGCTGCTCAACATCAACGTTCTTACAGCCTTCGGTATCACAGCGGCCATTGGCAGCCTGCTGATCGAGGCTATTTATATTGGCCTGGCTCTGGGAGCCATTCGTTTTCTTATGCAGGAGCCGGGCAAATGGTGGCGCTGGCTCTTTTTGCTGGTGGCAATCGTAGTACCGTTCCTGGGTTTGTATGGCAGCGTCGTACCTTTCCCTGCCTGGCCGGGCAGCCTGGGCGTTTATTGCGCGCTGGCGGGTGTAGTGATTTCTGCCATCTGGACAGTGGTGATGCTGCTCAGGTATCCGCAAAGGATTGGAGCTGCGGGGCAGGCGCACGCCTGGGAATGATAGAAAGACGGTCAAGAGCATGAACGAGGCCAACTCGCGCGCGGAAACCTCCAGCCAGAAGTCGGTGGCGGGCATTGTCGCGCGCTTGCAGGGCGAGGGTGTCGAACTGGTACGCCTCTCGTATTGTGACATGCATGGCACGGCGCGCGGCAAAGATGTTCCGTTGGAGACGCTTGGGCATGTTGTCCAGGAGGGGGTCGGTTTCTGTGTTGCCAATCTTATTGACGGACTGGCAAGCAACCCGACCAACGCGCCCGGCCTCGCTCCTGATCGTGGCTACCCCGATATGCGCGCCCGTCCGGTGCTATCAACACTGGTTTCTCTACCCTGGGAGTCAGGCACTGCATGGTGCATCGCCGATATAGCCGATGCGGGCGCGTTCACTGAGATTGCGCCGCGCAACCTGCTCAAGCGCGTGCTGGCGCATTATCATCACCTGGGTTTGACGCCCATTATTGGTCCTGAACTGGAATTTTTCCTGCTCAAGGTAGATGAAGCGGGGCGGCCTGTGCGCTACATCGATCATCATTCGATGGTCTATACCGTCGGGCAGCGCAGCGACCCGCAGGGTGTTGTGCGCGAAATGCTGAAGGCGGCGCGCAGCATGGGGCTGCAAGCGACGGCAGCCAATCACGAATTTTGCCGGGGTCAATTCGAGATCAATATGCTGCACGGCGAGGCCCTTGATGCAGCCGACCGCGCCTTCCGTTTCAAAGCAATGGCGAAGGAAATAGCGGCTCAGCATGGTTTGCTGGCTACCTTCATGGGTAAGCCGTTCAATGATGATGGCGGTTCCGGCTTCCATATTCATTTGAGTATTAGCAGCGCGGAGCAGGCTAACGTGTTTGCTGCCACGAACGATAGTGATGCTTTGAGCCTGCTGGCGCGTCGCTTTTTAGCGGGGGTTATCGAACACGCGCCCGCGCTGATGGCCTTCCTGGCTCCCACCATCAACTCCTACAAGCGGTTGGTGCCGGACAGCCTGGTGCCTATCGCGGCAAACTGGGCCTTCGACAACCGTACCAGTTTTATTCGCGTACCTGCTGAGCGCGGAAAAGCGATGCGCCTTGAGGTTCGCGCCGCCGATGCCGCCGCGAATCCTTACCTGGCAATTGCTGCCTGCCTCGTCGCCGGCCTGGACGGTATGCAGCGCGAACTGGAGCCGCCCCCACCAGTCAGGGGCGATGTCTCGGTCGGCGAGCCAACCGGCACATTGTTGCCGCGCTCGCTGGAAGCCGGCCTGGATGCTCTGCGAGCCGATGAACGTCTCTGTGAAGGGATTGGTCGTTCGCTAGTAGAGGCGTTTTGCGCCATGAAACGGGTAGAAGTTGAACGCTATCGTACTTATATAACTGACTGGGAACAGAACGAGTACCTGTGGCACCTGTGAGAGATACGCGCAAAGGACATGTATATCCATGACATTGCAGGGTTATACCGCACCACTTTCGCCAGATGGACGCGCGGGGATTGTGCCGCCACCACCCTGGCATTACTCCGGCGATTTCCTGATCGTGGAGTATCGCACCGACCCGGAAGCAGTGGCGGCGCTCCTGCCGCCAGAGTTGCAACCTGCCGAAGACCCTGGCGCGGTCGCTGCCATCTTCGCCGACTGGCAATCCTGTTCGGATGACTTGCACGAGTTGACCGATCCGATTCAGGCTCAATATAAGGAGTTCTTCATCGTGGTTGGCTGTCGTTACCAGGGCAAACCTGCCAGTCGCTGTGTCTACATCTGGGTAGATAAAGACTTCGCCATGTATCGCGGCTGGATACAGGGTTTCCCCAAAAAGCTCGGCTCCATCCACATGACACGCGCCTTCCCGCTTGGCCGAGCTACGCCGAAAATAGAGGCGGGCGCGCGTTTCGGGGCGACCTGTGCCGCCAATGACCGGCAGATCGCCAGGGCTGTTGTGACGTTGCGCCAGGTCTCGGAGACCGGCCCGACCGTCAACGACCCGCCCATGCATAACACGCGCCATTTCCCGGCCTATGATAGCGATGGCCCCGCCATCTTTGAACTGGTCAAGTCTGGTGGTTACGACCGCGAGATTAGCGAAATATGGGAAGGCGATGCCGAATTGACCTTCTATTCTGACACGCTGGAGGACTTGCAGGCCATTGCGCCGCGTGAGATTATCAAAGGGTATCGTTTCAGCTTTGGCTATACGGTGCATGGCGGGGAAGTATTGACCCAACATAGTAAGGAGGAAATCCGGTGAAACATGTTCGCGTGTTGTATAACGGCGTTCCCACCTGGGGACAACCAGACGGGGAGCGCATCCGGCTCGCAGACGGCAGCGTCATCAACGAAGCCGAGGCTCGTTATCTTGCGCCCGTCGAGCCAACTAAAATTATCGCAACGCATTTGACCTATCGCAGTCGTGTCGAGGAGTACCGCATGAAGGCCGCTCCCGCGACACCATCCTATTTTATGAAGCCGCTCAGTTCGCTCTCCTATCATCGCGCCCCGGTAGCGCGTCCCAGAGGATGCCGCTTCCTTAACTACGAGGGAGAGATCGCGGTGGTCATCGGCAGGCGTTGCAGTGGCGTTTCCATAGATGAGGCGTTACAGTATGTGCGCGGCTATACCATAGTGAATGATTGGGGCGTTCACGATTTTCGCCACGCTGATCGCGGCTCCATGTTGCGCGTCAAAGGGCAGGATGGCTTCTGCCCGCTTGGTCCCGCGCTCGTCGATGCTGAGGATGTCGATCCAGCGCACCTCACCATTCGCACCTATGTCAATGGGAAACTTGTGCAGGAGGGCGAGACGGGCAGTGATCTGCTTTTCTCCTTCGCCTACCAGATCGCGGATCTCTCGCGGCTCATCACGCTCGAACCCGGCGACGTGCTGCTCACAGGAACGCCAGCCAACTCGCGTCCGGTGGAGATCGGCGACGTGGTCGCAGTCGAAGTCGAGGGTATTGGTCGGCTGGAAAACACCGTGATTGAACTTGAGCGCGACCTGGAACAGATTGGCGCGTCTCCAATGGTTACAGCCAATACCCTGCACGTCGCGCTCGCCATGCCGGAAGACGAAGCTGAGCGCGCGATGGGCAATGTATAGCGTGTGCCAGGATGGGAGCAAGCTCTGACGATTATAGGAAAGAGGGAAAAGCAGTGTACTCTGAAATATTTGCTGCCATTCATCATGCAGCCCTGCGCGTGGCAGACGTGGACGAGGCGCGGCAACGCTGGTCGCGTGTGCTGGGTCTCACAGGTGAGCTTGAAGCTGGACGCGCTCTACTGCGTTGCGCATATGAAGATTACGCACTGGTACTTGAGCAGTCGTCACAGCAGCCTGGGATTGAGTACGTGGCGTATGAACTGGCCCCCGGCGTCTCGCTCGCTACCATGCGCTCGCGGTTGAGCAATTATGGCGTGCAAGCGCTTGAAATCGAGATGCCACACAGAGGTACGGCGCTACGTTTGAGCGACCCTGACGGCAATGGTGTGGTAATCATTGAGTACCAGCGCCCGGCAGATGCTCGTCCAGCCGAGGTATTGTACTCGGATGCGCTGCCCGCGTTTCATCCGCGCAAGTTTGGGCATGTCAACTATCTTACCAGCAACGTTGCTCAGGCCGTGCAGTGGTACATTGATGTGCTGGGCTTCAAACTGACCGATGGCATAGGGGCGGAAGGGCGCTGGCTGCATGTGAACGCGGACCATCATGTGCTGGCTTTCCTCGAAAAAGGCTACAACCATATTCATCATCTTGCCTTCGAGCTAGTAGACTGGGGAGAACTGCGCGTCGCGCTCGATCACCTCGCGCAGCATCGACGCCCTATTGTATGGGGGCCAGGGCGTCATGGCATGGCCCGAAACCTCTTTAGCTATTTCCGTATGCAGGAAGAGGAACTTTTCGTCGAACTCTTTGCCGACATGGAGCGCCTGCCGGTCAATCACGAGCCACGCTACTTCCCCGATGACGCTCATTCCTCGAACACTTGGGGCATCCTGCCGCCGCGCTCGTACTTCCGCTTCGATGAGCAGGCCATACACGCTGAACAGGAGCAGTTTGCCGCCCACGCGGATTATCTGGCAGTGTAGCTCGTTTTTCAAAATAGGCCGAAAGCTACTCCATTTCCTGGAGAACCCGTTCTTCTACTTGACAACGGCTGAGGTACACCGTACACTTGCTTACAGAAAGAGCGTTGCTGATCCTCTCAAGAAAGGAGGGTCCTACAGTTCGTCATCCTCAGACACCCGCCGTCATTATTTCATCCCACAAACATCCATGCCCGCATAGTCTTGTTGGGAAAGGCTATGCGCTGAAAGAGGTAAACTATGCAAAAACGAGAAGGGGCGCTGCGCCGCGAACTCTCTTTCATTGAAGCCATCGCCCTCTCTATTGGTATCATGGCTCCAACAGCGGCTATGGCGCTTAATGGATCACTTGCCGCCGGTATCACTGGCAGTGCTGTTCCGCTAGCCTTCCTGCTGGCCGCTGTCGCTGTGGGTCTGGCAAGCTTCTCCTTTATCCAGTTTAGCCGCTATTTTGCCCACAGCGGCTCCGTTTATGGTTTTAATGGAGTCGCATTGGGACCGCGCGCCGGGTTCTTTTCCGGGTGGGCTTTGCTGGGTACGTACCTGGCCTTCACCTGCGCCTCGACCGCCGAGATCGGCAATTTTGCCCAGGCTTTTTTTGCGAGCATCAATGTCAGCGTTGACTGGCTGCCGTTGGCTCTGGTGGCTGGTGTGCTGATCTGGTTTTTTGCCTACAGCGCGATTGCCGTCTCGACGCGCCTCACGCTGGTCATGGAAGGCATTTCTGTTCTGCTCATCCTCGTTGTCACGGTTGTGATCCTCTCCAAAGTCGGAGCGGCGGGCCATCTGACCGCGCAGCCGTTTAATCCGGGCAATCAACCGCTCAGCAGCGTAGGTCTGGCTGCCGTTTTCGGTTTCCTTTCCTTCGCGGGTTTCGAGGGCGCGGCCACTCTGGGTGAGGAGACGCGCAATCCGCGCCGCAACATTCCCCTGGCTATCCTGGCTGCCGTAGTTGGCACAGGTATTTTCTATGTCGCCGTCACCTATGCGCAGACGGTGGGCTTTGGCACCAATGCCGCGGGTGTGCAGGCATTTGCCAGCTCGACTGCTCCTCTGGGCGAACTCGGCCAGCATTACGTTGGCAACGTGATGGGAACCCTGATTGACCTGGGAGCGACCATCAGCGCCTTCGCCAGCGCGTTGGGGACAGCCAACGCGGGTGCGCGCATCCTGTTCTCGATGGGACGAGATGGCTTCATCAATGATCGTTTAGGTGGGGCAAGCCGTCGCACTGGTTCACCTGCTCTTTCGGTGGCAGTAGTGATGATCCTTACCTTCATTATTGTACTTGGCTGGAGCAGAGCGCCCGGTATCAACGGGGCTTCCCTCTTTGGCTATCTCGGGACCATTGGTGTCTTCTTGGTCCTGGTGGCCTATATCCTGACCAATATTGGCGCGATCCGCTTTTTCGTGGCGCGGCGGCTCTGGTCATGGCAATGGATCATTCCGGTCGCGGCTATTCTGGTGCTGGGGTACACGCTCTACAGTAACATCTTCCCCATTCCGGCAGCACCCTACAACATCTTTCCCTATGTGGCGCTGGCGTGGCTTGTGATTGGTTTGCTGATCGTGTTTGTCAGCCCGGCCCTGGTCAGACGCATTGGGATGCACCTGGAGGAGAATGAAGGATTGCATGTAGAGGAGCATATCGGTCCGGTGCCGTAAAAAGGGTAGACTTGCCTGATACCCATAGCGGAATGCCCACACTTATTGGCATTGGCCTGCTTACGCTTGCCGATGCCATCCTATTTTGATGTGTGAAATCGAATCTTCCACCTCATGGAGCTATATCGCTCACGAAATCATCGCATGATAGATGGATTGGAACGCCATACCCTGCGTTGTGAGCGTATTATTGAAAGTAATCAAAGGCAGCGCGGTGTTGGTTACTGAATATTGCATGGAGGCAAAGACTTGGTTGGCCGCCAGGATATGCAGCGCTTTTGTCGTCCATTCCGTCATAAAACTGGTATTGTTGTACTTTCCGTCATCGTAGGGCAAGCCGTTACTTTGAGTGGATTGGTCGGCGGCGTAATTCCATTCTGTAATCATAATGGGCAGCGCTGTGCCGAGAGTGGTTTGCATGACGGCGCGCGCATCGGTGATATGCGTTGTCCAGTTGTCAAGGTTCGTGAGGCAACTGGCTGCCGGATCTTTGTAGCTACAGGTGTATTCGTGCCAGCTTACGGCATCGGGGCGAGGGTTCGCGCCTTGCAGGAAAGTGGTCAGATTGTCATGGATGTACTGGTAGCTGACAGGGCCGATAAACTTGCCATTGCGCGCCAGGTGTTTGAATTGTGGAATGAGCGTATTCCATCCCTGGGTGTAACGCGAAATGGTAATACCATTCCAGTCGTCCTCATTGCCAAATTCATAGTAGACCAGGCTATCGCCAAAGACGCTATTGGTATTTTGAATCATGCGCGTATCATCGGCGAGCGCGTGTGGATTGCGCAGGCCGGTCAACACGACGAGAGGGATTGCGCCAATGCTTTTAACAGCCTGCTCCGCCTGCACCTCGAGGGCATCGGGCAGATTGGTACGCATGGGTATGCGCACAATACGGATATGGATTTGTTGCATTAAATCGCGCGTGGTCGCAGAAGTAACCACCTGGTCATCGGCGGTAAACAACCCCAGATTGGTGCCGAAGAGCAGCGGTGAAGTTGGTCCCTGTAGCGCAGGCGTACTACTCGCCGCTCCACTTTGAGAGGGTATTGAGGTTGGTTGCGGAGCCACCTTTGCCTGCTTGCCCGCCGTGATGTCATTGACCACGATCACTCCCCCTATCACCACCAGTATGAGAAGAACAGAGAGCAGCGCCAAAATGGGGCGACGCCGAAAGAACCTTGAGAAATATTTTTCATTCTTCATAGTGCTTTGAGTATACTGAAAGAGGAAAATGTTTGCAAGCAAACATGCCCTTTGAGGCGTCACAGGTGCGCTGGTTCTGCGCTATCCTTCTCTGCTGGTTTGCGCCATACCCACCCGGCTCCCGCGACCAGCAGGCTGAGCAGAGCGCCGGTGAGCAGGGCGATGGAAGGTCCGCAGAAAGCTGCTAGCCAGCCCATTAACAGGTATCCTAATGGGAGACTTCCATCGAAGAAGAGTACCTGCACGCTCATGACACGCCCGCTCAGATGGTCAGGGGCGACCGTTTGGAGCGTTGTCATGGCCTGCGCGGCAAAGGCGGTCTCCATAAAGCCAACGCTCGCAATGAGCGCCAACGACAGGAGATAGATGCGCGAGACCGCAAACACCGCTTCCAACACCGCGAAAACCAACATGCCGATGAGCACGCGGCGGATCGTTGGCTGCTGGTTGCTCCAGGCCAGCCACAACGCCGAGAGCAACGCGCCAACACCGATCGCGGCGGAGAGGAAGCCAAAGCCCGTTGCTCCCATGCGCAACACATCTGTAGCGAAGAGTGGGAGCAAGACGTTGAAGTTCGAGCCGAAGAGCAACACCAGGCCAACTACGAGAATCACTAATAATACCGCAGGCGTTTTCCAGACATACTCCAGGCCTTCGCGCAGGCTATGCCAGGCGTTCTGCCGCTTACCCACGCTTGCGGGTTGAAGTGTCCGGGTATGCAGCTCGTGACTTCTTATCAGCGCCAGACCCACAAGTACCGGGAGAAAACTGAGCGCGTTGAGCAGAAAGAGCATGGTCACGCCGCTAGCGGCAATAATAATGCCTCCAAGACCAGGACCCACGATGCGCGCCAGAGTAGAGAGGGAGGAGTTCAGCGCAACGGCATTGGGCAAGTCCTCGCGCCCAACCATCTCGACGACAAACGCCCGGCTTGCTGGCAGATAGAGGCTGTTCGTTAGCCCCAGCAGCATCGCCAGGATATAGATATGCCAGATCTGTATGGCACCACTCGCTATCAACGCCCAGAGCAGCAGCGCCTGAATCGTGGCGGCAGATTGGGTTGCAAGTAAGACGCGCCGTTTGGGCCAGCGATCGGCAAAGACCCCTCCGAAGAGCGAGAAGAGCAGCACCGGCAGCGATTGCAGCGCGCCCACCAGGCCGAGTTGCCAGGCGCTATGGGTGAGTACCAGCACCAGCCAGGCCTGTCCGATAATTTGCATCCAGGTACCCATCAGCGAGATCATCTGACCAAACCAGAAAAGACGATAATTGCGCTGCCGTAATGAGATAAAGGCGCGCAACCAGCCTTTGCCCGGCTGCTGTGTCGGGATGAGCGCGGGCGTTTCCCGCTCCGGGACGCTCTCAGGAACAGATTGTCCCTTAGAGCGGGGAGAGTGCCTTTTCATGTTCTAGTTCCTTTCTGGTATCCATAACGAACTTTCGTGCTTACGGGTATTTTTCCAGCACAAAAACCCAGCAACCCCAACGGGAAGGGGTTCTGGTTTCGCCGCGCGATTTCGCGGACACACAATTATGCAGGATAGCGCGTAACTACCCCGTGTCCGTCTCGCGCGGATTATCTTTCTCGTATCAGTGCGCAAGATACCAGGCCAGTTTACCACGATGCGCCAGAGTGGTCAATGGTTTTTTCCATTTGACTGCCCCCCTTATCAAGCCTCAGATGGTGAGATGCTAAGAGTAATGGCTACTATCATTTCCAGTATATGGTCAGCTTTTTGAGCTTGAGAAGAGTTCAGGTTGGCAAATAACTCATGTATTCATAAATAGTGAAACTCATCAGTTGTCAACTGAACAATAAATTGCTAGATTAAAGAAGGTAAAAACATAGAATTAAGCTGTACAATTAAAAACTATTACTTGATAAATCTAAAATTATGTGCTACTATCAAAGCAGGCTGCTGCTGCATAGCGCCATAGATCAGGATAAAAACATGGCTTATGGCATATTTTTCTGGACGACGATATATACCGCTGCGTTTATCCCCCAAACGCAAATAACTTTTCCTGTCGCATCAGGTGATGATCGGGCTTGCCTTTGAAAAGGCGATAGCGGATAGTTAGCTGGCATATCCTGATCTAATTCTGCGCCTTTATCAGCCAATAGATACCACAAGGCGGCTCTCGCCTCATCGCTACTTTCGATTGTCGTTTTTGTAGCGTGTTCCTTGTTGATTGTGATTGCTTCCGCAACGGTTGCAATGACTTACTTAGTGCGGTTTCATGGCAGACCACGAGTAGTACATGCTCGAGGAGGTACAGCATGGCAACCAGATCGCGCGTGGAGGATGTCCACATCGTCTGGATTACGGCTGGATTGGGCTGCGATGGAGATACCATCTCCATAACTGCGGCTACCCAACCCAGCATCGAGGATGTGTTATTGGGGGCCATCCCTGGACTCCCCAGGGTTCATCTCCATAACCCCGTCCTCGCCTTTGAGCTTGGCGGTGAAAGCTTCATGACATGGTACTATCAAGCTGAGCAAGGTCTTATAGACCCATTCGTCCTCGTAGTAGAAGGCTCAATCCCCAACGAGAAGATCAAGAGCGAGGGCTACTGGGCTGCCGTCGGCACTGACGCTGGCACAGGGCAACCCATTACCACCAGTGAGTGGGTTGATCGTCTTGCGCCCCACGCTTTGGCGGTCGTAGCCATCGGCACCTGCGCCACCTATGGCGGCATACACGCTATGGCTGGCAACCCCACTGGCGCGATGGGCCTGCTTGACTATCTCGGCTGGAACTGGACAACCCCGGCAGGCATTCCCATCGTCTGCGTTCCGGGATGCCCGGTGCAGCCCGACAACTTTATGGAGACCGTTCTCTATCTTCTCTACCAGGTGGCGGGTCTCTCCCCCATGATTCCCCTGGATGACGCCCATCGGCCGACCTGGCTCTTCGGCAGGACAGTACACGAGGGATGCGACCGCGCTGGCTACTACGAGGTAGGTGATTTTGCTACCACCTACGATTCTCCCAAGTGCCTGGTAAAGCTGGGTTGCTGGGGGCCTGTGGTGCAGTGCAATGTTCCCAAGCGCGGGTGGATGGCTGGCATTGGCGGGTGTCCGAATGTAGGCGGCATCTGTATTGGCTGCACGATGCCGGGCTTCCCTGACAAATTCATGCCATTCATGGACACGCCTCCCGGCAGCCATGCTTCTGCGGGTGTCATTGGCGTCTATGGCAATGTTGTCAGAAGACTGCGCAAGATAACCCAACACACCGTCAATAAAGAACCATCCTGGCGGCATAAAGGCAGGGAACTGACGACGGGCTTTCATAGGACGTGGTAATCCCATACTTACGTCATCAATGTAGAGCGGCTCTACCAAAGGAGTTAGCATCATGACAACACAGGTGAGAAAAGAAGGAGCCCCAACACCTCCTGCACAGCTTGTAGAGATGTCGTGGGACCCAATTACACGCATCGTTGGCAGTCTGGGGATTTACACCAAGATCGACTTCAAAAATCGGAAGATAGCAGAATGCCATAGCACTTCTTCTATTTTCCGGGGATACAGCCTTTTTATGCAGGGCAAAGACCCGCGCGATTCCCATTTCATCACCAGCCGCATCTGTGGTATCTGCGGCGATAACCACGCTACTTGCTCGGTCTACACGCAGAATATGGCCTACGGAGTCAAGCCGCCAGCACTGGGCGAGTGGGTACTGAATCTAGGTGAAGCGGCGGAGTACATGTTCGATCACAACATCTTCCAGGAGAACCTGGTGGCTGTTGATTACTGCGAGCAGATGGTCAAAGAGACCAATCCCGGTGTGCTGGAACTTGCCAATAAAACCGAGGCTCCGCACGCGCGAGATCATGGCTATCGCACGATCGGCGACATCATGCGCGCCTTCAACCCTTTCACCGGAGAACTCTACCTCGAAGGCTTGCAGGTGAGCCGCTATACGCGCGAGAAGTTCTGCTTAATGGAGGGGCGACATGTTCATCCCTCGACCCTCTATCCCGGTGGCGTCGGCACGGTTGCTACCGTCCAACTCTTCACCGATTACCTGGTTCGACTGATGAAGTATGTCGAATTTATGAAGAAGATGGTGCCGCTGCACGATGACCTGTTCGACTTCTTCTATCAGGCCATGCCCGGCTACGAGATGGTTGGCTACCGGCAAACCCTGCTCGGCTGCTGGGGATCGTTCCAGGACCCCGATGTGTGCGACTACGATTACCGCACCATGGACAAGTGGGGCAAGGCTATGTTCGTCACACCTGGCGTGGTGGTGGATAACGAGCTGGTGACGACGAACCTGGTAGATATTAACCTGGGCATTCGTATTCTGCTGGGTAGTTCTTATTATGAGGACTGGCAGAACGAAAGAACATTCGTCGACCGCGACCCACTCGGCAACCCCGTTGATAAGCACCATCCCTGGAATCAGACCACCATCCCAAAGCCGCAGAAACGCGACTTCAACGGCAACTATAGCTGGACCATGTCTCCGCGCTGGTATGATAAACGCACGGGCAAGCACCTGGCGCTGGACACCGGCGGCGGCGCGCTCGCTCGCCTGTGGACGACGGCCCTGGCCGGCATCGTAGACGTGGGTGGCTATATCAAGGCTACCGGCCACAGCGTCAAGATCCGCCTGCCCAAGTCCGCCACGAAGCCGGAGGTGGAGTTTGAATGGAAGATTCCGCAGTGGAGCAACGCCATCGAGCGCAATCGCGCGCGCACCTACTTCCAGGCATACTCTGCCGCCGTCGCGCTGCATTGTATCGACAAGGCGCTGGCGGAGATCAATGCTGGTCGAACCAGAACGTGGAACGAATTCACAGTGCCGAAGGACGCCATCGGTTGCGGCTTCCACGAAGCGGTGCGCGGGGTGCTTTCTCACCATATGGTCATCGAGAACGGGAAAATCGCCAACTACCATCCCTATCCGCCGACCCCCTGGAATGGCAGCGTGCGCGACATCTATGGCACGCCTGGCCCATATGAGGATGCCGTGCAGAACACGCCCATCTTCGAGGAGAACGGCCCGGATAAATTTAAGGGCATCGACATCATGCGCGCGGTACGCAGCTTTGACCCCTGCCTGCCGTGCGGTGTACACATGTACCTGGGCGAAGGGAAAGAACTAGAGGTTTTGCACTCACCGACATTTGGCGTGTAGTTCCGTAGTCATTGTAGGGGCGGGGGTGGTTGGGAGGATGGGTGGGGACCCTTGCGGTCGCCCTCGCCTCTATCTCTGCCCTCCACCCGGGCTTATATGCACACTATTCGCGGAAATGAGGAGGCATCATGCAAGAAGATATGCAAGAGCGTCAACGTCGCGCGGAGCGTATCGAAACGCTGATCGAGGAAGTGAGTGAGTTCTCTGACCCACATGCGCGTAATATTGCCGAGGAACTTATCCAGGCTTTGCTGGACTTGTATGGCGAAGGACTGGCGCGTATCCTTGAACTGAGCGTTCAGACAGGAGCGCCGGGCTATAAGTTGCTAGAGTCAATGGCAAGCGATGACCTGGTAGGGTCTCTGCTACTCCTGCATGAGCTGCATCCCAAAAGTATAGAAACGCGCGTTGTTCAGGCGCTGGACGAGGTACGCCCCTACCTCAAGTCGCACGGCGGCAATGTCGAGCTAGTGGGTATTGAGGATGGTGTCGCGCGTCTGCGTCTCGAAGGCAGTTGTCACGGCTGCCCTTCCTCGACTATGACCCTCAAATCGACCATCGAAGAGGCTATCTTCAAAGCGGCTCCTGACCTGGATAGACTCGATGTGGAGGGCGTCACCGATCCTCCGCGTTCGCCAGTGCGAGCTGGCACACCCGTCACCTTCGTTCCCCCGCGTAAGAAAAAGGATAGCTCAACCACCAGCATCAGCTCAAAAGATGCAGAGATAGGGAAGAGTGAATGGAATACCGTTGAAGGGCTGCATTCGCTCCCTGCCGGAACGCTCAAAGCCATTACGGTTGCGGGAAATTCTCTTATTTTCTGCCAGCTTGGAAGCACCTACTACGCCTACTATAATAGATGCGGCAGTTGTCAGAGTCTACTCGAGGATAGCCGGTTAGATGGCGCAATACTTATCTGTTCTGTTTGCGGGCAGCAATACGATCTGTATCATGCAGGGAGAGGCGCGGACGCTTCCGCATACTTCCTGGAGCCGGTTCCGCTGCTTTTAGAGGCCGGCCGGGTGAGAGTGTCCCTGACCAATGATAAGGCGGCGCTGTCCGCTCCTGTAGGCTAAGAGGGAAGCAACTATGTCAGCATCTTATCTTGCGGGTGATCGTGGCGACCGTTCTGGCGCGCCT
This sequence comes from Ktedonobacteraceae bacterium, assembly GCA_050695155.1. Classification (GTDB taxonomy): domain Bacteria; phylum Chloroflexota; class Ktedonobacteria; order Ktedonobacterales; family Ktedonobacteraceae; genus CF-113. Next base: position 18,939 of record JBOGTO010000186.1, read on the forward strand.
GTCAGCGCGTTACGCCGTTTCGCCGGGAAGCGCGAGCCGGAACGCGCGCCTGCCCAGCTAGAACACTGCGAGCTATGCAGCGAGGTTATTCCATCGGATCATCGCCATTTGTTGGAGCTTTCTAGCCGGGCGTTGGTTTGCGCGTGTCAGGCTTGCGCGTTGCTTTTCAGCGACGAGGGCGCAGGGGGTGGAAAATATAAACTTGTGTCTCGCCGCTATTTGTCACTGATAGATTTTCAGATGACGGACCAGCAGTGGGACGAACTGATGATTCCTGTCAATATGGCCTTCATCTTTCGCAGTTCAGGCTCAAAGCATGTCATGGCTTTTTATCCCAGCCCGGCGGGAGCGACGGAATCCCTGCTCGACCTGGAGGGATGGGAGACGCTTACAAGTAGCAATCCGATTTTGCATGACCTGGAGCCTGATGTCGAGGCGTTGCTCATCAATCGCGTGAAGAACGCGCGCGAGCATTATATCGTGCCGATTGACGCCTGTTACCAGCTTGTGGGCCTCATTCGCATCTCGTGGAAAGGTCTGAGCGGCGGCACAGAGACCTGGGAAGCGATTGGCAAGTATTTTGAGGATATACGCGCAAAATCACGGCCTGTGAAGGGAGGTTCAGATGCCTGATCTGAGCTTTGAGGTTACAGGTGCCGAAGCTCGCGCTTACGCGGCGGTGCCGACGCTGATCTTCAAATTACGCATTGACAATGTGGATGCAGAGGAGCGCATCCATAGTATCCTCTTGCGCAGCCAGATTCAGATTTCGGTCAATCGCCGCCGTTACAGCCCGGAAGCGCAGGCGAAATTGTTGGAGGTGTTTGGGGGGCCTGAGCGCTGGGGCGACACGTTGCGCCCTCTGCTGTGGACTCACACGAACGTGACGGTTCCGCAGTTCACAGACAGCGTGACTATCGATATGCCCGTTGTATGTAGCTATGACTTCGAGGTCACCGGCACAAAATACTTCGATGCATTGGGAGACGGCGAGGTTCCGCTCACATTTTTGTTCAGCGGCACCATTTTCTACGAGGGTGAAACAGAGAATTTGCAGGTCGCTCAGATTTCCTGGTCGAAGGAGGCGTCCTATCGTCTCCCCATCAGCGTCTGGCAGGACATGATCGCGCATTACTTTCCTAACAGCACCTATATTCGCCTGCACAAAGATGTCTTCGATCAGTTATATCGCTACAAAGCCACGCATGGCCTTCCTACCTGGGAGCATGTAATTACCCGTCTCTTGCAAACGAATGACGCGGAGGTGTCCTCATGAAGTTTGAGCAAGTGAAGGAAATTGCCAATGCTGTGCTGTTCGAGGGCTATCTCCTCTATCCCTACCGTCACTCGGCCATCAAAAATCGCCAGCGCTGGACCATCGGCGTAGTGTATCCGCAGGAGTATAGCGAGGCGAACGGGGGTATCGAACCATGCATGATGAGAACCGAGTGCCTGGTGAGAGGGAACGAGGATATATCGCTCGACATTCATGTGCGGTTCCTGCATTTGCTGCTGTGTTCAGCTATGCAGCCTGGCGCGCCTTCACAAGCCCAGAACGATAGTTCGTCTGCCAGCGAATGGAGCCTGGCAAGTCGCCTGGCGCATGAGCCATTCGAGGAGGGTATCGAGCGTCAAATCAGTGTAGAAAATGTGTCACTGCGCGACTTGCTGGCAAATCCTCGCATTGTAGAGATTGATTTTCCGGCTCAGCGCCTGGTAGAAGATGTAATTGTGCGAGAGCAACGCTCCATCACCGGCATCATCCGGCTCTCAGCCGAAGCGATAGATGAAGATCTCTTCAAATTTATCGCGCAAATTGAAAATACAACGCCTGAGACCGCGCTACTGGCAAACCGGCATAACGAGGCGCTGCTGCAATCGTTTGTCTCTACCCATACGATTCTACAGGTAAAGCAGGGCGAATTTATTTCGCTATTAGAGCCGCCCGAAGCATTGCAAGCTGCCGCGCAAGGCTGCCAGAATGCGCGCACCTGGCCCGTGCTGGTGGGCAGTGAAGGCGAGAAGGACGCGCTGCTATCGTCGCCCATCATCATGTACGACTATCCGCAGATTGCGCCCGAAAGCCCCGGCAGCCTTTTCGATGGTACGGAGATCGACGAGATTCTGACGCTGCGTATCCTGACGCTGACCGAGGAGGAGAAAGAAGAGATGCGCCAGGGGGATGCGCGGGCGCGCGAAATATTGGAGCGCACCGAGGCGCTGACGCCCGAACAATTTATGAAGCTGCACGGCACCATTCGCAGCATGAAGCCGGTGATGGAAGGAGAAGAAATGTGAACGGCGCGTACAAGGATTTTCAATTTCCGGGCGAGGATTATCCACCGCCGGCATCCATCCTTATCGGGGGGAAAGAGGTGAAAGCCGGGGATAACGTGCGATTGCATCCGGGGCGCGGACGACAGGGAACGCTGACAGATGCTATGGATATGATGCTGGATGGCAGGACCGCGCGCGTTGAGGTGATCCAGCAGGATTTCGAGAATCGCATCTACCTGGTTGTGACGCTGGATGTTGATCCTGGTAGGGAGCAGTGGGACGAGCGGGTGCTGCCCGGCCATCGTTTCTTTTTCTTCCCGGAGGAGATAGACGTACTGGAGGATACGCCGTGAGTTCGTCACAGCCCGTTGAACGCGGCCCGGAACGCATCCTGATCGCCTGCATTGGCAATATCTTTCTTGGCGATGATGGCTTCGGGGTTGAGGTGGCCCAGCGACTGCTGAGCCGGAAGAGCAGTGGCTATCCCGATGGCGTGCAAGTGGTTGATTTTGGTATTCGCGGCATGGAACTGGCCTACACGCTGCTCGATGACTATGACACGCTCGTGCTGGTCGATGCGGTTGCGCGCGGCGGTTCGCCCGGAACAGTCTATTTGATCGAACCAGACCTGGTGGGTATTAGCCCTGAAAAGGGCGTGGAGGCTGGCAGAGTAGCTCTGGATAGTCATAGTATGGACCCGGTGAAGGTGCTGGCCTTTGCCAGGGCGCTGGGCGCGCGCCCCATTCGCACCTTGCTCGTAGGATGCGAACCAGCTACAATTGGAAGTGGTGAAGGATACGAAGAGATGCAGATGGGGTTGAGCGAACCGGTACAGGCCGCCGTCGATGAGGCGATCAAAATGATCGACTCGCTTGTCAAAGAATTGGTAGCAGTCAACTTGTAGCGTAATTCTGGACGACAAAAAGAAAGGAACAAAATCATGTGGAAAATTCTTCTCGTAGCTGGTGCCGCTGGTTTAGTAGCGTGGTTTATCAGCCAGCAGGTTCCTGATATCCGGCGCTATATACGTATCAGCTCAATGTAATCTACAAAGCGGAGTCACAGGCTAGAGGAGGCCAGCGACATCATGCACGAACTCGCCATTGCCCAGAGTATCGTTGATGCTGTGGAAGCTAAAGCGGTCGAATGCAACGCGGTGCGTGTGAAAGGTGTGCGTCTCAAGGTTGGTGAGGCCAGTGGCATTGTAGGCGATTCGTTGATGTTCAGTTTCGAGATGCTGACCAATATGGTCCCGCTTTTAACAGGAGCGCAATTGCTGATCGATAGTGTGCCACACCGCGCGCGCTGCCGTCATTGCGACAGAGAGTTTGTTGTTGAGAACTATATCGCGCAGTGTCCAAGCTGCCAGGAGTGGTCCACCGATGTTGTTTCCGGTACCGAACTCCAGATTATCGAAATGGAGATCGAGACAGCAGACCAGAGCGGCGCAAGTCCGGCAACCGCTAGAAAGAACAACCATGCCTAAAGTGACCATCGCTCAGAATATCCTGGCCGTCAACGAGCAGGTTGCTCTGGAGATTCGCCAGTCGTTGATGGCGCATGGCATTCGCGCGCTCAATGTGATGAGTTCGCCGGGCGCGGGCAAAACAACCTTGCTGGAGCGCACCATTGCGCGACTGCGCGGGCAGCTTGCCATTGGCGTGATTGAGGGCGATGTCGAGACCAGCGCCGACGCGGAACGCATCGAGGCGGCGGGCGCGCAGACCGTCCAGATCAATACGCGGGGAGCGTGTCATCTTGAGGCTCATATGATACGTGACGCGCTGGCGCACATCGAACTGGCGGATATGGACCTGCTCGTGATCGAGAACGTCGGCAACCTGGTCTGTCCTGCCGCCTGGGACCTGGGCGAAGATGCGCGCGTGGTGGTGGTGAGTACGACCGAGGGCGATGATAAGCCTGCCAAGTACCCGCAAATGTTCGCCATTTCGCAGGTCATGGTGGTGAACAAGCTCGACTTGCTCCCTTACGTGGACTATGATCTGCACAAGGTCAGGCGGCAAGCGCTGGCTATCAATCCCAACCTGCGCATCTTTGAAGTAAGCTGCCGGACAGGCGAAGGACTCGATGTATGGTGCGATTGGCTTATTACTTTTGCCCAAAGTATAAAGGCGTCTATGTAGGTGCGGCTAAAGGAAGCGCGTATGTCATCTGTAATCAGTTCGACAATTCAAAGACGGCGCATTATTATCCAGGGCATTGTCCAGGGCGTAGGCTTTCGGCCATTTGTCTATGGGCAGGCGCTGCACTGGCGACTGACCGGCTTTGTGTTCAACGATAGCCGGGGCGTAACCATCGAAGTCGAAGGCAACTTAGAATCGCTCGATGGTTTCCAGCAAGCGTTGCACGGGCAGGTCCCGCCGCTGGCACGCATCGATGCTGTGACAATCGAACTTCTACCACTTTGCCATGAGAACGCCTTTAGCATCATACACAGCCAGAAAGGAACTGAGCGGCAAGCTCTCATCTCGCCCGATAGCGCGACTTGTGACGACTGCCTGCGCGAATTGTTCGATCCTGCTGACCGGCGTTATCGCTATCCTTTCATCAATTGCACTAATTGCGGTCCACGCTTCACCATCGTGCAAGATGTCCCGTATGACCGTGAGAAGACCACTATGCAAGTCTTCCCCATGTGTCCGGCCTGCCAATCGGAATACCGTGATCCACTCAACCGTCGCTTTCACGCCCAGCCAAACGCCTGCTCAACCTGCGGCCCCCAGGTGAACTTTGTCAATTTGTCCGGTGTAAATGCCGGAAATCCCGTAGGGGCGGGGGATGTGGGGATGCAGGGAGGGGACCCTTGTGGTCGCCCGCCCGCTTATGATCCGATCACTACAGCTGCCCAACAACTTGCGCAGGGTGCAATCCTTGCCATCAAAGGCTTAGGCGGCTATCACCTGGCATGTGATGCTCTGAACGTGGAAGCTGTGCAGCAGTTACGCGCAAGGAAACACCGCGAGGCCAAACCTTTCGCGTTGATGGTATCTGATGTAGCGATCGCTCGTTTGCTGTGTGAAGTGAGCGATGCAGAGGCGGCCTTGCTCCAAGCATACCGTAGACCCATCGTGCTGCTGGAGCAACGCACAAAGTGTCCAGTAGCGCCGGGCGTCGCGCCATCCTGTAATACGCTGGGAGTGATGTTGCCCTATACGCCGTTGCATCATTTGCTGCTGCATGACTTCGCTGCCATCGTTGAAGCGGAACATCCGGCGGTACTGGTGATGACCAGCGGCAACCTGAGCGATGAGCCAATCGCCTACCACGACGATGACGCGCCGCAACGCCTGGCATCTATCGCCACAGGTATGCTTACGCATAACCGCGCTATTCATATGCGCTGCGACGATTCTGTTCTGCGTATTATATCTGGCGGCGCACAATTTTTCCGCCGCTCGCGTGGGTACGCGCCGGAGCCGATTGCGCTCTCTTCAAATCTACCTCTGCCGTTGCTGGCCTGCGGTGGGCATCTCAAGAACACCTTTTGCCTGGGCAAGGGACGCCAGGCGTTCATTAGCTCTCACATTGGCGACTTAGAGAACCTGGAAACGCTGACCTCGTTTCGTGAGGGCATCCAGCACTATCAACGCCTCTTCGATGTCTTTCCCCAGGGCATCGCCTATGACCTGCATCCCGAATATCTGGCGACAAAATATGCTCTTGACACGGATATACCACAGAAAATCGGCGTCCAGCATCATCATGCGCATATTGCCAGCGTGCTGGCAGAGCATGGATTGAACGGCCCGGTCATCGGCATTGCCGCCGACGGCACTGGCTTTGGCACCGACGGCGCGGTATGGGGCTGCGAAATTATGGCGGCTGACCTGACTGATTTTGAACGACTTGCGCATCTCGCTTACATTCCGTTGCCGGGAGGCGAGCGAGCGGTGCGCCAACCCTGGCGCATGGCAGCCGCCTATCTTGCTCAAACTTACGGCGATGCTTTCCTGGAACTGGATGTACCCTTTACACGCCAGCTAGATCGCTCGAAGTGGCACATCCTCGCGCAGATGATCGCGCGCGGCATCAATAGCCCACAAACATCGAGCCTGGGAAGGTTGTTTGACGCCATTGCCGCGCTAATTGGCCTGCGCAATGAAGTCTTCTACGAAGGTCAGGCGGCTATCGAGCTAGAGGTGCTGGCGTGGTCCGAACATGGCACTCATGCCAAAGAAGCATATCCATTTGTAATCAGGGAGCAAACGCCCGCTATACTCGACGTATCTCCCATGATACGCGCCATCGTTAGTGATATACAAAAAGGTTTGTCGCCCTTGCATATCGCCCATCGCTTCCATCGCACCATCGCTGAATTGCTGGCGGCGGCGGCCTGTGAAGCGCGCGAGAGGACGGGATTGCATAGTGTCGCTCTGAGCGGCGGTGTATTTCAGAACCGCCTGCTGCTCGAAACGCTGATAGCACAATTGGAGGAAATGGACTTTCAGGTTTACATCAATCGGCGTGTGCCACCCAATGACGGCGGCCTCAGCCTGGGTCAGCTTGCGGTGGCCGCCGCGCGAATACAAAAAATGAAGGGACGCGCCATTTCGCGTGTCCGTCACGACCCCTAAAAGGAGGTTCATATGTGTCTTGGTATACCAGGTCAGATCGTTGACATCGTGGACGATGCCAATTCTATCGCCAAAGTGGATGTCTCCGGCGTCAGGCGTAATGTGAGTGTGGCGCTGGTGCGTCCCGATGGTATCGCGCCGGGCGATTGGGTCTTGATCCACGTTGGTTTTGCCATGAGCAAAATCGACGAGGATGAGGCGCGCGATACCATGCAATCACTGCAAATGTTGGGGCAGGCATATGCCGATGAACTCAAAATGCTGCATTCGAGCCAGATTGAATGACGAGGGATAGAAGGAAGAGGAAGATCAATGGCGGCTGAGCTGGATTTGCCGGAACTGAAAGCGCTCGTGGCTGCACGCTTCGAGCGAAGCATGACCGTTCCTGAAACATTCTTTACAGCGGAGGCGGAACAGATTGCCCAGGCCTGCTGGGCCATGGCGCGCCGCTTCCACCAGGGAGGGCGCTTGCTGGCGTTCGGTAATGGCGCGCTGGCGACCGACGCTCAACACGTTTCCGTCGAGTTCGTACATCCGGTGATTGTTGGCAAACGCGCGTTGCCAGCGCTGGCATTGACTAACGACAGCGCTACCCTCAGCAGTCAGAACGAGGGCGAGGCCAGTACGCCCTTTGTGCGCCAGATCAAGGCTCTCGCCCGCCCACAGGATATTGCGCTGGGCTTTTCACTGGATGGACGCAGCGCAAACGTCGTAGCGGCATTGGAAACAGCAAAGCAGCAAGGCTTACTGACGCTGGGGCTGGCCGGGGGTGATGGCGGGTTGTTAAGCATGACCGAAGTAGATTTCAGTTTCGTCGTTCACACCAGCGATCCAATGGTCATACAGGAGACGCACGAGACGCTTTACCATATTTTATGGGAGCTGGTGCATATATTCTTTGAACATGAAGGGCTACTAACATGAAGTGCGAACTTGATGCAGAGGGACACTGCATAACATGTTCCGATGAGGCATTAGCTGCTAAAGTACTGCGCATCGATCAACAGATGGGAGTAGCGTTTGTAAGCATTGATGACGCGACGGAAGAGGTTGATATTACGCTAATAGACGATGTTGTGGAGGGAGATATGATACTCGTGCATGGCGGCGTAGCAATTGGGCTATTAGACGAGGCGAACGATGCATGATCCCGAAGGGTCCGAATACGACCGGCTCTTTTATCCCTATCTTTTTGAGGGGGGCAAATCCAGCATAGAGGATGTGCTTTCGCAGGTACGTCACTCGACGCTCGAAAAGTGCCGCGAGGTGATCGCGCTGCGCCGCGCAACGCTCGAACACGCCAGCGAACAAATCATCGCTGCTGGTCGGGCTATGGCGCGCGCTTTTGAACATGGCGCGGCATTACTGGCCTTTGGCAATGGTGGAAGTACGACCGATGCGCAGGATATGGTGGCCGACTTGCTTACGCCGCCTTTTCCCAACTGGACGCCGCTTCCGGCTATGGCGCTGACCAACGATATTGCGGTCGTCACGGCGGTCGGCAACGATGTCGGCTTCGATAACATCTACGCCCGCCAGGTGATTGCCTTCGGACGGCAGGGCGACATCGCTGTAGGTATTTCAACGAGCGGCAATTCTATTAATGTGCAAGTGGCGCTTGAACAGGCAAAGAAACAGGGACTATTGACCGTAGGTTTGGCTGGCTACGATGGTGGCAAGATGGCGCGTTCAGCGGCGGTAGACTTTTGTATCACTTCCCCCAGCGATCATATTCCGCGTATCCAGGAGGCGCAGGCGACGGTCTATCACGCGCTTCTCGAGGTAATCCAGGCACTTTTGAGGCCGACATTGTAAGACAGCCTGCAACGACGCTATGCGTCTATGCTGCGCATCAGCAGGCTGCAAGGAACGGTAAAAGGAGAACTGACATGAACATGAAGTATGTTGATGAGTACCGTGATCCTGAACTGGCAAAGCGCATTTCCGCCGAAATTGCTCGCCTGTCGGGTTCCCGACCGCTCAAGTTTATGGAGGTTTGCGGCGGCCATACGCATACCATATACAAGCATGGCATTGAGGATGTGCTGCCACCCAACATAGACCTGGTGCATGGACCTGGTTGCCCGGTTTGCGTGTTGCCGATGGGCCGCATTGACGATGCCATCTCTATAGCTCGCATGGATGGGGTGATCTTCACCACCTTCGGCGATATGATGCGCGTGCCAGGGTCGCATGGCAGCCTGCTGGACGCCAAAGCGGATGGGGCTGATGTGCGTTTTGTCTATTCGCCGCTCGATGCCTTAAAGCTTGCGCGCCAGAATCCTGATCGCCAGGTAGTCTTCTTTGCCATCGGTTTCGAGACGACCGCTCCCTCGACCGCCGTCACACTTCTGCGCGCGAAGGCTGAAGGCATCAAGAATTTTTCCGTCTTCTGCAACCATGTCACGATTATTCCTGCCATGAAGGCTATTCTTGACTCGCCGGACCTGCGCCTGGATGCGTTCATTGGCGCGGGTCATGTGAGCATGGTGATCGGTATGCGTCCCTACAACTTTGTGGCGCGCGACCATCACAAGCCCGTCGTGATCGCCGGTTTCGAGCCGCTTGACATCATCCAGTCCATCTACATGATTGTGAAGCAGCTCGACGAGGGTCGCGCCGAGGTCGAGAACCAGTACTCGCGCGTCGTGCGCCCGGAGGGCAACGTTAAAGCGCTGCAATCAATGGCGGCTACTATGGAACTGCGGCCTTTCTTTGAATGGCGCGGCCTGGGCTTCATCACCCATAGCGCCTTGAAGCTGCGCCCGGAATATGCCGATTGGGATGCCGAATTGCGCTACGAGGTGCCAGGATTGCGAGTAGCCGATCCCAAAGCCTGCCAGTGTGGCGAGGTGCTGAAAGGCGTTATCAAGCCCTGGGAGTGCAAGGTGTTCGGTACTGCCTGCACGCCTGAGACGCCCATCGGCACCTGCATGGTTTCGCCAGAAGGAGCCTGCGCCGCCTACTTCAACTATGGCCGTTTCTCAATGGCATCCGAGCGCTCGCGGCTTAATGTCCTGCCTATGGCAAATTCGTAGTAGTCTGTCAAACTTCATGGAGCCGCCCGCTGTCATTCTGAGCGAAGCGAAGAATCTCATGCCGGACAGAGATTCTTCGCTTCGCTCAGAATGACAGCCAGAGTAGCTCAATAAAGCTTGACAGAGTAGTAGGGACGGGAGCGTCCTATAAATAAGGCCGTCAGGAGGTTTTATGGATACGCCTGTAACCGGCAATGCGGAGCGCATTGATGACATCTTGAAGAAGATCGAGCGCACCAAACAGGCTCGCCGTCATAAATTCTATTTACGCGATGAGAAGATCACCCTTAGTCATGGCAGCGGCGGCAAATCTACCCACAACCTGATTGAGGGCGTGATTGCTCCTGCTTTCTCGAATCCGCTGCTTGACCCCATGGACGATGCGGCGATCTTCGCCGTCAACGGAACGGAAAGTCGCATGGCCTTTACCACCGATACCTATGTGGTCAGTCCGCTTTTCTTCGCAGGTGGGGATATTGGCAAACTGGCTGTGCATGGCACCATCAATGACCTGTCAATGGCGGGGGCGGTTCCCTTATATCTCTCTGTTGGCTTAATCCTGGAGGAAGGCTTTCCCATCGCTGACCTGCGCAAAATCGTCGCGTCAATGGCGAAAGCGGCAGAGGATGCTGGTGTTTCCATCGTCACAGGAGACACCAAAGTTGTGCAACGCGGCAAAGCCGATGGCGTGTTTATCAACACGGCTGGCGTGGGCATTGTACGCGCCACCTGGCCGCTGGGGCAGACGCGGCTGCAGCCCGGCGACAGGGTACTGTTAAGCGGAGCCGTTGGCGATCACGGCATCGCCATTATGATGGCCCGCGAATCGCTCGAGATCGAGACCGACGTGCAGAGCGACACCGCGCCGCTCCATTCATTGGTAGCCGCTCTGCTCGAAGCGGCAGGTGACGGAGTGCATTGCTTGAAGGACCCCACACGCGGCGGCGTAGCGACTTCTTTGAACGAGATGGCGCTAGGCTCAGAGGTTTCTATTGGGCTTGATGAACACGCCATTCCTGTACACGGCGGAGTGCGAGGAGCCTGCGAAATCCTGGGCCTTGATCCACTGACCATCGCCAACGAGGGCAAACTGCTGGCAATCGTCGCGCCAGAGAAAGCAGAAAAAGCATTGGCGGCTATGCGCAATCATCCTGTGGGTCGTGAAGCTGCCATTATCGGCACGGTACAGGCCGAACCAGCAGGCATGGTTTTCTTGCGCACAGACATTGGAGGAATGCGCGTGCTGGATATGCTGGTTGGAGACCCTTTGCCGCGCATCTGCTAGACGAAGAAAGGTCAGTAGCAACGCCTACAAGGAGCGTCGCTACTCTTATTTTGCTATCGTGTAGCCAATATCATCCAGCGCCGCTTCGACCTTTGCCATTGATACCCGGTCAGGGTCATAGCGTAGCTGCACCGTCTTTGTTGGAATGTCTGTATTGACCGCCTCCACGCCTGGAAGCTCTTGCAATGCGCTATTAATGGCATGGACGCAGTGTTCGCAACTGATGTCGGGAACGGCGAGTCGGGTTTCTTGTATGGCTGCCATATCAAATTCTCCTCGTGTGAGTTAGCGGTTTCCCGCCAGATTATAGAGTTGCACCAGTTCCGCGATGACCGCCTCTTCCCTTCCGTCGCGTATGCCCTCAGGGACGCACGTCTCCAGGTGGTTTTCCAGGATAATCGCCTCGAGCTTTTCGATGGCCTTGCGCACGGCGTAAGTCTGGCGCAGAATATCAACGCAATATTTATCCTCTTCAACCATCTTGCGCACACCGCCGAGGTGGCCGTCGATGTAGTTTAGCCGTTTAAGAACATCTACCTTATCCGCTTTCATCTCGATTCCTCTCGTATACCCCTATCCGGTGGGTATGGGAGTAGTGTAACATAAACGCGCAAATTGTGCAAGAGGATGGATGGTCTTGACTTCACAGAAAAAATGCGGTATTGTATATCCAGGACATACCCCTATGGGGTGGGTATGGGTTTACCATAGAACTGATAGAGACAAGGAAATTACTGTGGCTACGAACACGGAACATACATTACAGGGAAGCGCAAAGGACTCGCAAGACCAATCAACCGAAGCGCTTCGCGCGGTTCTTGCGCTGGAAGGCATGACGTGCGCCTCCTGCGCCATGCGTATTGAGAAGGGGTTGAAGAAGGTGCCAGGCGTGCAGGATGCGAATGTCAATCTCGCTACGGAGCAAGCAACGGTCACATACAACCCTGAGCAAACGGGACTTGAGCAAATGATTCATAAGATTGAGGCTGTAGGATACAAGGCGGAGCCGCTAGTATCACCGGTTTCGTCATCGCCGCAGGTCGCTCCTCCCGACGATATAACTACCACTGAGAATGCTTCATCCGGGCCTATGGATAGCCCATTGGAGCGCCGTTTTGACGAACTTGAGCGAGAGGTGAGCAAAAAGCGCGCGCTCCAACGCAGGCGCGCTTTGCTCATCCTGGCTATCGCCCTTACCATTCCGGTAGTTGTGTTGAGCATGTTCTTCATCAATAGCTTTCCGGGCGAGAACTTTGTGCTGTTGGCTCTGACTACCCCCGTATGGGCTGTTGTGGGCTGGGAATTTCACCGGGGCGCACTCAAAACGTTGCGCCATTTCGGGGCGAATATGGATACACTGGTCTCGCTCGGCTCGACGGCGGCGTATCTCATGAGCGTCGTATCAACCCTGTTCCCCAATTATATTGGTACGACGACGTTCTACGATACGACCGCGCTGATTATTACGCTGATCTTTCTGGGCAAGTACCTGGAGGCGCGCGCGAAGCGACAGACTGGCGAGGCATTGCGGAAACTCAGCAGCTTGCAGGCGCGCGCCGCGCATGTGCTGCGCGATGGAAACGAGATCGAACTGCCTGTGGAGCAGGTGCGCGTGGGCGATGAAGTGATCGTGCGTCCGGGCGAGAAGATTCCTGTCGATGGCGTTGTCCTCGCCGGCGTTTCGTCCGTCGATGAAGCGATGATTACTGGCGAGAGTATGCCAGTGGAGAAGGGCGAAAGCGACCCGCTGATCGGCGCTACCATTAATCAACTGGGGCTGCTGCGTATGCGCGCGACGAAAGTTGGCTCCGATACTATGCTCGCCGGTATTATCCGCATGGTTGAGCAGGCGCAAGGCTCTAAAGCTCCCATTCAGCGCACGGCAGATCGTGTTGCTTCGATATTCGTTCCCGTTGTTCTCGCTATCGCGCTGCTTACCTTTGCTGGCTGGTACATCATTGCCAGTCCTGGTGTTGGCATATATGTGGGGTCAGGTTTGCCGTGGATTACCGCTATAGTAGCGGCGGTTACTGTGCTGGTCGTTGCTTGCCCGTGCGCTATGGGACTCGCTACACCTACCGCCATTATGGTTGGTACGGGTAAAGGCGCGGAGTACGGTATCCTGTACAAAGGGGGCGAGAGCCTGGAACGCTTGCAGTCCGCGAGCGCGGTTTTGCTCGATAAGACAGGCACCATTACAAAGGGCAAACCGGAGTTGACCGATGTGGTGGCGCTGCCTGGCAGAACGGAAGAAGACTTACTGCGCCTTGTTGCCGAAGCAGAGCAGGGATCGGAGCATCCGTTGGCAGCCGCCCTTGTAGAGGGAGCCAGGGCGAGGCAGTTGCTCCTCGCGCATTTGCCGGAACGTTTCAGCGCGCTCGCGGGGCGCGGTCTGGAAGCGCAAGTCGAGGGACACGCCTTGCTGATCGGCACGCAACGCCTGTTTCAGGAGCGAGCAGTTAATTTCGCATCACTCCAGGAGCAATTGCGCCAGTTAGAAGGACAGGGCAAAACAGTCATGCTCGTTGCCATCGATGGCGAAATGGCAGGACTACTGGCAGTGGCCGATACGGTGAAAGAAGAAACCGCGCTGGCAATTAAAACCTTGCAGCAAAAAGGGCTGGTGATCTACATGGTGACGGGCGACAACGCGCGCACGGCAGAGGCAATCGCGGCCCAGGTTGGTATTCCTTCAGAAAACGTACTGGCGGAGATGCTCCCACAGGACAAGATAGAACAGGTCAGAAGATTGCAGAAGCAGGGACTTGTAGTGGCCTTTGCCGGTGATGGAATCAATGATGCTCCAGCGCTGGTGCAGGCGGATACCGGCATCGCTATGGGAACTGGCACAGATATAGCGATGGAAGCGGCAGATGTAACGGTTGTCAATGGCAGCCTGAAAAGCATCGTCACCGCCTTTGTGCTTTCCCGTGCCACCATGCGCGTGATTAAAGAGAACCTCTTCTGGGCCTTTGGATACAATGTGGTGCTTATTCCCCTGGCTATTCTCTCACCGCTCATTCTGGTTTTGAAAGATTGGGCGCCCATGTTCGCGGCAGCGGCGATGGCTCTTTCGTCGGTCACGGTGGTCAGCAATTCGCTGCGGTTGCGTCGCTTCGGAAAGTAAATGGTTCTGCTTACTTCCCTTAATGTGTGCCAGGGCGGGTGGCTCTGCCCTCGCCCTCCGGATGATTGAGAAGTCGAGGAAAGAAGCAAGGCGACCGTAAGGGTCGCCTCTACTATGACGACGAAGCAGGACTTGCCTCGCTCGTTCCTGGTAGAGGCGACCCTTGCGGTCGCCTTGCTCACCCTCTCTGACACAACTTTTCCATCGCCCTGCCCCCGCCCTGGGCTAAGTCACCGCACTATACGCGCTGTGCTGTCTCCGATGCTTCCGTCTGTAGCACATCACGAGCTACGCGCGCGCGTGACACTCGCACTCGTAGAGTCTGCGTCTTCGGCCAACAGGCCAATGCCATTATCACGACCAGCAGGCCAGAATTGAAATCGGTCGCCATGCCAGTTAGAACCATGCCGAAAGCCTGGGAAAAGTACCAGATTATGACGCTGACAACAATCGAGGCGATCAAGAGTGGGCGCAATTGCTCCTGTTTGACGACAGCCAGGCCGGTGCCAAGCGCCAGGAAAACGATAATCAGCACGATATTGAGCGGAATCTCGATGTTGGCGGTAATATTGGCGGTCTGCTGGAGTACGGGGTCAACCAGTACGGCATTCAATCCGCCCTGACCAACCATAGTGCCAATCGCCTGGGAGATCTGACCCGGCTGCCACCAGTTGGGCTGCAACTGGAGCAGGGCTGCGAAGAACCAGAAGCCCGAAAGTATCCAGCGCAGTTGCGCGCGAGAGATTAGACCCTCGATTCTAGCCTTCGCTTTTACTCGTTGAGTGTCCTTATCTGACCTTTTACGCGGGTAGATGACCAGACCTAATAAGGGGTAAAGAAGCACTGCTCCCGGCGCGCCAGTCAAAACGCTGGCCTGCCCGGTAAGCAGCATACTCATACCTTCGCCGCCGTACCAGACGATGAATGCCCACACGATGGAGGCGATCACGACCTCTTTCACCCAGCGATCAGAGAGCAAGAGGAAGCCGAGGCCGAGTAAAATTTGGACAGTGGCGATCAGCAAGTTGACCTCTGTCAGGTGAAGTGTCGTCTGGTTGACGATAAATTGAAGGCTCGGCTCGATAAACGAAGGCTGACCATCCAGCATTGGCTTCATGACGCTATTAATCATATTCCCGGTGAACATGAGCGGTTGCAACTGTAAGAGTCCGTCGATGAGCCACAATACACCAAGTATACGTTGGAGCGCTTTGCGCGAAAGTAACATAGTAAATATCTCAACCTTTCAATCAGTCCTGGGATATGTGTTCGCTGTTTCACCTAAGACTATAGGACGAATCATCATGTTTGTCTATCAGGATGAATACCTATTTTTGCGCCTTAATTGCTGAGAAACTGCTACCATGACTGGCATTCCGCAAAATACTGTGAGAATATTATACAGTAGACAGTAGAATGAAGTACGTCATGTGATTGTTAAGAGAAAAGAGGAATCGCTATGACTACAGCCGAAACCGATATGCAGACGTGGCAGCCGCAGATTTGCAACCTCTATGGACGCAGACCCGCAATTTAATGACGGAGCATCCCTTTCCTGCTTCTCGATTGGAGCCGGGGCGATATGTTCGTCGTGCCATCCTGGGCCATCACCGAACATATCGCTACCGAGCAAGCAGACCTGTTCGCCGTCACCGACAAGCCAATCATGCAGGCTTTGGAGCTGTTCCGCGAGCAGTATCTCGACCAGCCACAGCAGATCAGCGGGCATTTTTCGGCTAAATAGAACGTGGGAATGACCCGGTCATTCTGGTGCCAGACCCCAGTGTTCCGGGGAACGCCAGAGACTGGAGAGGATCAGCTCTCGTATGAACACGAGTTCTTTCGGCAAACGGTCATACAGCTTCATGAACAGTTCTTCGTGCGAGAGCAATTCCTGCTGCCAGGCGTTGCGGTCAACCGACATTAGCTCATTGAACTGCTGGCGTGTGAATCCCTCCATGCCGCGCCAGTCCAGATCTTCGTAGCGCGGCATCCAGCCGATGGGGCTTTCGATGCTCACCGCGCGTCCGCGCGCGCGCTCAACGACCCATTTCAGGATACGCATATTTTCGCCGAAGCCGGGCCAGAGAAAATGGCCGCTGGCATCGCGCCGAAACCAGTTCACGCAGAAGATGCGCGGCGGGTTGGGCAGGTGCCGCCCAAAGTTCAGCCAGTGGTTGAAGTAGTCTGCTATGTGATAGCCCACGAAAGGCAACATGGCGAAAGGGTCGCGGCGCACTTCGCCGGTTTTGCCTGCGGCGGCGGCGGTCGTCTCAGAACCCATTGTGGCTGCGGCATATACACCGTAATTCCAGTTGAACGCCTGGTAGACCAGCGGCACCGCGCTGGCGCGACGACCGCCGAATATGAACGCCGCGATGGGTACGCCCTGTGGATCGTCGGCGGCAGGGTCGATTACGGGACACTGGCGAAGCGGCGCGGTGAAACGCGCGTTGGGATGCGCGGCCTTGCGTCCACTTGCGGGCGTCCAGTCCTGGCCGGTCCAGTCGATGAGATGGGCTGGTGCTGCCTCGGTCATACCCTCCCACCACACGTCAGCGTCATCGGTCAGGGCTACGTTTGTGAAGATGGAGTTGGCGCGTATCGAAGCCATAGCGTTCGGATTGGATGCCACGCTCGTGCCGGGCGCGACGCCAAAGAAGCCTGCTTCGGGGTTAATAGCGTAGAGTTTGCCGTCGGCCCCAGGCTTAATCCAGGCAATATCGTCGCCGACGGTTGTGACCTTCCAGCCCTCTTCCTGAAAATCTGCCGGTGGGATGAGCATGGCGAAGTTGGTCTTGCCGCAAGCGCTGGGGAAAGCGGCGGTGACGTAGGTTTTCTCGCCCTGGGGATTTTCGACGCCGAGGATAAGCATATGCTCGGCCAGCCAGCCCTCGTCGCGCGCCAGCACCGATGCGATGCGCAGCGCGAAGCACTTCTTGCCCAGCAGCGCGTTGCCACCATAGCCTGAGCCATATGACCAGATCGCGCGCTCCTCCGGGAAATGCACGATGTACTTGTTCTGTTTGTTGCACGGCCATGAAACATCCTGCTGCCCCGGTTCGAGCGGCATCCCGACCGAATGCATACATGGAATGAAGTCGCCGTCACGTCCCAACACATCGTATACAGCGCGACCCATACGGGTCATGATGCGCATACTCGCTGCTACGTAAAGCGAGTCGGTCAGCTCGAAACCAATGTGCGCGATTGGCGAGCCGAGCGGCCCCATGCTGAACGGGATCACATACATCGTCCGCCCGCGCATACAGCCATTAAACAGGCCAGCCAGCGTCTCTTTCATCTCTTTGGGGGGAACCCAGTTATTAGTCGGGCCAGCATCGATCTTGCTTAATGAGCAGATGAAGGTGCGGGCTTCAACGCGCGCGACATCGCCAGGGTCGGAGCGAGCCAGGAAACTGTTGGGACGCTTCTCAGGGTTGAGCCGTATCAAAGTGCCAGACTCGACCATCTGGTCGCACAGGCGCGCGTACTCCTCCTCTGAGCCATCGCACCAGTACACCTGGTCGGGTTTGCACAGCGCGGCCATCTTTTCGACCCACGCGCGAAGTTTCGCATTAGTAATATAGCCAGGGATATCCATTAGAACCTCCAACAAGTAAGAATGCATGAACGGGAGCGGAACGGGCTATTTATTACACGCCAGAATTCCGTCTCCCGCTCCATTATAGCATTCCTGCTTTACTGGCTAGCATATGAATGTAGTGCCAGCACGGGTATGGTAGGCAGAAAGTAGGATAGTTTTGAATAGAAGAAAACCCTGGTTCATACAAAATAGAACCAGGGTTTCTTCTTTCCTTTAAGCCTTTATGCTTCTCGATCAGGTTTCGATGTTAGCATAGCAAGCGAAAGCAAGATTTGATCTAGCTTTTTATCTTGCGTTTCAAAGCGAGTGTTGACACTCTGTTCCAAAGACCCCATGCGGCCTTCTAAGGTCCCTATACGTGCCTCTAAGTTCCCAAAACGAATATTGACACCCTGTTCTAAGGAAGTCAAGCGATCATCAATGGAGCGAAGGCTGCCCTTCATCTCCCTGATCTCCCATTCTTCCCTTTGCACGATGCCAATTAACATCGTTACATAATGATTAAGATCCTTGATCGATTCGTCAGTTCTCACATGCGTTTGCTCTAAAATAGAAAGCCTCTCTTCTTGAGTTGGCATAGACCCCCCTTTCCGGCCAGATACCCCGTATCTCTGCAAGCATTATAACATATTTTGATGAGTAAAATACCAGCAGATTTCTGTTCTACTTAATCCGTCCATACCCGGTCGCGTATTTCGGGCATGTCCTCGAGGTTTGCCCGCACGTATTCTTTATGCTTCCGGCATCCCTCTCATCAACGAGGGCTATTTTTTATAAGGGCGGCTACGAGAGCCGCCCTTTCACTACTATCTAGCATACTCCTTGCGGAGTATATTTACTTTCGATTATGGGATGACTTTCAGGACACCCAGCGCGCCTTTGCCCACATCAGAGAACGAGTGTGTCACGAATGGGTACAAACCGGGCTGAGGTATGGTAAGTTCTACCATCATACCGCCGCCAGGAGGGACTGTCACCGTCTGGTTCCCCACCATATGATTAGCAGGATTGCCGTCGGCATAGGTATCGCTGAAGATGGCTCCGACCATGTGGAAGGCCGAAAACTCGTTTGGCCCGGCGTTCACGATGAAAATGCGGATGCGCTCTCCCGCCTTTGCGACGATAGGCGTGGTTTGGTACTGGTTGGCATAGCCGTTGAAGACCACGTAGTCGGGGTTGCCTGCCGTCAGCCTGGCGTTGTCTATCGAGTACGTGCCATCGGGCTGTTGAGAGGTATAGAACTCGCTCTGCACCAGGACGTATTCCTGCGCTGGTGTCGCCCATCCCTGCGCCGGGTCAACAATGATCGCGCCATACATGCCGTTTGCTATGTGGTAGATGGTGACGGGCGAGCCACAGTGATACATGAAGACGCCAGGGTAGTTCGCTTTCCAGTCAAAGCTGAAGCTCTTGCCCGCTGGAACATTCTGGTAGTTGACGCTCCAGGGCGTCTGGGCCGCGTGGAAGTCGATGGAGTGCGGCATATTACCATCGTTCACCAGCGTGAAGTGAATCGTTTGCCCCTGGCGCACATGGATGACGGGAGCAGGAACCGTACCATTGAAGGTCCAGGCGTGGTAGACCACTCCTGGCGCAATCGAAACCAGTAACTCCTTGACGGTCAGCGTCACATTGACCGTGCTTCCCTCAAGCGTAGCAGGAGCCTGCGGATTGTAGGTCTCATGAGCCACTGTGGGGCCGGTTGCCGACGTTGAACTGGAATTGGTAGAAGCTGACGTTGAATTACCTGTTGTGTTTGATGACGAATTGTTGGCCGTACTACCGCTGTTGGATGTGCTGGTGCTGGATGCGCCAAAACCAAAGCTGACCATGCCCACCATAAAAACGACTGCGATAAACAGAGCAACAACCGGCGCGTTCCACCATGCACGTTTCGCGGCTGGCCGCTTAGTTGTGGCAGGCTTGTCACTGACCTCTGCGTAGCTGTTGAGCCGCTCCAAATAGGCGCGTGTGTTATCGCTCAGCATCGGCGGAGACTCTGGTGCCTCGTCAATAAGGGATGTTGAGCTTTTATCGTTGCTAGCCATGTTGATGAATTCCTCTCCATATGTTACACGAACAAGTCCGGTAGACTTCGTTTCATGCTTATAGCATATGATGAGCCAATCACAATCCAGTCACGTTTAGATCGGCTGAGATCACAGAGGAATCACAAGAACGATCGCTGGGAAGCTGGAACACGATAACAAAGTTTGCGCCATCGCCTGAAGCAATGGCGCAAACTTTGCCACGCGCTCTTCCATTAGTCCGTCCATACCCAGTCACGTATTTCAGGCATGTCCTGCAGGTTTGCCCGCACGTATTCTTTGTGCCTGGCGAGCATATCGTTGCACTCTGCTATTAATGGCGCGGTGAGACCTCGCACGCGTGTGGCGCGCCGCATTGCCTCAATGCACAGATGGTAGCGACTCATATGATTTAGCACGACCATATCAAAGGGTGTGGTAGTTGTGCCTTCCTCCATGAAGCCGCGTACATGGAAGCGCGGCGTGTTGGGGCGTCCATGCACGATCTCGTGAACGGCCCGCGCATAGCCGTGAAATGCGAACACCACCGGCTTGTCTTCCGTAAAGCTGTCGATGAAGGCGGCGTCTTCCATACCATGAGGATGCAGATAGGGCGGATAGAGCTTCATCAAGTCTACTACATTGACCACGCGCACCTTCAATTCCGGCAGGTGATGGCGCAGCCACCACGCCGCAGCCACCGTCTCGAGCGTGGGAATGTCGCCCGCGCAAGCTAGCACGACATCTGGCTCAACATGTTCGTCGTTGCTCGCCCAATGCCAGGTGGAAAGGCCGCGCGCGCAGTGGTCGATGGCGTCCGGCATGGAGAGCCATTGTAGTTGCGGCTGCTTATCAATCACGATCAGGTTGACGTAGTCATGGCTGCGCAGGCAGTGATCGGCGACTGAAAGCAGGCAATTGGCATCTGGCGGCAGATAGATACGCGCTACCGTCCCTTTCTTCGAGAGTACCGTATCGATCAGGCCAGGCCCCTGGTGGCTGAACCCGTTATGATCGTTGCGCCAGCACGTCGATGTCAACAGGATATTCAGGGATGAGATGGGCGCGCGCCAGGGCAGTTTGATGCCCTCTTCCAGCCATTTAGTATGCTGCACCGTCATCGAAGCTGAAACCAGCGCAAAGCTTTCATACGTTGCGAAGATGCCATGCCGCCCGGTAAGCAGGTAGCCTTCGAGCCAGCCATGACAGAGATGTTCGCTCAGTACCTCCATCACGCGCCCATCGGGCGAAAGATGATCGTCTGTCGGGTAAATGGGTTCCAAAAATGTGCGATTCTCCACCTCGAAAACGTTGGTCAGACGATTGGAATTGGTTTCATCGGGGCAGAAGAGGCGGAAATTTTGCTGTTCAGCATTTCGGGTAAAGATGTCGCGCAACATCATGCCAAGCTGGCGCGTAGACTCTTTATGCTCGGTGGCGGGCTTCTTGACTTCAACCGCGTAATCGGTAAAGTTGGGAATGTCCAGGGGTATCATAAGCTTGCCGCCGTTAGCGTGCGGGTTGGCTCCCATGCGGCGCTCTCCTCTGGGCGCGAGTTCTGCCAGTTCGGGGATCAGGCGACCATTCTCATCAAAGAGTTCTTCGGGATGATAGCTACGCATCCATTGTTCAAGAATCTGCAAATGGTCTGGTTTGGTCTTCACATCCGCTACCGGCACCTGGTGCGAGCGGAATGTACCCTCAATCTGAAGCCCATCGACCTCTTTGGGGCCCGTCCATCCTTTGGGGCTGCGCAGGACAATGGCCGGCCATGCTGGCCCATGCGTGAAGCCCTGCATCCGCGCCTCCTCCTGATAGGCGCGGATTTTCCCGTAACAGGTCTCCAATGCTTCCGCGAAGGCTTTGTGCATGGTCATAGGATCATCCCCCTCCACGTAGTGGACATCGTAGCCAAAACTGGAGATCAATTTCCGCACATCAGCGTCGCTTTCGCGGCCCAGCACGGTAGGGCCGGAAATCTTGTACCCATTCAAATGCAAAATGGGCAACACCGCTCCATCACGCACAGAATTTAAAAACTTGATGCTCTTCCACGATCCCGCGAGCGGTCCCGTTTCTGCCTCGCCATCACCGATAACTGCCGTGACGATCAAATTGGGATTATCGAAAGCGGCCCCGAAGGCATGAACCAGCACGTAGCCCAACTCCCCACCTTCGTGAATGGAGCCGGGAGTCGGGACGCTGACGTGGCTGGGTACGCCGCCAGGCGTCGAAAACTGGCGAAAGAAGCGGTTCATACCGTCAATATCCTGTGAAATCTTCGGATAGATTTCCGAGTAGGTCCCCTCCAGATAAACATTCGCCAGCATCGCGGGTCCGCCATGCCCTGGTCCTGCCAGGTAGATCATATCCACGTCGTGATCCTGGATCAGCCTGTTCATATGCGCGTAAATGAAACTGAGGCCGGGCGATGTTCCCCAGTGTCCCAGCAAACGCGGCTTGATATGTTCGGGCCGCAACGGCTCCCTCAGCATGGGGTTCGCCTGTAAATAAATCTGGCCCACCGTCAAATAGTTGGCCGCGTTCCAATAGCGGTTCATAAGCTCTAACCGCTTCTGGTCGATAGTTGCCATTGTATTCTCCAATCTGTATGAGACGTTTATATTGTAGGAAGCAGTAGCTTCGGTACTATTACCAGAAATCAGGATACCATCAATCTGTCAATACGATAGTAACGTGATAGAATGCTTCCTGGTTTCTCTGCCCATGTATATGTAAGACTTGTCTACTGGTTTAATGGAATAATGAACGGTGTCAGAACACTACGAATAATGCGGTTGTGAAAGGAAGTAATGCTTATGCGTATCCTGGTACTAAACGCCGGTTCAAGCAGTCAGAAGAGCCGCCTGTATGAAGTAGATAAGGATATGTCCGATCTCGCCCCTGCTCCGTTGTGGCAGGCTGATGCCGATTGGACGCACCATCCCGGCACCACTGATCTCAAGATCAGCGCCTCTGGTGGCGCGACAAAAGAGGAAAGCTTGCCCACCGATGAACGTTCAGCCGTGATTGAGCATATGCTCCAGACGTTGACGAGCGGCGAAACGCGCGTAATCGATCAGCTTTCGGCTATCGACATCGTGGGGCATCGCGTGGTGCATGGCGGCACAGCGTTCGAGGACAGCGTTCTCGTCACGCCAGAGGTGAAAGCGGCTATCCGCAAGATGGCAGTGCTGGCCCCGGAGCATAATCCGGCCAATCTGGAAGGCATCGAGGCTATCGAGCGTCTCGCGCCTGCCATGCCCCAGGTAGCAGTGTTCGACACAGCCTTTCATCGTTCCATGCCCGAAGAGGTTGTGGTGTATCCATTGCCCTACGATTGGTTTGAGCATGATGGCATTCGTCGCTATGGTTTTCACGGCATCAGCCATAGCTACTGCGCCCGGCGCGCCGCGCAAATCCTCGACAAAGACCTGTCTGCGTTGCGCCTGATTACCTGCCACCTGGGCAATGGCTGCTCGCTGGCCGCTATTCGCGGGGGACGCAGCATCGATACAAGTATGGGCTTCACCCCGCTTGAAGGCGTCATGATGGGCAGTCGTTCAGGCTCGATTGATCCTGGTATCCTATTCTACTTGCAACGCGAAAAAGGCTACACCGCAGATCAACTGAACACGACGCTCAATAAGGCGTCTGGCTTGAAAGGGATCGCCGGTTCGGGCGACATGCGCCAGATATTGCAGAAGATGCATGAGGGCGACGCGCGCGCGCGCCTGGCCTTTGATATGTTTACCCATCGCCTCCGCTCTTATACCGGCGCGATGCTGGCCTCGCTGGGAGGACTGGACGCGCTCGTATTCGCGGGCGGCATCGGCGAAAATGCCGCTGAGGTGCGAGCCGCCGCCTGCGCAGCCTTCGGCTTTCTTGGCCTTAGACTCGATGAGCAGAAAAATGCCCAATCTCCTGCGGATGAAGACATTGCGGCACAGGATTCGCATGTTCGAGTGCTGATTGTGCATACGCAGGAAGACTGGGCCATCGCACAGGATTGCTGGAAGCTGGCACATTCGCGCCATTAAGAACAGATCAAAACTACTACCATCTGTACTGTTTTATTGCGCTCTTTTTTCCAGTTCTGCCATACTACGAAAGAACTATCAAGCAGACGACAAATCTGAAAAAAGAGGTCGCAATAGTGAGTATAGTGTTGACGAGTGATCAGGTGTTAGCCCTCGCGCCCGATGCCAGTTCCGCCAGCGCTGGCAAAAAGCTGGGCAACACCAGAACCTGGCAGAACCTCGGCCAAAATTCCTCGGCGCTGTGGGGAGAGTGCCAGGGAAGCGCATTGTATCAAGTCAAAGTTGATCTCTCTACCTTAACCGCGCATTGTAGTTGTCCTAGCCGTAAGTTTCCCTGCAAACATAGTCTTGGTCTGCTGCTTCTAGCTGCCGGTGATCCTTCATCTATTCCTATAGCCGCAGAATCTCCTGCGTGGGTGGTGACATGGCTTGCTAAAAGGCAGGGAGCCAATATGGGCAAGCAGAGCAAAGAGGCTCAACCATCTGGCGAAAGCGTTCAACGTTCACATGCATCTCAGTTGAAACGCGCTGAAAAGCGTGTGGCTCTGGTAGCGAAAGGACTGGATAGCCTTGATCTCTGGCTCAATGACCTGGTGCGTAACGGGCTGGCGAATGTGCAAACCCAACCGGCCTCGTTCTGGGAGAGCAAAGCGGCGCAAATGGTTGATGCACAGGCACCCGGTATCGCTGGTCGCCTGCGCCTGATGTCAGGCATCCCCAACTCCTTGCGTGATTGGCCCGCAAAGCTGCTGGAACAACTTGGTCGCCTGGCTTTACTCACCCACGCCTATCGCCGGATTGATCTATTGGATGTATCTCTGCAAGAGGATGTGCGCCAGTTGATCGGCTGGACGCTCACGCAAGAAGAGGTTGCGGCGCGCGGCGAGACCGTGAGCGACGATTGGATGGTGCTGGGGCAGACGCTGAACGATGAAGAGAAAGTGCGCGTGCAGCGTACCTGGCTGTACGGCACAAGGAGTCAGCGCCGCGCTTTGCTGCTGCAATTCTCTGCGGCAGGCGCGCCTTTTCCAGAAATCTACCCCCTGGGATCACATCAGCAAGCCGATCTGCTTTTCTGGCCCGGTGCCTATCCGCAGCGCGCGCGGTTGATCGCTCGTCGGGGAGAGATCGCGCCTTTGCAGGGACAACTTCCGGGGGAAGAACATATCGACACATTTCTTGCCGGAGTCGCGGCGGCGCTGGCCTGTCAACCCTGGACAGAGCGTTTCCTATGTGTCCTGCGCGGTGTCACTCCCGTTTGTACAAATAGCGGCGATGCCTGGTATGTGCGCGATAGTCGCGGCGATGCTCTGCCATTGGCGAAAGGCGTATACTGGCAAATGCTGGCTCTTTCCGGCGGCTATCCGATAGACCTGGCGGCCGAATGGAACGGCGAGACGCTTCTCCCTATCGGCATGATGGCGCACGGCGCATACTTTCTGCAAGGGAGGACGCTGCAATGAATGCGCCTCAATTCGTGACAACTGCCCTCGTCGGAACCGCTCGCCAGGAACGGGGAGATATTAGCACCGGTACAACTGTTGATACGCTTATTGTGGAGCTTCCCACAGGTGAATTGGAGCGCCAATTGTTGCTACAAGCCGGAGCATGGGCTGTTTACCGGCAAGCAGGCGAAATTGCCGAACACATAGAGGAGGCTCCTGAACCCGCGCCAGCCGAAAATCTTTCTGCGTGTTCTCCAGCTATTGCCAGATTGCTGCACAGCATGTTGCTGGGAGAACATGAAAATCTCTTGCCAACGGCTCTGCAATACTTGCGAGAAGCGCGTTTGCGACTTCCATACGAGTTGCTGCCGCTGGCGTTGGCCGTCAGGACCACAGCGCTGCAAGCCGCCGTGTTTCCCGTATTGGGTGAGCGCGGCCTGTGGTTAAGCCAGTTCAACCCGGAGTGGGCATGGGTGAAAAATTTCCTGCCAGCAACGGATGATGTGTTGCCCGACGATGCCGAAACTATCTGGCAAGAAGGCACCATCCGGCAACGTTACGAAATTTTATGCCGCCTGCGAGCCATTGACGCGGCAAAGGCGCGCGCATGGCTAGAAGGCGTCTGGAAACAGGAAAAGGCTGAAGCGCGCCTCGAACTGCTCAAAATGTTTGAGGTTGGTCTATCAGGCGAAGATGAGCCTTTCCTGGAAAAAGCTCTTGATGATCGCGCCGCCAGCGTCAGAGCGCTTGTGCCTCCCATGCTGGCGTGTATCCTTGGCTCGACCTTTGCGCAGCGCATGACGAGCCGCGCTGATACCATCATAACTAACGTTCGGGGCAAGCTCAAACTCGAACTGCCCACCGCTTTTGACAAAGTATGGCTGCGAGATGGCATCATGGAAAAGCCACAGTCGGGAGTGGGCGAGCGTTCCTGGTGGATGATACAGATACTGGCCTGCATTCCGCCCACTCGTTGGGAAGAGCAATTCAAAATGATGCCTGCAAAGCTGATCGAAATGGCGGACGCTGATAAATTTGGCAATTCGATCATTGAAGGCTGGTCGCGTGCCGCCCAACTTTTCAGCGCTGAGCAATGGGGCGAGCCATTGTGGGATTGGTGGCACGGCCAACAACGCAAAAAAGCACTTAGCGGCACAACCACCTCAGATATGCGCGATGAGTTAATGCACCTCATGCCTGCTCGATTGGTGGAATCCAAAGTGCTGTACATGATGCTGCATTCTATGCTGTTGGAGGGCGCGGATTGGGATGAGTTACTTGCTGGAGTACCCACTCCCTGGAGCAATGAATTTGGCGATGTCTATCTGCAAACGCTCCGTCAGCATATCGCTTCGCTCGAACTCAATAAAAAGAATTACTATCCCTATTCTGACTCATGGTTCAACAGTCTTGAAACGGCGGCTACACGGCTCCCATCATCATGTTTTGAGGCGGTATTAACAGTATGGCCTTTGCCAGAAGGCGATAGCTGGCAACACGAACAATGGCGCGAACAATTGCAAGAGTTTACTAACACGCTGCGCATCCGCCAGCGACTACTTGAGGAGTTTATGAAATGAGTACTACCAGAAACACCAATGGCAATGCCAAAGCTGTAACTATCAATGAAGAAGCTGTTTTACAGGCGGTACTACGCCAGCACGCCGAGCAGCAATACGCTGAAGAATTGGCCGAACTGGCAAAGATTGATGAGCGCCAGCGTCCGCCCAATTGGAAACTCTCACCCTGGGCCGTGCGACTCTACCTGCTCGGCGGCAAGCTGCCCAACGGCTTTGAAGTGTCGCCCAAATATATCGGCAACGCTCGCCTGATCGAGATTGCCGTAGCGACGCTGGCGACAGATCGGGCCTTGCTCCTGTACGGTTTGCCTGGCACCGCGAAGAGTTGGGTGAGCGAACATCTCTCCGCCGCCATCGCGGGTGATTCGACCCTGCTTATTCAGGGTACGGCTGGTACGGACGAGAATGCCTTGCGCTACGGCTGGAACTATGCGCGTTTGCTGGTAGAAGGTCCATCGCCTGCCGCGCTGGTGGTCAGTCCCATGATGCAGGCCATGCAGGATGGCAAGATTGCGCGTATCGAAGAATTAACGCGCATCCCTGCCGAGGTGCAGGACACGCTGATTACCATTCTTTCGGAGAAGACGTTGCCCGTACCCGAACTGGCGACAGAGGTGCAGGGGCGCAAGGGCTTTAACGTCATCGCTACTGCCAATAACCGTGATAAGGGCGTCAATGAACTCTCCAGCGCCCTGCTACGCCGCTTCAATACCGTTATTCTGCCCGTGCCTGATAGCATGGACGAAGAAATTGATATTGTTGACCGCCGCGTTGCCAGCCTGGGTCAGGCGCTGGAATTGCCTGCTGAAAAGCCTGCCCTGGAAGAAATCCGCCGCGTCGTTACCGTGTTCCGCGAACTGCGCTCAGGCATTACCAGCGATGGCAAAACGAAGCTGAAATCGCCCACCGGCACGCTTTCGACAGCCGAGGCTATCTCGGTCATCAATAGCGGCCTGGCAATGGCCGGCTATTATGGCGATGGACAACTACGCGCGAGCGACCTGGCGGCTGGACTGACCGGAGCCATCGTCAAAGACCCTGTGCAAGACCGCGTCGTCTGGTTGGAATACCTGCAAACAGTGGTGAAGGAGCGTGATGGCTGGAAAGATCTGTACCGGGCTTGTCAGGAGGTACTATAGGCGTGAGTGTAAGCATTTTCGGTGTGCGCCATCATGGTCCCGGATGCGCCCGCAGCCTGCTCGCCGCTCTGGAAGAACTGGAACCAGATATAGTGCTGGTCGAGGGACCGCCGGATGCCCAGGCTGTGCTGCCTCTGTTACAGTTCGAGGAGATGCAGCCGCCCGTCGCATTGCTAATATACGCGCCGGATGCGCCGCACCTCGCGGCTTACTATCCCTTTACGCACTTTTCGCCCGAATGGCAGGCGCTGCGTTATGCCCTGACTCGCAATATTCCAGCGCGTTTCATGGATTTGCCACAGGCCATCCAGCTTGCTCAATTGAAGGCGGCAGAAGAACAGGCGCAAAAAGAACTGGAAGCGCGTAAGGAATCGAGAATGGGTTGTCATCCTGAGCGTAGCGAAGTATCTGTCTCGCCGAATACTGAGATACTTCGCTACGCTCAGGATGACAAAACCGATTGTGATGGAACATGTTCATCAGATGATAGCACGAACGGGCATATGTCCCTGCAATCGCTGGCTAATGGAGAAGCTGAAATAATGCAGGCTCCGACGATCTCTGAAAAACCGGAGGCAGATCCGCTCGATCTGCTGGCAAAGGCTGCCGGTTATGACGATTACGAATTGTGGTGGGAACGCCAGGTCGAACAACGACATGATCGAGAGCAGCTTTTTGAGGGTATTCTGGAAGCAATGACCGCGCTGCGCGAAGATTTTCTGCCGAAAGACAAACGTGAGGCACAGCGTGAAGCACACATGCGCCAGTCTATACGCGCCGCACAGCGCGAGGGTTTTCGGCGTATCGCAGTAGTCTGCGGCGCGTGGCACGCTCCCGTACTCTCAAAACTCGACGACCAGAGAGCAGATGAGGCTCTACTGGACGGCTTAAAGCGCATCAAGGTTGAGGCGACGTGGATTCCCTGGACCAATTCGCGCCTGGCTTTACGCAGTGGCTATGGCGCGGGCGTCACATCTCCCGGCTGGTACGAACACCTGTGGAGCGTGTCTGATCGCGTCACGATTCGCTGGCTGACCCATGCCGCGCATTTGCTGCGTTCCGAGGGGTTGGATACTTCGTCCGCCAATGTCATCGAAGCGGTGCGCCTTGCCGAAGCACTGGCCGCCATGCGCGAGCTACCCATGCCCGGCCTGCACGATTTGCGCGAAGCCATCCAGACCGTACTTTGTCATGGCAATGCCGAACCTATGCGACTGATCCGCGATAAGCTTGAGATTGGCGAGAAACTAGGCGAAGTACCGCCGGAGACGCCCGCCGTTCCTTTGCAACGCGATCTGGAGAACCGCCAGCGCAAACTGCGTTTCAAACCTTCCCCGGCCATCGAAAGCTATGATTTCGATTTGCGCAAGGACACCGACCGCCAACGCAGCCAGTTGCTACACCAGTTGCGCCTCTTGCATATCGAGTGGGGCAAGCCGCAGCGTTCCTCGCAAAAGCATAGCACTTTCCATGAATTGTGGCAGGTACAGTGGAATGTCGAATTTGTCATTAAGCTGATCGAAGCCAACGTATGGGGCAACACCATTGTCGGCGCGGCTACTGCCTTTGTGCGTCACGTAGCGGATAGGGCGGAAACGCTGCCAGAACTGACCGAAATGCTCGATAAGGCTATTCTCGCCGAGCTACCGGATGCCATCGATCATCTTTTGGGTTGTGTGCAGAGCAAAGCCGCCGTCTCTGCCGACGTGCAGCACTTGATGGACGCGCTACCGCCTCTGGCGCGCGTTGCTCGCTACGGCAACGTGCGCGAAACGAGAGCTGAGCGCATTTTTCCGGTCATCGATGCCCTGTTCGAGCGTATCATCATTGGGCTGCCGGGCGCGTGCGCCTCGCTCGATAATGATGCCGCTCAGGGCGTGATGAGCAGCATCGACCATGTGCAGGAGAGCGTCAGCCTGCTCAACCGCGACGATCAACGCCAGGAATGGCAGGGCATCTTGCGTTACCTGTCCGGGCGCGAAGGTGTGCATGGGTTGGTGCGCGGTCGCTGCTGTCGCCTGCTGCTGGAACAGAAGGCCATCGACGAGCAGGAGTTGCAACGCCTGGCGCGGTTGGCGCTCTCTCCCGCCAATCCAGCAGCGCAGGCCGCTTCGTGGATCGAGGGCGTGTTGCATGGCAGTGGGCTATTGTTGCTGCACCAGGATGGTCTCTGGCTGGCGCTTGATCGCTGGCTTAGCGAACTGTCGTCTGAGACATTTGTTGAAATGTTGCCACTCTTGCGACGCGCCTTCTCCGGCTCCGAGCCGCCGCAACGCCGGGCGATGGGAGAGAAAGTCAAACGGCTGCGCTCCTCAATCTCGCATGGGAAAACTGTTTCGGGTGAAAATAGCGTGGTATTAGAAAATATCAACGAAGAACGTGCTAATAGCGTGCTGCCGGTGCTGGCGCATATACTGGGGGTGAAATACGATGGCAATTGATGAAAAAGAGCGTTTGCGTCGCTGGCGACTTGTGCTGGGGAAAGAAGCTGGCGAGGGTATGGGCGCGGCAGGTAGCGACGGGAGCGGTGGTGGTTCCGGCATCTCACTTGGAGGCGCTGATCTGGGCATGGATAATGTGCTGGAAGCTCTTTATAGCAGCGAACGCTCCGCCGGGTTGGGTAAATCATCGCCGAATGTCACGCGCTGGCTAGGCGATATTCGCACCTACTTCCCCACATCGGCAGTGCAGGTAATGCAGAAGGATGCCCTGGAACGCCTGAACCTGACCCAGATGCTGCTCGAACCAGAAATGCTTGAAATGGTCGAGCCAGATGTACACCTTGTGGCTAATCTGATGTCGCTCAGCAAAGTCATACCGGAGAAAACAAAGGATACCGCGCGCCAGGTAGTGCGCAAAGTAGTGGATGAGCTAGAGCGCAAGCTTGCCAACGGGCTGATTCAGGCGGTGCGCGGCAGCCTCAATCGCGCCACGCGCACCTATCGACCACGACCAAACGAGATCAACTGGGACCGCACCATTCGCGCCAATCTGAAAAACTACCTGCCGGACAGGGGAACCATCATTGCCGAGCGGCTGGTAGGACACGGGCATAAGCGTTCTTCGCTGCGTGATATTGTGCTGTGCGTCGATCAAAGTGGCTCCATGGCTACATCTGTTGTCTACGCGGGCATCTTTGGGGCGGTACTGGCAACTCTGAAGGCCGTCAGCACACGCATGGTCGTGTTCGATACGGCGGTCGTCGATCTAACGGACGATTTGCAAGACCCTGTAGATCTGCTCTTCGGCGTGCAACTCGGTGGCGGCACCGACATTAATCGCGCCCTGGCCTATTGCCAGCAGGTGATTGCTCGTCCA
The DNA here is from genome assembly GCA_050695155.1 of Ktedonobacteraceae bacterium. Classification (GTDB taxonomy): domain Bacteria; phylum Chloroflexota; class Ktedonobacteria; order Ktedonobacterales; family Ktedonobacteraceae; genus CF-113. The sequence continues at coordinate 50,417 of JBOGTO010000186.1, forward strand.
GGCCAGACCATTCTGGTGCTGATTACCGATCTCTACGAAGGCGGCAATGCCCAGGAGATGCTGCGTCGCGCGGCGGAGTTGAAGGCCAGTGGCGTACAGGTGATCTGCTTGCTGGCTCTCAGCAACGATGGAAGGCCAGTTTTTGACCAGCACAACGCGGCTAAACTTGCGAGTATGGACATTCCTTCGTTTGCCTGCACGCCTGAACTTTTCCCTGACTTGATGGCAGCCGCCATTCAAAAGCAAGATTTGGCAAACTGGGCGGCGAAAAATGATATTGTGACGGTGCGTGCGGATCAGTAGCGGTCATAGTTCCAAAAACTCCAGCGCGCATATTATGGGGGTAGCCCCACGAAAGTGGGGCTAAATCACTTTTACTGAACAGTAACAAACGGGGCGTGGAGAAGTTCGGCATCAAGGAGATTATGCAGTATAAGCAATCTTACGAGAAAGCGGGATAACAGACGCATTTGGCGCGACGTGCCTTTACTTCCAAGGCAAGAACAAAGAACGCGACAAAAACATCTCAGATATAAATCTGCACTTCCCAGAAAATTTAATTTGGGCAAAATAATCCTATAAAGACTCTGCTGGCGAATGAGACTAGAATGACACTGAGAAGCGAAACAAGCATTTGGAGGCCCAATTGCCTGACGACGCAAGCTCACAGTTGAAGAGATGATCGTCGTGTAATCACCCATTTTTCACTGAAAATGTATTCTAGTTTCATTCGCCAGCAAAGTCTATAAAGTGAAGGTTTCATACTGCAATCTTCCATCATCGCTATTTTTCTTATGATGAATCAAATATTGGTCCAATATGCTTTCTCTTTCCGATACTTCTTCTGGAGACATTCTAGAGATTTCCGACACCTTTCGTCCAAGAGAGTTAAGAGAAGTTCCTAGACGAAGACCACCACTTTTTGTTATTAACCAACGGTCATGAAAAGGTGGTCTTCCATGCTGGTTACCAACAATTACGACTTCTGTATCAGGCGGTCTTTGTTCCGAGATATTTAAGCGCCAATAATCGTGATAGGTTTCTTTTAATGATTTAGAAGTCTTTTCTTGATTACTTAAACCAGTCAAGACATACACCTCACAATTTGGATTGACAGATACTAACAAATTAAGGAATTCTAAATCATTAAGACTAAAATAGGGATCTTGTATTTTCAGATATTCTTGGACTTCGTACTCGAACCAATCTTTCAAGAACTGTACGGCTTTTTCTCTATCCCCAGACTGAAGCACTAAGCTTTTATTATTAGAAACTGTCAATTTTCTATCTTGGAATTGTAAAAAAGATGTAGCATGTGGAACAGCCATTCTTTCCATAAGTTCTGCTCCTAGAAGTATAGATTCAAAAACAGGTCTTAAGTATGTTCTTGCTTTCTCTGTTTTAGCAAATCGCTTGACTGCATTCTCAATTGTCCACGCAAGTATAGGGTAAGCTTCCTTCATCG
>JBOGTO010000187.1:0-3183 GCA_050695155.1 Ktedonobacteraceae bacterium
GTTAAGCATATACCACCCGTGTGAAATGACTCTGTGCCTACGCTGAGATGAGATTGAGAATACGTCAATCAACGACGCGGCATTCTTAGATTCATCTTAGCCCCGGCACAGTTTGAGTTCATTCCTATATGATATGCTGTAATATGGGAAAGTAGATTAAACTATATTCCCTTCATGAAATTTTCCGATCAGGAGCGGTCATCGAATGTCATCCTGAGCGCAGCGAAGGATCTGGCTCGATGGACCCGGAGACCCTTCGCTGCGCTCAGGATGACATTCCTGGTGATGGGTGGTAAATTCCATTAGAGTGAAACACACATACGGTTCAGTGTATCAATAGTGAGCATCTTCATGAAAGCAATTATGCGTATACGCCAGACAGCGCCGGGGTCAAAACGGCCTCTCCCCCGTTCGCTCCGCTTACGGCTACTATTCTGGTACGGGTCGCTCATTGCTGTTGCATTGGGATTCTTTGCGCTCCTGTTTTTGCTGCTGACGACCGATGCCATTGATCAGAGCGTGAATAGCGTGTTACGCACTGAGGCGCGTGTCGCCATGCTCGACGTGCTGGATAATGTGTCTACGGCTCCGCCCTACTGGTCGGGGCAACCGAAGATGCGCGTCGTCGATACGTATCGCGATCCCGGTATCGTTGTCGAGGTGCTGGATGCCCAGGGGCGAGTGCTTTATCTTTCGACGAGCAGTTCACGCATCCCATTTAGCGAAGAGACAGCTCATACCGTACTTGTTAACCAGCCGCCTGTTTTGTACGATTCCACAGTTAATGGGCAGCATGTGCGCGTGGAAGCGTTGCCCATCCGTGCGCCAGTGCATGGCCTGAGCGGAAACACCAACGGCGTACCCATTGGAAATGGCCCGGATATTGGCACGCTGCTGGTTGCAAAATCGCTTTCCGATGTCGATACTACCATGCTCTTATTACGAGCGCTGATCTTGCTTTCGGGAGTGGCGACGCTGCTGGGAACACTCATTGCCAGTTGGATCATCGCAACGCGCGTGCTGCGCCCCCTTTCACACCTGGTGGCAACTGCGCGATCGATTGCTCTTTCCACGGCGCGCGGCACACGCCTCGGCAACTTGAGCGAGCGCGTTCCCCGACCAGGAGGACACGACGAGATGGCGCAGGTCGTGGAGACGTTCAACGAGATGCTCGCTTCCCTGGAAAGCGCGATGCAAGCCCAGCGCCGCTTTGTCGCCGATGCTTCGCACGAACTGCGCGCGCCCCTTACCACCATTCAGGGGAACCTGGCCTTTTTGCAGCGTCATCTGGATGAGCTTCCGCCAGAGGAGCGTCGTACCATGCTCGCTGACGCCCACGCGGAGACGCTGCGCCTGGCGAAACTGGTCGAGGAGTTACTCCTGCTGGCCCGCATAGATGCCAGCATGGAAACTCGTCCCGCATCCCAGGAGATAGAGTCTGTCGCGCAAGAAAAGACGCGCGACGCTCCGCCCGTCGAGTTAGACCACGCGGTGTTGCAACTGGTACGCCAATTGCGCAGGCGGCTGAGTATAGAGGGATCAGCGTTGAAACTGGAGATTGGTCACATCGAGCCGGCGCGCGTGCGCGGCGATGAGGAAAGCCTGCGCCGCGTTGCGCTGATCCTGCTCGATAATGCTATCAAATATACGCCTGCTAAAAATGATGGGAGTACAGGGCGCGTAACGGTCTTGCTGGAACGGGCGGATGGGCAGGCCGTGCTGAGTGTGCGTGACACGGGCATCGGCATCGACGCTGTCGATCTGCCGCACCTTTTCGAACGCTTCTATCGCGCTGACCCCGCGCGCTCACGCGAAGGGACAGGGCTGGGACTCCCCATCGCGCAAACCCTGGTCGAAGAACTCGGCGGTCGCATCACCGCTGAAAGCATCCCCGGACAAGGTAGCACCTTCAGCGTCTGGCTACCTCTCGTGTGAAAACGCTCCTCTTTTCTCCCTGACCTCCGCGCCGTCACTTCTCAGTCTGTTCTCAGTTGCTCCACAGAGTCAGTTCATACAGGCAGCGTATGCTTGTATTGAAAGACTGAGCGATACACTACCCTTGAAAGGAGCAACAATAAGGTTTCAACGAATACTTGTTCCGCTGGATGGGTCAATGCGGGCAGAACGAGCCATTCCGATTGCCGCGCGTATAGCGCGTACTTCCAGTGGTTCGGTCGTTTTGGCGCGCGTGGTGAGCAAACCGAGTGGTTTGTGGCCTTCTGTGGCACCACAAACCACCCTGGTACAGCAGATTCTGGCTGACGACCTTGCCGAGGCAGAAGGTTACCTCTCGGTTGCCGCTACGTCACCTGAGCTACAAGGCGTTATTACCGAAACGCAGGTGCGTTTTGGTCCAGCGGTTTCATCCATCCTGGCTGTCGCTGATTCGTGCCAGTCGGATTTGATTGTGCTGTGTAGTCATGGCTATACCGGTATCACGCGCCGGATCATGGGGAGTGTGGCGGAAAAGCTGGCACGAGAAGCCTCGGTGCCGGTGCTGGTATTGCGCGAGGGCGGGTCCGTTCCCGGTGGAACATACCCGGATACCCATCCACTACGGGCGCTGGTTCCACTAGATGGCTCCGCAGACGCTAAGGCTGCGCTTGGGCCTGCGGCCCATCTGATCGCAGCGCTGGCTGGTTCCGCGCCAGGCGAACTGCATCTGATGCGGGTAGTGCAGCCGGTGGCCGCGAGCAGTGACGAGGGGGGGATGTTGACGGCGAGCCAGAAGGCCAGAGGGTATCTCGGCGCAACGGCAGGGCATATCCGGGATGGTCTGGTTGCGCCGGCGGTTGCGCAACATAACCTGGCTGTTTCCTGGTCTGTCGCTGTTGATAGCTACGTGGCCGAGACACTCGTCAGGACGGCGGAGAACGCCGAAGCCGTGGAAGAAGATGGCACATTCGCCGACTTCGACGTAATCGCCCTGGCAACGCATGGACACGATGGGTGGCAACGTTGGGTCATGGGGAGCGTCACCGAGCATATCCTGCTTGGCACAAAGCTTCCGCTCCTCATCGTGCCACCTCAAGGGCAGCGTATCGTGGAGACGGAGGAAGAGGATGCCGAGATCAGGCAACGGAGCCGATCAGGTGTCTTCTCTCTGGCCTGATTACCATCCGGCGCTTCAATGTCGAAGCGCCGGAGTAAGCGGGAAGGCCGCCCTGTGCTATTATGCAGGGC
>JBOGTO010000188.1:0-2532 GCA_050695155.1 Ktedonobacteraceae bacterium
ATCTCCACCAACGGGCGGCCCTGAAGGCCCCCTCCCCCATCATCATCCACTCCCGCCCCTACGGATTGATGCCTATAAGATATATACGTGGACCGATCATATCATAGAAAGAGACGCGCAATGAGTACCGAACTCACTCCCCGACAAACTGCTCAGGCTGAGGAGGCCAATCCTACCAACGAAGATCAGCCGTTTGATACGCGCCTGGAACACGCGCTGGCCGATCAGCAGATGCACGCCGCGCTGGAACGCTTCGCCCCCTCGTGGCGCGACTCACGAGCGGGCGTCTTTTCCTATGAAGAGAACGAGTACGGCCCCGAATACAGCTTTCAGCACATGCGTTCCGCGTTGCGCCAGGCCAAAGACCGCGCCATCGAACACCAGCCCGAACTGATTGCCCGCTTCAAAGAGATGGCGCGGGCGGCAGGAGCGATCATCTACGAGGCCCGCACGGCGGAAGACGCCAACCGCTATATTTATGAATTATGCCAGCGCAAAGGCATCGACCTGGTAGTGAAATCGAAAACAATGGTCAGCGAAGAGACGGAACTGAACCATTACCTGGAGGCGCGTCAAATTCGCGCTGTCGAAACCGACCTGGGCGAGTGGGTCGCTCAGCTCGCCCACGAACGCCCCTCGCACATGGTCATGCCCATCATCCACAAGACGCGCCAGCAGGTCGGCTCGCTGCTCAGCGAAGCCACCGGACGCCCCATCTCCCGCGAGAATGTTGCGGAACAGGTAGCGGTCATTCGCGTAGAACATCGCAAATCATTCCTCAACGCCGGTATGGGCATCAGCGGAGCAAATGCGCTCATCGCCGAGAGCGGCACTGTCATGATGATGACTAATGAAGGCAACGGGCGATTGGTGACATCCCTGCCGCCCGTACACGTCGTGATGGCAGGCTATGATAAACTGATCGGCACCTTCGCCGAGGCCATGACACAATTGCGCTTGCTGGCTCGCAGCGCCACCGCGCAGCACATCACCAGCTACACCACCTTCATTAGCGGCCCCGCCACGCCCGGCCACGAAATGCATATCGTGCTACTCGATAATGGGCGCAGCGAGATGCGCGCCGACCCGCGCTTCAAAGACGCCCTGCGCTGTATTCGCTGTGCCGCCTGCGCCAACATCTGCCCGCCCTACTCCCAGGTCGGCGGCCACGCCTTCGGCTACATCTATAGCGGCGCAATCGGCCTGGTTGTCACGCCCTTCCATCATGGCATTGAGGCTGGAGCGGGACCGCAAAGCCTGTGCGTCAGTTGCAATGCCTGCGAGACCGTCTGCCCGGTAGAAATTCCGCTTCCCAGTCTGATCCTCGATGTGCGCAGTCGCGTCGTCGAAGCCAAAGGACTGAACTGGATCAAGAAGCTGGTCTTTGGTGCAATGGCTCACCCGCGTCTTTTCAACATCATCGCGCGCCTGATAAGCCTTGCTCAATTCCCCGTCACGCGCGGCAGCAACTTCATCCGCGCGCGCAACTTCGGGCTGCTCGGCAAACTTCCGCTGCCTTACATGCGCTCGATGGTCAAGCTGGCAAGCTGGCGTAGTCTCCCGGCCTTCGCCACCAGCCCCCTGCGCGACCGCGTCAAACGCCAACTGGCGAGAGGAGAAGGATTAAGAAAGACAAATGAGGTAGATGTAGCCGGACGCCCACAAGGGGCATCCCTACATGCCGGAACACCCACTCGCCACACCACCGTTTGTTACTTCGCCGGTTGCATGACCGACCGCCTCTATCCAGAAATGGGGCAGGCCGTTATCCACGTCTTACAAACATGCGGCATCCGTGTCACCTTCCCCCACAAACAGAACTGCTGCGGCTTGCCCGCGCTCAATTCCGGCGACCGGCGCGATGGCGCGGCCATGGCGCGCCAGACCATTACCATGCTCGAACAAGCTTTGAAGGACAATCACGCTGATTACATCCTCAGCGCCTCCACCAGTTGCGTCGCCACCATCGTGCAGGACTACATCAGGCTCTTTGAAGATCTCGATGAGCAGGGCTGGTTACAACGCGCGCGCGCGCTGGCGGACAAAGTGGTAGACTTCACCAGCTTCCTGGATCGAATGCTGGCAAATGGCCTCCAGCTTCCCATCCGCCAGCAGGACGGCAGAACTGAGATCATTACAACCTATCACGACTCCTGCCAATCGTGTAACTGTCTTGGGTTGCGCCAGGAAGCGCGTCGTATCATCCAGAACACGCTGGGCCTGCAATTGCGCGAAATGCCCCAATCCGACGTATGCTGTGGCTTCGGCGGCTCAACCTCCATCGAACACGGTGACGTGGCCGAACGCCTGCTGCACAACAAGCTGCGCAACGCCGAAAGCACCGGCGCTACCCTCCTGCTGGCCGACAACCCCGGCTGCCTCATGCACCTGCGCGGCGGCGTAGACGCCCAGGGCAAGAAGCTGCGCGTCCTGCATCTCGCGCAACTGGTAGCGGAAAGATTGGAATAATTCTCCGGTTATCTGATGATGATTGACAACCGAATACGGGGATGAAGGGGGAAGGGTGGGGGG
>JBOGTO010000189.1:0-20197 GCA_050695155.1 Ktedonobacteraceae bacterium
GGCTGGTCGTTAGCGACGACCAGCCGCAAATCCTTTTATTCTCAGACCGTTGCAGGTGGCAAGAGAGGCCGTATAGTAGATTGATTAGTCAGTGCCGGGATGCTCCTCTCCCAGCATCTTGATAATATCCGTTTCGTCCTGACTTTGCGCCTGGTAGCCGATAGGAACCTCATCAATTTTCCATACCACGCCTTTACGGATGACATAGCGCCATTCCAGCCTGTCACTGTTGTTAAAATCAGCCGGTGTAGCTGTCTTGAGCAAGTCTAATACATCGCCGGGAGCGGGTTGAGCAATATCCAGTTCTCCCGTTTGTACCCTCTGGATATAATCAGGGATAATGTTTTTAGGATCGGGGCGGAAAATGACCCTTTCCAGGTTGTTCAAGTTGCTCAGAGCGGCTTCCCGGTTTTCTGGAATAGCAAGGTCATTGGCAATGCGAATGCGCAAGGCTTCGAAATAACTGTATTGCAACAGGCCGCTGCATATGAAGCGAAGCGGCTCACGCACCGAATCGGATTTCTCGTCCCACTTCTTCAAGAGTGTAGCGATATGGTCAGCCGCTTCGGCAACCAGGGGAATTGCGGCAAGATGCCGTTCTGCCACACGCTCGGCATACAGGGCTGCCAGTTCATAGACCGTTTTATGGTCATACAGACCATTGATCTGATCCACGGCGATGCCGCGCACATGCCTGAGATAGCCGATGCCATAACAATCTTCCGGGTCAAGCGGGCTATGCCTTGAAATTTCGTAGGGCGTCTCGCGGTACCAGTCCAGGCGCGGACGCTTGATGCCCACCGTAAAGTTGTCGTAAGGCACGATTTCATTACGCCAGCTCACCATATTGATGCCCTTAGTCTTGACTTCGACCAGGAAGGTGTTATGAAATCCCATACGCGGATCGCTCAACAGGTAAAAGATGGCAGAATGGCTCCATTTGCTGCCGGTACCCAGGCGGATAGCGAGTGAAAAAATCTCTCTGGGGTTCTTATTTTCACGCAGCACGAGGTCAGCAACGCGGATAGCATCAGTCTGCCTGAGGATATAGTCCAGCGGGTCCGGCGCGACACAGGTTGCACGAAAAGCCATTATTTATGCTCCTTTACACAGCCTTCGCGCCCTTACACCACCGCGCGCGTAGCATGAATGACGCCGCGCTTGCTCTTTTTGCCCTCGACCACGATCTCCGCGCCATCCTGCAAGTGCCGCACATCGGCAATGCTTGCCAGATCCCCTGTCCGCTTGAGCAGCGCTGTATCCTTATCAATGAGGACGGCAACGGGTTTAATCTCACCGGTAGCCGCCTTTGTAGTATTGCCCGCCACAATGCAGGCTTGCTTCTTTTCTGAAAGCATCCCCATTCCTACGATGGTCACTTTACGCCCCTTTTTGAGGAGCGCCTCCATCTGTTCGGGCGGTTGTTGCTCGTTATCGTTACCGGCAGCCGCGCCATTTTGCTGTGGCGCCTCCTCATCGGCAGGAGCCTGTTGCGCTGAAGTGTGAGGGGTTATATAATCGCTCGATCTCTCAAAAAGCGTGTTATTATAGGTGGGGGGAAAGGCTAAGTCCAGCGCGCGAGGCAGCGCCTCAAGCTCGTATGTGACCATAACATAGTCGTTATCCTGGGCGCGTTGCAATTCCGCGCAGTCCGCCTTGCTCAGATAATCGTTGAGTTTCACGGCGCTCCCATCCAGTTGTAAGTTAATCGAGGCTGGCGCGCGAAGCGTGATATGCGCTCCTCGGAAGAACTCGCTGCTTTGATTGTCGGGCTTGCGGCGTAATAGTAGCGATGAGATTTGGCCCAGGGTTGAGAGCGGTTCGCCAGCCGTAATCACACAAATATCGAGCAAGCCATCATCAATATAGGCATCAGGAGTCATTTCTACTACGTCAGCATAGTGGCGCGTATTCCCAATCACGACCTGTAATGCGTTCCCCTGCCAGTTTTTCTTGATGCTACTGCCTTTCTCGGTTATGCATAGCTCAAGTGGGAAGGTATGTTGTTGGGGCAGCTTCTCGGCGGCGACGAGACCAACGGCGGCCACCCCGATACGCTCTTTGAGCGATTTGTTGACCCCACTCATCACAGCGGCATCGATGCCGAGTCCAGCCATCAACATAAAATTATGACGAGCCTTAGCAGAAGGTTTTACCTTTCTCACCTGCCTCTGTTCGTCAGAAATACCCACACCTGAGAATTGCTCTTCGCGCTCCTGCGTTACTGGCAGGAAGGTGAGTGATTTGACTTCGACGCATCCTATATCAACCCGACGATCTTCGCCGCTGACAAGCGTTAGCGCCGCTTTCACCGGGTCAGCAGGAATGCCTACCTCATTAGCCCACACATTGGCAGTGCCACCAGGGATAAGCCCAATCATACTTTTCTGTGATTTACCATTCATCGCGCCATTGACGACCTGGTTGAGTGTGCCATCGCCGCCATACGCGATCATGACATCATACCCCTTTTTAACGGCTTCGGTTGCCAGTTCCATTGTATGGCCGCCGTACTCCTTGAGAGCTATATCGGTTTCCCAGCCTGCCGCCGCTAAAACAGCCAGGATAGCCGTTAGTTTTGCCAGATTCTGCCCATCTTTGGGATTAATTACCAGGCACGCTCTTTTCGTAGACATACAAAACTCCTTCTCGATTACCGACTCTTCTCTATTATGGTAAATAATGCTTGTTAGAAACTCTACCTCTAGCACTGGCAAACAGGGAAAAAGGTTTCAGGGCAGCAATGTGTTATACTCATCTACAAGCAAAGATGTTCCACCACTCGAAGGAGTTCTATCTATGACCAGACGATACGGCTGCCAGGATATGGTATCGCCGTTGCGTACCGTGCTTGTGAAGCGTCCCGATGCAGCCTTCGGCTCTGCCGATCCACAGGCATGGCATTACGCGGGTCGCCCCGATCTGTCAATTGCGCAACAGGAGCATGACGCCCTTACCGGCATACTGCGCAAGAGCGGCGCGGAGGTCGTCTACCATGACGAATACCTGCCCGATCATGCCGACGCTATCTTCGCCTTCGATCCCTCACTTGTTACCGATGCCGGGGCTATTATTTTGAGCATGGGCAAAGAAAAACGGCGCGGCGAAGAGGCGGCGATGGCGCGCGCCTACGAGAATCTGGGCATTCCCATCCTGGCAACCTTGCACGGGGAAGCACGCGCCGAAGGCGGCGATTTACTGTGGGTCGATCATGACACGCTGGCCGTTGGGCTGGGTTTTCGCACCAACGTCGAGGCGCTGCGCCAACTGCGCGAGGTACTGGCCGCCATCGACGTCAAAGTGATAGGAGTCGAGCTACCATACTACACCGGGCCGGAGGCGTGCCTGCACCTGCTTTCGATGATAAGTATCATCGACTACCGCACCGCCGTCGTTCATCCGCCTTTGATGGCCGTCCCATTCTGGCAGGAATTGCGCAGACGCGATTTCACCATGATCGAAATTCCTGCATCGGAATACGACACGATGGCGACCAACGTGCTGGCGCTGGCTCCCCGCAAATGCCTGATGCTTGAGGGCAACCCACTGACAAAACGCTTGCTGGAGGACGCCGGTTGCGAAGTGATGACCTATCGTGGCAACGAGATTTCACTCAAAGCCGAGGGTGGTCCAACCTGTTTGACGAGGCCGGTGTGGCGAGAATATCCATAAGACAGGATATTACCCTATCTCCGTCTCGACCTCTTCAAGTTTTCTGAGGTAATGACGATCTTGCAGGGATTCCAGCACAACGCGGGCGCGTTCCAGTTGCGAGCGATCGCCTGTGCGCTGCGCCAGCACAACGCGCATACGTGCCGCGTGTACCATCAGATGATGAGCTTCCGCATCATCAATAGCCTGGGCAAGCTGCGCGTTATCATTGTCAATAAGCGCCTGGGCAATGTTGACACACCAGGTGGTCATATCGTTCTGGAAGACAACCCCCTGCATAAATTTCTGCGGGGCCTGCAAGCTGGATTCGCTGTAGAGCGATATAAGCAACCCTGGCACACCCGCTCCAGATTTCTCAACATTGAGCCTGCCGATGTCGTCGTAGCGTATAACAGAAACAAATTCCTCTGCATCGGCATCACCGGAGAACATGCGCTCAACCGCTGAAGCGGCAATGTCCATCGCGGGTTGATCTTCACGAGCTTTCGCCAGCATAAACGAGGCCAAGAAACCATCGAAAATCACTATCCCCGCACCTGGGCGCAATTGCAACCGTTCCCAAATTTGACCCAGGGCATTGAGCAATAAAGAAGCTTCGTTCCATCGTCCTGAGATATACATGGTCCACATTGCTACCGAGACCGCTCCCGCAAAGTATTCGATGGGTTCACCTGGGTGTAACTTCGTTAGAGCTTCATGGGTAGTAGCAAGGCATTGATCGTAATCTCCGAGGAGAAAGTATGTTGATGCCATAGTGCTTATGGCGTCGCCACGCTCGTATGTAGTAATGCCGGGAGCCGCAAGACGGCGACGACATATTGCCAGCGCGTCGCTATGCGCCCCAATTGTTCCCATGAACGAAGCCCAGAGGTCCAGGGTTTCATCGAGGAAGCGCCAATCTTCCAGCCGCTCGAAAAATGCTGCTGCTTCCTGGCAGGTTGCCAGCGCCTCCTGCGCTTCACCCTCGCCGATGTTTCCGCGAGCGAACGACTGGTGTAAGAGCCAACCAAGCGCGGAGACGCGATAGCGCCGTAATTCCGCCTCGTCGCCCGCCTGTTCCGCAAGTTGCCCGGCCTGCTTCCAGAGCGCGTCTAATTCCTCCCGCTCTGGCCGATTGCTGGCCTTGCGATAGGCAACCAGCAGCTTGCGCAGGAGCCTGGCTCCGACGACTGAGTCCTGTTCGCCTTCTGCTCGCCAGTATTCCAGGGCGGTGCTATAGCCCTGAACTACGGCATCACCCCATATGAGATTATCGCCGAGTTGTTCGTTCAGCCTCAGTTGTTCGCTTTGTGGCGCGAGTTTGATGGCATCCTTCAGATAGTTCTCGGCTTCGACGAACGCGCCCGCGTGGCTGGCTAATGCTCCAGCGCGTTCAAGAAACTGCACCGCCTTTGCAGTTTCTCGCGGCATGGGCTTCGGCACCGCCGCCTGCCGCGCCAGTTGCACAGCTTCACGATAATGATAAGCGATCACCTCGGTGTATTGGTCTAGTTGATCTCCTGCCGCCGACTCAAGCCAGTCTGCGATCTTGCTATGCAAACGCACACGCTCGGCGCGTGAAAGCGTGCCATAGGCTACGTCGCGGATGAGGATATGCCGGAAAGCCAGCATAGCGCCTTCGGACGGTACAAGCATATCGCGCTCGACCAGCCCCGAAATAGCGGCGTCAATCTGCTGCTCGCTGAAATCGTCCAGCACCGCGCTCAGCATCTCCGGTCGAATAGCGCGGCTCGCCACCGAAGCGACCTGGAGAATCGTCCTTTCATACTTCGATAACAAATCCAGGCGCGCTAACACTGCCGCATGTACAGTATCTGGCAGCACATCTAACGTTGCATTCTCGCCGCTTATGCCGCGCTCGTTTAATCCGCGCACCAGTTCAAGCGCGAAAAATGGATTACCGCCAGAGCGTTCGACAATCTTCCCGCGCACATCTTCGGGGAAATCAGCCGTCAACTGCTTGATGAGGTCCTGTGTCAGTTTTGTCGAAAGTGGCTGCAAAGCCAGCGCGGTGAAGTTCTGGCGTCCACCACCCCAGGTTGGACGACGATCCAACAGTTCCGGGCGGCTCAGAACGATTAAGAGCAAACGCGCATGGGTATGCACGCTAATGACGTGTTCGACGAGGTCCAGCATACTATCGCTGGCCCAGTGCAGGTCCTCAAACACCAGGATACGCGGGGCTTGCTGCGCGAAAGCTTCGATCAGCAGACGCCACGCTATGAAGATACTCTCGCGATCGCCCGCGCCCACCGCGTCGCTCTCGATGCCCAGCGTCGCCAGCACCAGGTCGGACAGACGTGCTGCGTCCTCAACTTTATAGCCGACCGCCGTAAAAATCGCCTGTATACGCTCCTTCGTGACCTCTGCGCCGATGAGCAAACCATCGAGCAGACCACGCAAGGGCCAGTAGGTGAGGGTCTGTCCATAGGGCAGGCAGCGCACCATCGCTACCTCAAAACCCTCATCAGGATCAATGCGCTTCAAACATTCCTCCAGCAAGCGCGTCTTGCCTGTGCCGGCCGGGGCTACGATGGATACCAGCTGGGGAATCTCTTCCTCGAGTACGCGCTCCTTCAAAAGTTCGAGCTGCATCAAGTCCGTTTTCCGGCCCACAAAGGGAGGCCGGAAAACTTTGCGCACGGATAATACGCCTTTGAGCGGGAAGACGCGCAAGGGCAGCCGTTTGCCTTTAACCTCAACCATGCGCGGTTCATCGAAGACAAACGCCGTCTGAGCGGCATTGGCTGTGCGCTCTCCGGCGGTGATCTCGCCGGGGCTGGTATGCTGCTGCAAACGGGCTGCCACGTTCACAGCGTCGCCCGTGATGAGGAAGTCGCCGCTCGACTGGTCGCTGGTGGCTACCACTTCACCAGTATTGACGCCGATGCGCAATTGAAAGGATTGACCAAGTATCTCGTCGCTGGCGACAGTTTCGCGCAAAGCCATCGCCGCCGCCAATGCGCGCTCCGCATCGTCTCCATGCGCCTGCGTCAGACCAAAAACGGCCATGACCGCGTCGCCAATAAACTTTTCAATGGCACCGCCATGGCTGGCGATCACGTCGCGCGCGTGGGCATAATAACGCCCCATCAGGGCGCGCACATCTTCAGGATCAAGCGACTCGCCCAGCGCGGTTGAGCCGGTAACGTCAGCAAAGAGGATAGTGACAAGCTTTCTTTCTTCAGGCATACACAATTTCTCTCTTTATCAATAATTCGGTTTTGGTGTGAAGCGTAGCACCTGTTTAACTCATCTGAGTATCCCATAAGAACTAACGTTGCGCAAGCCTTTATAGACTGTCACCAGCAGGTTATAAGCAGAGAGGCTTTTTAGTTTTCTGACGCCATGCGTTCAAAATATTCCATCGCCTCTGCCGCCGTTGGCACTTTGAGGACGTTCTCGGCAGCAAATTCACCGGCCTGGGGATAGCCGCTCTCGCGCAGCAGCTGCGCGGCTTCCTCTAAGTCGTACTCTGTCCTGCGAAACTCGACACCTTGCGAATCGAGCAGCAGCCAGTATGCGCCCGGACGGTCGGCGTAAGGCATCCCTACACTTCCCGCGTTGAGAATGCGTATGCTTCCTACTCGCCGCTCGAACTGTATGTGGGTGTGTCCGCACACTATAAGCTGCTGCTCAACGCCGCTAAAAATGGTATTGAGCCGTTCTTGCGGGGTGATCGGTGTAAAGATATCCACATCGTTGCGCGGGGTGGCGTGACAGAAAAGGACACTTCCCAGACCCTCGATGTGAAGCGTGAGTTGTTCTGGTAACTGTGCCAGGAAATCTCGTTGAGATTGCTCCAATTGCCCGGCTGTCCAACGTGTTACTTCGCGCGCGCCATCTGACATGCGTGGAGCAAATGGCAGCCCATCGAATACTGCCACCACCTCGCGGTCTCCATTCCCTCGAATAGCGCGCATCCGATCACCCAGTTGGCTCAGGCGCTCTAGCGTCTGCCGGGGCATGGGGCCAGGCATCACATCTCCTCCAACAACGATTAAGTCCGGTCGCACTTCTTCAAGTTCCTCCAGTACGGCGTTAAGCGCTGGCAAGTTGCCATGAATATCGTAGAGTGCCGCGATCTTCATATTTGGGTTCCTTTCGTTCTCGCAATCGCTGATCTGTTGTCTATGTACAGCATAGCAAGAACAGGTCGCATAAAGAAGAGGATTTATATGCTTGTAGCAAAGGTCTGCGAACAAACTGAGCATTTAAATTCTATCAGAGTATGATATACTCACAACAAAGAGGTGGAGTCGGCACGGCTGAAAGAGTAGGCGAACAGGATGATCACACGAATCGAGATAGACGGCTTCAAAACATTCCTGGACTTCAAGGTCGAACTAGCCCCATTTCAAGTGCTGGTCGGCTCGAACGCTTCTGGCAAAAGTAATCTTTTCGACGCTTTGCAGTTGTTGTCGCGCTTAGCAGAAGTCGATCTACGTTCGGCCTTTCAAAACCTGCGTGGCTCACCCGATGATCAATTTACATTGTTTCCAAATGGAAAACGCTCCGATCACATCCGTATCGCAGTAGAAATGCTGGTGGATCGAAAGGTTCAGGACGAGTTAGGACAAAAGACTGAGCTTATCTGCACCAGATTACGCTACGAAATAGCTGTCACGTTCAGAACAGATGCCTATGGTCTGGACAGCCCGTATGTGCTACATGAATCCTTACAATCTATCGTGCCAGACAAGGATGATTGGAGTAGAGAACATGGTCTCTCTATTCAGAATGGATGGTTACTGGATACTGCAACGGAACAAAAAACTTTTATTGATACGAAACCTTCAAAGGGCCGTATCACCACGTCAGTTACTCCTCTAGCAGTATCTCAGACGGAATACCTCATGGTTTTTCTGTACGCTGATGGCGAGGGGCAGGGAAATACGAAGAGTTTCTATGCAAATGAGATTCAACGTACCATTTTAAGTAGAACAGATGAAGTGGATTATCCTCACGTTTTCGCCGTTCGAGAGGAACTACGCTCATTAAAATTGCTTCACCTCAATCCCAATGCACTACGTCAACCCAGTTTGATTAAAGCACCATCGTTTCTTTCACCGCAAGGACACAACCTCCCTTCAATGCTCGCGCGATTGTACGCTGAGGATAAACGCTCTCTCATAGATATTTCTCGAGATATGGCAAATTTGGTTCCCGGTTTCCACAGAGTCAAAGTGGAAAAAGATGATGCGCGTGGTGACTATGAAATAGTTATCGAAACAGTTGATGAACATACTCAACCGGCGCAGGTACTCTCCGATGGTACGCTACGCCTACTTGCATTAGCGGCGATCAGAAACGATCCTCAATACCATGGTGTTCTCTGCCTGGAAGAGCCAGAGAATGGGGTTCATCCTTTGCATCTCCATGAGATGGCCCGACTTCTGCGAGGAATGGCAACTGATTTTCATGATCTGCCCCAGGTAAATGAACCTCTGAAGCAGATATTGATTACAACTCACTCTCCAATCTTCATCAGTCAACCAGAGGTCATAGATGCCTTGCTCCTGGTGATAACTCCGAAAAAAGTGAGCTATCAGAATATCCCGTCAGTCCGCCTTACACAAATGATGCCAGTCCTTGCGCAGAAAAAACGCCATCAAATGAAGAACGATGTCGGACAAGATCGAGCCACCGATATTTACACCATTGATATGGTGAGAAAATACCTTGAGAGCGGGTTCATCGACGAGGCACTCAATCAATTAGAGCAGGCCAGAGAAAGGCTAACAAGGTAACTGATACATGAATATGTTGGTGATGGGCTTGTATGTAGAAGGGCCTACTGATGATCGCTTCTTGCGTGTGATTATTCAACGCACAGCAGAAAAAATTCTGCTTCAGCATGATTGTCATGAAGTTGTAGTGCTAGAACCCATCTCCATACAAAAACATCCAGACATTTTTCATAGAAGTGAAAGTATTCTTCAAGCCGCCCGCGACACATATGGTTTTCATTCATTGGTCGTTCACGCAGATGCAGACGGACCTACGCGGGATGATGCATATCGCTATCGGTTTGAACCGGGTAACAAACTCGTTCAAGCATCCACTGAGAATGTATGTAAAGACATAGTACCGATTATTCCTGTGCGCATGGTAGAAGCATGGATGCTGGCTGATATGGGTCAGCTTTACAAAGCTTTAGGCACAGAAATTAGCAAGCAGAAATCAGATTTACTCTCAAAAGCAAAACATGTAGAGTCATATCACGATCCCAAGTCCGTTATTGATAAAATCATACAACGAACATACCCGGAGAAACCTCAAAACTGGCGAAGAATTAGAGGTCAGCTCTACGCTGATTTAGCTCCAATGATTCGGCTAAGCCGACTGAATGAAATTCCCGCTTACCAACAATTTGTCTATGATCTTACCTATACACTCAAGGCGATTAATTTTATTTACTAAAAGCGGTCAGCCGTCGAAATAGTTTTAGCGTTAAAACTGCGGTCCCGGCACATGGCTTTTCACTATCGCCGGATCAATCATACTCACCGGCACCGCGCCAAATTGGGAGAACACGTTCATTTCCTGGGGGCCGGTGGCGAACTGAATGTAAGCTTGTGCTTGAGGTGTGCCGTCTCCCGATGTATAGAGATGTTCGATGCTCCAGAATGCGTAGGTTCCTGCCAGTAACGATTGTGTGTTTGCGGAGGCTCCATCGATGGCTAGCATTTGTACGGGGGTTGGTGCGCTGGTAGTTACTGCCAGTGGCACAAAACCGAGCGCGCCGGGAATCTGCGAGACGAGCTGGACGACGCGCGCGGGCTGGTCTTTCTTCATGACGAACGCGCTTGCTTGAACGGGCGAGCCATGTAGCACGAAGGCATGGAATATGGGGGAAATCGCGGAAGTGGAAGGAGGAAGTATGAGGGTAATGGCTTCGTTAGGACCGCCAATTTGCGACCAGTTAGTTATTTGCCCCTGGTAGATGGCCTGTATTTGCGCGGTACTCAACCCGGAAAGAGTGATGTCGGGGCTGGCAATTAGACTATAAAGCAGAGCAGCTACTGGATGATCGGTCAGGTTGCGGGCTGTTTGGGCAGTTACATCGGCGTCCGCAATATCAATGTGACCATGCTGTACCAAATTGAGGGCGCGGCTACCATCGGCTCGCAGCCCAATTTGCAGTCCGGCGCATTGAGCATTGTAGTCACTATTGATTTGCTGTAGAGCCGCTTGCAGATAGGGAGACCCGTCGATAGACAGCGTTCCAGTAACGCAAACGACAGGTGCCGGGGTTGCCGTACTGTTGGGATTAGTTATCGCGGGCGGAGAAGTTCCAGGCGTGGGCGTTACTCTGGCAACCGGAGCCGTTTGGCCGCTCGAAGTTGGCGCGTTTCCTTTATTGCCGACGTGTTGCGATATCGGAGAAGCTACCGTAGTTGGGCCAGTCGTAGGAGTCGTTCCATCGCCGGGGTTAATGTAGAAGCCGCCTGTTTGACCCAGATTCTGCAATGGCAAAAACGGCAGACTTTCCAGATGAAAAGGTGTGGAGGCAAAAAAGAAGACGATACTAGCCAACACGGATAACATGACCAGCACGGAGATCAGGGTAAATACGCGCGACCATGTCATGGCAGTGCGCCGCGCTCGCACAGGGATACGTCGTACCGGCGGCGTGGCAACCACCACCGGCGGCGCATCGTCTCTAGTGGCTGCCATCAACGCATCCACAAAAGCTGCAACGGTGGGGAAACGCGCCGCCGGACTTTTCGCCAGCGCGACCCGCGCCACCAGTTCTACCGCTTCGGATACATCGGGACGCCATTCGCGCGCCGAGGGTACAGGTTGATTGGCGTGCTTTAAGGCAATTTCGCCCACGCTTTCACCATCGTAGGGCAAGCGACCGGTCAGCAGGCGAAAGAGCAACACACCCATTGCATAAATATCACAGGCTGGCGAAAGGATACCAACCACCTGTTCAGGCGCGATATAGGCGGCGTTGCCCTCTTGCACCTGCGCCACCACAGCATCACCCTCCTGGCGTATATGCTTCATACTGAAATTAGTGAGCAGGAGAGTAGATTCGTCCTGTACCAACACGCTTGTCGGCTGGATATTGCCGTGCGCGATATGCTGCTCGTGGGCAAATTGTAAGGCCGCGCCTACCTGGCTGATAATTTGCGCCACCATTGGCAAGGGCATGGGCGCAGGCTCGCTCTCCCGGCGTTCCAGGAAATGCTCTAGCGTCTCCGCTTCTGTCGCTTGCGTCACGCTATAAAGCAGATCCTCACCGGCACCGTACTCAATCAAAGGCTGGATGTGTTCGTGGCGGCAACGCCATACTTTCTCTACCTCAGTGGCAAAGTGTTCCTGAAAGTTGGTCGGGTCGGGAAAAGCAGGCCGGAAGATGCGCAAAACAACATCATACCCGCCATGCGTTGTAGGACGCGCGCGATATGTCTCCACCATCCCTTCACGTCCCAGGCATTCCAGTAAGAAATAGTTGCCCACCATTACCCCGGCCAGTTCTGCCATATGTCCCTCTTTCTTATGATGATCTATATCGTCGGTCCTGGTAAATGGCTTCTCAGCGCCGATGCCGTCATAATGGTGTAGGGAACAGCGCCGCTATTTGCCAGATCGGTCTCTCCTGAACTGGTCAGGCAAAAGCTGATGAACGAGAGCGCCGCCCCTTGCGCCGTATGATTGGTATAAAGATGCTCAATGGTCCAGAATGGGTAGGCACCGCTGGCAACCGAAGATGCAGACGAGTTTACGCCGTTAATAGAGACGCTTTGCGCGCCATTGCCATTGCCCGCCACATCCGCCAGGGGCATGTAAGTGATGCCGCCCGTCACATTTTTTATATTTACACCCGCGCCGGTGCCGCTCATCGTTTGCGTCGCTCCATGTAGCACAAATGTCTCGAAGATGGTGCGAATTGTGGAACCGGCGGGTTGCGTGAGAATGACAATCGACTCATTAGAGCCACCCACCTGCGACCAGTTTGTGAGCTTGCCGCTATAAATAGCCCGCAATTGCGCGGTCGTCAAATTGCTTACTCCGGTATCCGCGTTGACGACTACTGCGAAGGTCAGAGCCGCTACCTGGTAGTCCACTAGCCCGGCACGCCCGCTCGATGGCAGATCGGAATAGGCCAGGTCCGCGCTTCCATTCATTAGCGCGTTCAGCCCGCTCGCGCTATCATCGGCATTGTAAGAAAAATTGACGCTGCTGGAACACTGGTTGCCATAATCAGAGGTGAGTTGTTGAACCGCAGGCACAAAATTTGACGAGCCATCCAGGTTAAGCGATCCCGTCGAGCAGGAGAAAGCGGGAATGGCCGGGTTGGTTGGAATGGGTACAGGCGTCGGACTCGGCGCGGGTTGCTTCGTCGGAGTAGCCTTCGCGGGAGACGCAGTTGGCGACGGCGTTACTGTGCCTTTGGGAGTGGCGGAAGCCGCTGCGATAGGAGTCGAGTTGGCTCCCACTGTCGCGCTTGTACCTGTGTGTCCCGTGCCAGTTTTTGTCGGTGGTGCAGGGAAAAGGAACGATGAAAGCAGAGCGCCGATAAGTCCTATCAGGAGCAATATCACAACCAGCATGGGCAGTATCTTTTTTTGCCACTTCTTCCGTTTTCCGTTGCTCTTGCCACCTTCGGATGGTTGCTCAGGCGCAAGGGGTTGCTCCTTTTCAGCAGGCACAACAGCCGTAGAAGCCGTTGGAGCAGCGGGAGCGGGAGGAACTTCCGGCGCAAGCGGCTTGCTACGCAGGTAATCTCCTGCATTTAATGGAACCGCTACCGAGGCTGTCTGCTCGTTTCCAATAGGAGACCATTCGACGGGAGCGCCAGACCAGAATAAATGAGTGCCAGCGTCGTCGTCGTCCTGTAAAAAGTGCCTGCTGCCAGAACCAGAGCCAGGAGAGGTTATATCAGTGTTTGGCACTGACGGCGCTGGCTGTAATGGAACAGAGTTACTCGTTGATGTTGCCATCTGTTCAGGAGGCGCGGAAATGTTCGTGGGCGGCGTCATCATCGTGACATTCGATGGCGCGGGCGTGTACGGATCAGATGGCGCGAATGTGCTGTTCTGATTCAACTGGCGCGTTACAGACGGTACGGATCGAGCGACGGGCGAGGCCACCGGCGAGAATGTTACGGCAGCCTGTAGCGCGTTGCTCATCTCCTCCGCCGAGACAAAGCGATCATCCGAACGCTTGCGCAGCGCCATTTGCAACACGCCGTCCACAGCGTCCGAAATGCCGGGATCGATTGAACGCGCCGAGGGGGCTTGCTGGCGCACATGTTTGAGCAGCACTTCAACAGGCGTTTGCCCCACAAAGGGCGGGTAGCCGGTAATGATGCGAAAAAGCAGCACGCCCAGCGCATAAATATCACTGGCTCGTCTCAAAACGCCCAGCGATTGTTCCGGGGCCGCGTATTCCGCCGAACCCCAGCCCACGCGCGTCAGCGATTGCTGGCTATCGTCATAGCCACGCACAATGCCAAAATCGGCCAGCAACATGCGCCCATCGGAGGCCACAAATACATTCGATGGCTTAATGTTGCCGTGTATGACATCGTGGTCATGCGCGTACTGTATGGCGCTGCATAACTGCTGCATAATCGGCAGCGCCTGCATGGCGGAAAACTTGCCGCCCACCTGCTTGAGCAAATCGTCCAGAGTGCCGCTGGCGATATACGGCGTCACGGTATAGAGCAGCCCTTCACCCTCGCCAAATTCCAGGAACGGCAGGATATTTGGATGCTCAAACTGGCCGACTTTTTCCGCCTCGGCCATAAAATATTCACGGAAGGCTTCGCGCTGCGCGTAACCGGGGCGAAACACCTTTACCGCTACTTCATAATTGCCCTCGCCAACCTGGCGACCGCGATACACATCGGCCACCCCTCCTCGATTAATACATTCGATAAGAAGAAAATCACTTAATTGTACGCCTTCAAGAAGATCAGACATGCGACACCCCACAATAGTCGGAATTAGTTTCCAGTTCATCGAAACTAAACGCAAAACGCGCACAATTTGGGAGAGAAGGCAGCAGTAACGGGGAAAGGAGGCGGGCTACCAACCAAAAGTACTGTACCCTAAAATACGACAGACCCTCCCCATCATTTAGAAGTGGGAGGGTCTGTCGTATTAGTCGGCTAAAAGTTGAGCTAACCTGTTGTGTGCTTCATTTTTGCCAGGAACCTTACATGTTACCGTTGGTCTGGTCTGTTGGAAGCTTCTAACCGCTCACGCATCTGATCGAATATGGTCGCATCAATCTCGCCACGCGCATAACGCTGGCGGAGAATCTCCATTGCCGAAGCCTGTGTATGCGGCGTGCCAGGATTGTAGAATGGCGTTCGTCCACCGTAAACCATCCACCTGTTCCTCCTGCTAAAGGCGCGCACCAAACCCGCGATCAGCAACACCAGCAGCACGATCCAGAAAAACTTGAACAGCAGAAACAATGGCAGTAGTAACCATAAGCCGTGAAAACCCCAGAACATGGATTTCCTTCTTTCTCTCTTGTTTATTCATGTTGTTACGACAACCTGCCATAGCAACAAACTTTATTTGCCCGGTGATCTTTCGCTATCACCATACATATTTACGAATGTTCATCGATTTAGTTGTATTAACGATATATCGTTATCTATCATCTTCAACAATGCGATGTATGACATTATTCCCTCGATGATCGTTGCTACGAGAGAGAGAGATGGCTTGTTGCTCGCATCAAACTTGCGGAGAGAAAATCATGAACGACGATGACCAGGATAAAGTTGATGAAATGGTGATGACTTTACAGATGCACGAGCAAGATGAGTACAATCGTGACGATGTGCAGCAGTTGATCGAGCCAGATGGGGCCAATGACCTTGTAACGCGCTTTGAGGGCATCTACAACGAAGTGTGTGCCAACCAGGATGGCTGTAGCCATCACCGTTGGGTGCGCGAAGAGGACAAAGACAGCAGTATAGGTTGCGCAGTGATAAAATAGCACATCCCAGCTTTTCCCTTTTTCGATGCTCATCCAGGCGCTTTGAAAGGCAAAATCCCCCACGAAATGGCAGGCCAGCCAGATCAACAATGTGGTCAGGTTGATGGTGAATAGCATCGGCTTACCCCTTCACAGTCGTTGTACCTAAAGCGAGTATAGCGCGGTATGCGCCAATCTAGCAATGAGGTAGGTCGCCTAAAAACTGTGTGCTATCTCACAGTTCAGGTTCTGCCGGGTTTGGGAACTTTGCGCCACGATGTGCCTGAAAGCACGCGCAGGAGCAAGAGAGCGGCCACAAGTGTCCAGAAGCAGAAGGCCATGTCCTGCGCCAGGAAAGAGCTATCAACCTGCCCTTGAATCATACCCGCCAGTATGGCCGCGCCCACTCCAATCGTCATCCAGCACAGATGATGGCGTGTCTCGCCTCCCACCGCTTGCAACGTTTTGAGGATACGTGTGAAAAGCCAGGCCAGTAACGCAAGCACGGCTACGAACGCCAGCAGCCCGAAGATACCCATACTGACCCATACATGCAGGAAGATGTTGTGCGGGTGCGAAAGCGTCGGCTCGTCAGAGAGGCCGGTCAGGGTATGCGTGCCAGGAACATACAGCACCCAGTAGTGATGAAGGTTCATAGCGGGGTCAACGCACACATGATTGGCGCTATAAAAACACAGCCAGTTATCCATACCAAAACCGAACAGGGGGCGGTCACGCACCATCTTGAGCGCGCTCTCCCACAAATACAGGCGCTTGGTAAACGTACTAACGCCGTTGACACTCAGGTGGCGATTGAGGAAATCGATGATGTGATGTCGCAACACAAAACCACCTGCCAATAGTACAACCAGCAATCCCAGGCAGCTTAGCCAGAACATCCTGCGGTTTGGCAGAGAAAACAGCACAATGAACACCGTTGCGCACGCGATGGCGACCCAGGCTCCGCCAGACTGGCTCAGATAGAGTACGAGCAACATGGGTAGCAGCGCTATACCAATCACGATACGCACTCCCCATGTATGCAACCTGCCAAATACCTCCCGATGCCCACTAATCAACAGCGCGATACCAATGGGCAAGGAGTAGTCGAAGAAAAGTCCAATGTTATTGGCGCTGCCAAACAGGGCATGGACGCGCCGCACGCCGTCAGGATCGGGCGCAATGGTGTTTCTGAACAGGTAATATTGCACCAACCCCTGTATAGTAATGATAAAGGCCGAAGCAAAGAGCGCAAGCAATAAGCGCGCGACATCCTGCCGCGCGCGCAAGCAGTAGAAAGCCAGCAGCAGGTAAAGGAGAGGAGCAACGATCTCTTCGTGGAACGCGCGCAGCGCATCCCTGCGCGCGAAGGCGATGCCCACTGAGATAGCGGCGGCCAGCACAAAAACGAGTATGGGAATAGCAAAGGGGCCGAGCCTATCGCGCACCTCGCGCCACGAAAGGCGATATTGCCAGGTGTTTTGCTGGAAAAATAGCTGGATCAAAGCAATCACAACGCAGACGCCGAGTACTATTTCGGCCAATTCGAACTGATAATGACTGTAGACCGGTTTCTCAAGATAATAATAGGGAATGGTGATTGGCAACAAGGCTACTGCAAAAGATAGACGATACCAGGCCAGCAGAGCAAATATAAGCAAAAATGGCAGGGAGAGCAATGGATTGAGCGTAAATATCCTGCTTCCGCCCAGGTTGCCATTGCCTACCACATAATAGCAGCCCAGCAAGAGAATCATACCAACTTCAACCAGGCGATTCTGCCAGAATGGCGTCAGTCTTTGCCAACCGCGTCTATGATCTACAGGAGGATGATCTTCTAGCTGCACATCGCTTGCAGGCGCATCCTGTGGGTCTTGATCTTGAGGGCTATCGGATGTCGAAATAAGGTCCTGACTATTCATAACATCATTCACTATTCTGCGCCGTTGTACGCACGTTACCAGATTTTTTAATTTATATTCAGGTATATGTAACGACGTTGGTGTTAATTGCGTGGTAACTATAGCAAAATATTGCCACTCTGTCTACCACTCAGGCTACCCCGCAAGCAGGCCACTTAGTGATATATGAGATAGATTGGCGCGAGCAAAACGAAAGATCACTTGTCCGAGAGTGGGAGTGTGAAGGAAAAGATAGAGCCTTCACCTTTTATTCCGGTGCTGCTAACGGTGATGGTACCCTGCATAGCTTCAACAAGTTGCCGGGTAATAAAGAGGCCCAGGCCACTTCCACGAACCGTGCTATTCACGTCGCGTGTCAGACGCACAAATTTATCAAAGATATCTTCTTGTTTGTCGGGCGGAATGCCCGGTCCCCGGTCACGCACACTGATACGCGCGCTATGCGTTTCCTGTTCTACCACCGCCGCGATGCATATAGATGTATGCTGCGGCGAATAGCGTACCGCATTAGCGAGCAGGTTATGCAGTACCTGCTTCAAGCGCGCCTCATCGGCCCAGACGATGATATTCGCTGCAACATCAACCTCGATAGTCTGTTGCCCTTGCGCGACCCAGGGTTCAAAAAGCTCGACCATCGAGGTTGCAAGCTCTTTCAAAGCCACGCATGTGCATTGCAGGCTGGCGGTATCCACTTTTAGACGGCTGGCATCCATGACGTTAGCCTGCAACAGCACCAGCTCATCACAGGCGCGGCAGGCTTTGTCGAGAAAAGCGCGCCGCACCTCCGGGCTCGCATCATCCATCTCGCGCAACAACTCGAGATAGCCCTGTACGATTGTGAGGGGAGTGCGCAGTTCATGGCTGGCAGTCGTGAGAAACACGTCTTTGAGTTGATCTAGCTCGCTCAGCTTCGTATAAGCAATGCGCAATTCCCTGTAGAGATTGGCGTTTTCGTGGGCGACGGCGGTCTGCTCTTCAAGGCTGCTCAACAGGCGTGGATAGGCGGAGCCAAGCAGACCAATCAGGAGAAACACGAGAGCTGATACGCCAACCGCGATAGTCCACTGATCATTGGGAATCAGGTTACTATTCCATGATAATCTGAGCGTAGTCCAGATGCCGAGCAAGCTGGCTAACCCTCCTATGCCACAACAGAGGTAGAGCAGCCACGCTGGCGCGTTAAGCTGCTCAGGTCTTTTCGCCAGTAATTCGCGGAAGCGATATAACAGGAGCGGCAAGTCGAGGAAAAGAAATAGCATGGAGATGCACCAGATAACGGTCGTTGTGGCCTGGGAGACGTTATATACTTGAGCCGATAAGACCGCTCCCTGTGTTGGATAAAGTACTGGCGCTAAAAAGTAGGTGAAGAGGGCAATCAGCAGCACGATACCGGTTTGTATAGCAGTGGCGAGGTATGGAGCCGCGTGACGGTTCACTTTAGCCAGCGCGGAGGGCAAGCGGTGATCCAGAGCCGAGACGAACAGGATACGGGCGAAGGCTACATTATACACAACAACGACCATCACGAAGAAAGCAATGAAAATGAGGCCGACCAGGGCGGCCAGAGGAGCGCCAAAGACGATGCTGACCGCATTAAGGGTGGAATAGGGCAAACCAGAGGCGCTTTGCGGCACGACCGCCATCACGCCGAAGGTTCCCAGCAGATAAGCCAGCAAGACAACCCACGGCCCCCAGCGCAAAAAGAGCGCCGGCGCATTCGGTTGCCGGGTTTCGGCGGCCATGTTGAGAGGAACTTCAACGCCCAACAACGCCAGCACAATCACCCCGTACAAAACGATGTTTGGCCCACCAAACCCCAACGCGCCACTCGTAAGAGGATGCTGTGGCGCGTGTCCCTTGAGCAGCCAGACAGCACCCGCCAGGCCGACAACCAGAATAGCGGCGACGTATACCAGGACAATACCTTTAATCAGTCGCATGAGCAGACGCAGCGGCAATGTCGAGAGCCAACCGGCCACAAGCAGAATACTAATCACCACGACGCCTTGTTGCCAGGGTGGCAGCCACATGGAGCTGCTCCCCCCAATTTGCGCAAAGACGCCCTGTAGCAGCGTCAGGATGCCATCACTGGCGGCCAGCAACACCAGAATACCGGGGAACCAGGCGCAGAAGCCGGCAAAGAAGCCCCACAGGGGACCCAGCGCCCGGTGTGTCCAGACATAAATGGAGCCATCGACGGGCATAAAGCGATTGAGTTGCCCGGTAACGATAGCGCCAGGCAGCAAAAACGTTACCGCGCCCAAAATCCAGTAGAAGTATGTAGCAGGTCCCGCTCCTTCAGCAGCCTGCACGACAGAGGCATTGGGAATGAAGAGTACAATGGCGATGAAAATAGCGAACAGATCAAGTCGAGAGAGGACACGAGGTAATGACTCATTAGTCCGTTGCTCTGAGCGCAACGGATCTCCCAGGGCGCTTTGTAAAACGGTAGGAGTATATTCTCCCTCAAGCTTCTTCACCACATGCATTACCCCGTATAACAGCGCTTATCGATGGTATGGTCGTTGGTATGCAGGTAGTATAACACCTCTGTTGCAGCACGTAAATGTTAAAGTACCGATGTACTCATTGCCTGCAAGGTACCTGATGATGATCTATAGAACTGTTGTATAATTGTATGAGGCATGGCG
>JBOGTO010000190.1:0-6430 GCA_050695155.1 Ktedonobacteraceae bacterium
CGGCTACACTGATGCTGCCACCGGCGGGGGTGTAGCGCCGGGCATTGTCGAGCAGGTTGAGCAATACCTGCGTGATGCGGTCGCTATCGGCCAGCACAAGCGGCATGGCAAGGGCAATCTCGTTGCGCAGCGTGATGCCCGCTTGCTCGCATTCGGGGCCGATGACTTCCAATACCTCATCTACCAGCACACGCACATTCAAAGGGGCGAGGTCAAGTTGCATACGCCCCGTTTCGAGAGCGGTCATGTTCTGCATGTCGCTCACCAGGCGGCGCAAGCGCTGCACTTCGCGGCCAATCAATTGCGCGGTTTCGTAGCGTGCCTCCGGCGCGGATATTACCTCGTCGGCGATAGCCTCGCTGAAACCCTGGATGGCCGTCAGGGGCGTGACAAGGTCGTGGGCGATGTTGGCGATCATATCACGACGCAGTTGATCCTGGCGGCGCAGTTCGGTCACGTCGGTTTCGATCTTCCCGGCCATATCATTGAATGTCTGAGCCAACGCGCCAATCTCATCCCTGCTTTGAGGCGTATCGACACGTTGCGAGTAATCGCCGCCTTTCATTTGCTCGGCTGCTGCTGTAAGCGAGACGAGCGGGCGCGTCAGGCGGCGCGTCATAATCACACTGAAAGCAACCACAAGTAGCGCGATGATTGCGCCAGTAATTAGAATAACGGTATCAAGCGTCCCAAGCACGTCGCCGGGCGCGAAGCCTTGCGGATATTTATAAGGCTGAGCTAATAATAACGCGCCAATCACTTTTCCACCTGAAACTCCCCCATCATAGACTGGTACGCTTACATAAAAGCCTGAGAAGAAGGTGCTGTCCGTCGAAGAACCCTGCAGGCTGCCGCTAACGTCTTGTCCCTGTAATGCTTGAGCTAAGGACTGTTTGACCGTCTGGAAATCGCCATTGCTCATATTGGCAAATGGCGGCACATGCGTGATGCGAAATTGCTGGTTGTTATCAATAACTAATACCAGTTCCGGGTTGAAGTCCTCAAACCTGGCTCCGAAATCCCAGCTTTCAGATGCTCTCTGGTAAGTTAGACCAACTTGCTGCGCGGAAATTTGAGCTTCTGAACGCAGTTGCCCAATCTGCGCGGTATAGAAGTAGTTTTGCACGGCCAGCGAGATAACTACGACGAGCAGCAAGATTGCGCCGAGCGCGACGCCGAGATAGCTCAGCACCAGTTTGACTCGCAGAGATAACCGCACAGCAGGCCAGTGCATAGTTATTCCTCCGGCGCGAACTTATAGCCAACGCCCCACACGGTTTTGATGGGAGAGCTATACGCCGGATCGCCCGTCGTTTCCAGCTTCTTGCGCAGCGTCCCGATATGCACATCGACGGTACGACCATCGCCCAGGAAGGTGTAGCCCCAGATTTTGTCCAGCAAGGTCTCGCGTGTGAACACACGGTCGGGCGCGGATGCCAGCGTGACCAGCAAATCGAACTCTTTAGCGGTCAGCGTCACATTGTGACCGCCGACTTCGACGCGCCGCGCCGGAATAGCGATATGCAGTTTGCCGTAGCGCAGCGCCTCAACGTCTGCTCTTCCCAGGCTGGTCGGCTCCGCCCGGTAGGACGCATTGACCATATGCGTCTCTGGCGGTGAAGCAAGAGCGGCAGGCGCATATGCCCCGTTCTCTACGACATGTTCGGCGCTGGCTAATTGAGCAGAGGGAGATACACGGCGTAAAATGGCCTTCACACGGCTCACCACTTCGCGCGGGCTGAACGGCTTCACCAGGTAGTCGTCGGCGCCCAGTTCCAGACCAGCGATACGGTCTTCCTCGGACTGGCGCGCAGTCAACATTAAAATGGGTGTATTGGCCCAGGCGCGAATGCGACGGCACACTTCCATGCCATCGAGTGCGGGCAGCATCAAATCGAGTATCACCAGGTCAGGATGTTCGCGGGCGTGCATTTCCAGCCCCGCCGCGCCATCGCTGGCGATCAGCGCGGTAAAATTGGCCTGCTCCAGGTACAGTTTGATGATCTGCGCGATATTTGCTTCGTCTTCAATAATCAGAATTTTCATAGTTGCCGTATTGCCTCTTTATACATCATACCGCAATTATCATACAGGAAAAAGATCAAAAAGATGCATGTAAATTGTAAAGTCTCTGTGAACATGTTTTCCACACTGCCCCATTGACTTACAAACATTTTACAATTTCATGCAAGATTTCTGATAACTCTGCATTAATGTATCTAATGTAACACGCGAAACGTGATATAAATAGCATATCAGCACAAAAGCCAGACGTACTATGTCTACACAGGCGCTCTAAAAGACCTGTCTTGACAAAACCTGGGAGGATCAGTGATGCAGAATCCGTATATTGATAATAATGAAGACCAACCTGGCGGCGCAAACCAGTCGCCCGCGCAGGCGAACGAGACCCATCCTTATTACGAGTATGGGGCCGGACCACAACAGCCCACGACACCACAAAACTATAACACAGCGCCGGGACAGCTACAACCAGAGCCGGACGATCATGTACCCCCGCCAACTCGCACAACCTCAACCGGGAGAAGTGGATGGCGCACGGGCGCGATCATTTCGCTGGTGATAGTCATCGCGCTGGTGTTTGGCACTGGCCTGTTCGCGGGCTGGCAATTTGGCCGCACCAGCAATTCGAGCAGCCCCAACGGTAACGTAGCCACCTTACAGCCGGGCAATACCCCGGTCGTTACCGTTCCTCCCCAGACCGGCAACAATCTCCAGGCGGTGCGCGAAGCGGTAATAGCGAAGGTACGCCCGGCTGTCGTGCAGGTGAATGTCACGCTGCAAGGCGGCAGCGCGTTAGGCTCCGGCGTGATTATTGATGGCAGGGGCTATATTGTTACAAACAACCACGTCGTGAATGGCGCGCAGACGATAGAAGTTGTGCTATACGATGGAACACGTCTTACTGCCCAGGTAGCGGGTACCGACCCCGCTGATGACCTGGCCGTCATCAAAGTGACGCCGCCAAAGAACGGTTTGACTACTATTAAACTGGGCGATTCAACGAAGCTAACGGTTGGGCAGGATGTACTGGCAATCGGCAACCCGCTTGGCATTACGCAGACGGTCACGAGCGGCATCATCAGCGCCCTGAGCCGTAATGTTTCCGAAGGCCAGGGCGGCGCAACACTGCCAGATGCCATCCAGACGGACGCGCCCATCAATCCCGGCAATAGCGGCGGCGCGCTGGTTGACATGGAGGGCAACCTGATCGGCATCCCGACGCTGACGGCCATCGATCCAGAATTTAATACACCCGCCAACGGCGTTGGTTTCGCCATCCCTTCGAACCGCGTCTCATTCATCGCCCAGCAACTCATCGAGAACGGCAAGGTCACGCATACGGGACGCGCGGTACTTGGAGTTCAAGTGGCTAGCGTCGATGCCAGTCTTGCCGCGCAGGATAACCTTTCCGTCGATCATGGCGCGCTGATTATCAATCTCACCCAGGGCTACCCGGCTGCATCTGCCGGCTTGCAGCCTGGAGACGTGATCGTGCAGATTGATAATACGCCCGTGAACGATACGGCTTCGCTGAGTGGCGCGCTGGTGAGCAAGAATCCAGGCGATACCGTCGCGGTCCACATCTATCGCGGCAGCCAGCAACTGACCATCAACGTCAAACTGGGCGAGCTACAATCGGGTTCGTAAAGCGACGATCCATCGCGGCCACCACGCGATTTGTTACAGGGACGGTCGATGCTGACCGCCCCTGTTAATTTTTGGGCTTGTAATAAAAACTTGACCTGAGCGTTATTATTGATGAGACATATATCGATATGACGAGGAGGGCCGGATGCCCACGAGGGCCGGATGCCCACGAGGGGCATCCCTACATGTCAGGATGACCCCACCCAAACGAGGAGGGCCGGATGCCCACGAGGGGCGTCCCTACATGTCAGGATGACCCCACCCCTCGCATAAAGTTTGACGTAGCAGTAGCCTTTCATCATCAGAGGAGGAAGAAGCTATGGGAGGTACGCGCCGGGGTCGCTTTCGTTCGAGCAGGAGATTAAAACGTTCTTCTCTGCTGCTCTCTCTCGCGCTGGTCGGGTTATTGCTCTTCCTATCGAGCTGTGGAAGCGAGGCGCGGACAACCCGGCACAAGGCTACACCTACTCCATCCAGCAAAGATTTAGCCGCCATAGCACACAAATATGACCAGCAACAGGCGATATTACAGCACATGTATGATGTCTATGGTTGGATGTGGAACGTTTCGCTACCGACAAACCGCCTGGTAGTCTACTATGGCAACCCGTTTTCAGCAGCTATGGGGCCGATTGGAGCCTATAGCGATGCCGATTTGCTGACTCGCCTCAACCAGCAGGCTCAAGCCTATGCTGATCTCGATCCCAGCCATCCGGTCATACCCGCGCTCGACTACGTCACGCCCGTCGCGCAGGGTTCGCCGATGGCAGATGGCACCTGGAGAGCGCGAATGCCCGACGACTCCATCGAGCATTATCGCAATCTCGCCAACACCAACCACATGCTCTTCTTCATGGATATGCAAGTCGCGCGCAGCAGCGTACAGGACGAAGTAAACGCCGTCTGGCCCTTCCTGGAGCAACCGGGAGTTGATCTGGCCCTCGACCCCGAATTTGACCTGACAAGGGGCGGCATCCCCGACGTAAATTTAGGCCACATGACGGCGGCTGAAATCAACTGGGTCATAGACAAACTCTCCAACCTGGTGCAAACGCTCAACCTGCCCCCTAAAATCCTCATCATCCACCAGTTCCGCATCGAGATGCTGCCCGACTGGCAAAACATCCACATCAAACCCGGCGTAGAAATTGTCACCTGCGTCGATGGCTTCGGCTCCCCCGCCCAAAAGATCGACGATTACCGCATCTTCGATAACCGCCAACTGATCCAGTACTCCGGCTTCAAACTCTTCTACAACCTGGACAAGCCGCTCATGTCGCCAGGCGATGTGCTGGGGCTAGACCCAGCGCCGCTGATGGTGATGTATCAGTAACAATTCATTCGCAACTTGAAATGAGGAAAAGAGCAACAGGCCGATGTATCGACAAAAATTTGCTTCATGCGTTATGCAAGTCACTTGAGGCATCTGCGAGGTAACTGTGTTTGTTCACAGAAGTATCGGTTGCTCCGCTGGATGCTCCTATGCCAACAATATGCAGGAGACTATCCTGGGCAGTAATAGCTCTACTATGCTTTTTTGTTCTGGAGCGTTTCATCTCGACAGAGAAAAGAACACCGTCGTGTTCTACGAGAAATCCTTTTCCTTCTTGCTCAATCTGTGCAAAGATCGAGTCGGCATTCGAGAGAAATTCATCAAATGAAACTGGCTTTATCTCTTGCGCCATCGTCCTTCCCTCCTTGTCAGATTATAATAAAGTCTTTTGTAAAGCGAAAGAAAGCAGACTGCATAGGATTCGAGTTTTCTATAAAGCTCTGCATCAGATTTTAGCTTACCTGTTCCGTTTTTCAATACAGATATAAGAATATCTAATCTCATGCGTACAAACAGGTATAGTGTTCTATCCAACACGCCCTTGTTATTATATTGCAATACCCCGCAAATCCTCCGGCAAAACTACCAAACCTGCCTCCGTCATCCTCCCATCTTTCAATACCCGCGCAACTCTTTCTCGATTGGATTCCGACCACGGGCTTTTGGCGCGCCGGGGCGTGAAGCGGCCCGCGTAAGTTTCGGCGTCGATGCCTTTGATTGCGCCGTCTATCCAGCCGAAACATAGCGCCTGCTCTACCGACTCTTCGTAGGTAATGCCGGTTTTGCCGGATGTTTTCTTGTAGTAGACCAGCCAGATTTCCTTTTTTGCAGCATGATGCAGCGCAAGCCACGCGCGCCACTCGGCGGCGGTGTGGACGAGCAGAGTTTCGCCAATTTCCATCAGCGTTTCATTTCCTCAGCTAGCCGCCGTACAACTGATCGGTTCGGGCTGCCATGATGAAATCGTTGCGGTGCAGGCCGCCGATTTTGTGCGTCCACCATGCGACCGTTACCTTGCCCCACTCGGTCAGCAGGGCGGGATGATGACCCTCGGACTCGGCCAGTTCGCCTACTTTGTTGGTGAAAGCCAGGGCATCGACAAAATTGGGGAACGTAAATACCCGTTCGAGGTGATCGATGCCATCCACCTTGGCGATATGCCACTCTGGCACCTGCGGGCTATATTCGGCAAGTTCCGCCTCCGTCACTGTTGGCTCGCCCTTGCGACAGGCGACACACTTCATCTGGTTGAGTTGCGCCATTTCTTTATGCTCCTTTATATTATCCCGTAAAATCCTCAAATATCATATCATAATGTAGGGGCGGGGGTGGTGTGGACGCGGGGAGGGGACCCTTGTGGTCGCCCGCGCAGGTGGAGTGAGCCGCCAAGATTTGAGTACACAGGGACGCGGGCGACCACAAGGG
>JBOGTO010000191.1:0-4876 GCA_050695155.1 Ktedonobacteraceae bacterium
GGCTAAGTTTCTGACACTTAGCTTGTTCGCAGATTCTTCTGTTTGGTTTCAGAATTGACAGAAACTGTTCGTGTTCTTACCGTTCTACAGTTACTGTTCTGCTTCCACTTTTCAATTGTCAAGGTACACCGTAGAGCAAGTACATTGCTCGTTGTGTTGCTTTGAAGACAGAGATAAAACACCAGAGCCTCTTTCCCTTATCGGGTGTACGAGAACCCTGGGTTCGTTAATTTCTTGAGAGAAAACCTTTTAAGAGGTTCGCCTACTAGAAGTTGTTCCCTGTCGTTTTGACAACATCGGTATTATGCCACAGCGTTAAGGGCTTGTCAAGTGATTTTGCGCGAGTTTTTACAAATTTATAAAATTCGTTTTTTCAAAAATTTTAATAAGGTGACGTATGGTACATATTTGCTATCGGGCGTATTTGTGATAAGAATACTGGATCAGAGAGTTCATAATAGTAGCGATGATTGTGGAATATAATAGGAAAAATGGTATGCATCATGCCGATTGTATCTAACGAACATACAGATGGGACCTCTATGGCGGCGAATGATGGCGAGAACTCTACCAATGAGAATAAGGCTCTGCATATCGGTTGTGGTGTGCATAAGATGCCTGGCTCCATTGGATTAGATATTACCGAATTGCCCGGTGTTGATGTTGTGCTGGACCTGGATCGCGAAAAACTACCGTTTCCTGATAACCGTTTCGAGGCAGTCTACGCGCATCATGTGCTGGAACATATCAGGAATCTTGCGGATGTGCTTGGCGAGTTGCACCGGGTGTGCAAACCCGGAGCGGTGATTGATATTGTGGTACCCTACTACACCTGCGTAGGGGCCTTTGGCGATCCAACACATGTCCGCTTCTTCACCTATCGCACCTTTGAACACTTTGCCGAGACCGAAGACAAAGAACGCTATACATGGTTCAGCGCGACACGTTTCAAAATTGGTCCGCGTCGTATCGGCTTCGGACGCCTGTTCCGCCTTATGCTGATAGAATTTTTAGCCAATCGCTGGCCGAATGTCTACGAGAACTTCTTCGCGTTTTCTTTCCCGGCCAGAACATTATCCGTGCAGCTGGTTGTGAGCAAAACGGTCACAGAATCGGACCGTCGGCAACCAGGACGGGGATAAGCCCGGCTTTCAGTCGTAGGTTTTTTCGGAAAGGCAGCAGCAAAGTGGAGGTGTCATTCTGAGCGCAGCGAAGAATCTCTCGCCGGGCAGGACGCAGATTCTTCGCTGCGCTCAGAATGACAGGCGAGACCGGCACATTTCAAAAAACCTACGAGTGAAAGGTGGGGCAAGCCCCGCCCTGGTTGCCCCCGTCCTGATTTCGTGTTTGATTTTTCTCTCATCAGTACGTTGTATGAGATAGTATGCTAAACATGGACAACCTTAACATCTTTTCATGCTAAAAAAGCAAAGGAGCAATGGCTATGACAGGTATTCGTAACGTCGTTTCGACGCTGGGCGCGAACGGCGAAGAGGTCATGGGACCCGACATCCTTATCTGGCATTTCCCAGATAACAGTATTATGAATGGGTCGCTGCTGACGGTTGAAAGCAACCATTTCTGCGTACTCAAGTCGCGCGGGGCCATTCTGAACGTGTATGAGACGGGCCAGTACACGGTGCAGACGCCTGATCGCCCGCTATTTGGCTCGATGCAACAGGCATTCTATGGCGGCCAGAGTCCCTGGCAGTACGAGGCGCTCTACATCAACCGCGCCAAACTGGTCATTAAAACGAACGGCATGGCGCTTTCACGCGAGATGGCAGAAATGGCCTACAGCGTGGACTATTATATTCATGTGGAGACGCGCGAAAACGCGGTGCGCCTGGTGCAACATATGCCCTACCGGGGTCACGCGCTGACCATCGCCGAGGTCAACGCCTACGCGGGGCCAGTCATCGAGCAGGCCGTCAACCAGTTGGTGCAGATTACACCACTCGAATCGGTCAACGAAAAAATTCACGACCTTTCACAGATCGTCTCCCAGCATTTGCAAGAATTTCTGGCTACCTACGGCATCTCGTTGGACACCGTAAAAGTGCTGGTTTTCCCCCGCGATGAGCGTATGAAGGCTCTTATCTCGCTCAAAGCCTTTGGTCTGACCGAGATGGAGGCGGTGCGCTACTACACGGCGATGCTAATGGCCGAGCGCGGCGTGGTATCAGCCCCCAATATGGCTATTGGACAGCCGTTCAACATCAGCGGCACGCAAGTCACCACGAGCGCCGACCGCTACGCAGCCAACAACACACCTGTTGCGCCTGCGCGGAATCAGTAGAAACCCTCATATAGCAATAGAAGGGCGGGGGTGTAACCGACTGTAGGGACAAGGGGAGGGGTGGAGTGGAGGCGGGGGCCTTGCGCTTGTCCTCGTGGCATTGTGATTCCGCTGGGATATGATGATGTCCCGCCGGATTACATACCTCCAGCGAGGACAAGCACAAGGCCCCCGCCCATCCCCACATCCGCCCCTTGTCCCTACAGTTAGAGGGCAACCGATTTGTATCATTACCTATCTGGTTGTCAAAATCATCTACGAAAGGAGCAGCGCCATGAGTTCACAACCATCGGGAGACCCGGTGATCCAGCAATTGCAATTGTTGCTGACCGGCTATGGGTATAACTTTTACAACAGGGCGAATACGGCCAGAACCGACGATTTGTTGGTGCGCGAACGCGCCAGCTATTACCTGGGGCAGTCCATTGATTTGCTGGAACGGCTGCGCGGCGATTACCAGCGCCACTTCATTCCGCCGCTGACACGCGCCAATCCTGATCCGCCGCAGGAGGCAATGGCACAGGTACGCGAGATGGGGCTGGTGCGACAGGAGCTTTCGGATTGCGAAACGCATATTCGCGGCATGTCTGTGCCAACTCAGGATAAGACGTGGTGGCGTTTTCGCCAGGAACAGACGCTGCTGGAGCAGTTGTTGAACTTTGATCTCTTCCTGGTACGCGACTGCGAGCAAGTGTATAACTACGTCACGCAACTCACGCCCGAAGGCTGGAATAGCCAGGGAAGTGGCCCGTTGCGCCAGCTTATCCAGCGCGTGACGCAAGTAGCAAGGGAACGCGAACGCTTCCTGTTGATCCCCATGTGATCTATTAGATGATCCAGCGTCCCGTTAAAAATTGCAGCAACATGAAGGCTAACAACGGCACAGCAAGCATGAGATAGTAGAGATTCGCCTGCGGTTTCTTGCCGATGGCGGCCAGCACAATGAAGGCGGGGAAGACTTCAAGCATGTAGCGTGAGGATGACCCCAGCGGATCACCGCCGCCGATGGGGAAAATGAGCGTGAACAGGTAAATAACAATCGCGTAAAGGCCATAAGCCAGGTATGTCCTGGGAAATTTCCACGGCCCGACGAACATCAGTATGATGAGCGCAAGTATGAAGAGGCAGGCGCTCAGATCGATCATATTGTGAATACCATCGAACGAAAACAGCTCGTGGCGCAGGATGTTGAGCGCGGAATCGATTAAGCCGTGCCAGGGACCATGCAGCGAATGATTCCAGACTTCCTGCGCATGGGAAAAGGCTAGCAGGTCGTGAAAGCGATAGTAGCAATACAGGGCAAAGATGCCAATGCCGGCAGGTATGCCCACGCCAGTAAGCGCGTCGAAGCGCAGCCTTTTAAGAGAGAAGTCATGCTGGCGCAGGTATTCATAACAGAACGGCAGCAGTAAACAGATACCCACTGATCGCGTCAGGCTTGCCAGCAGGCCAAACACTCCCGCCAGCCACCACGAACCCCGGCGCATGTAATAAAAACTGAGCAAAGCGCACAGCAGGAAAAGCGACTCGGTATAAGCTGCCGCGAAGAAAAAGGCGGTCGGGAATACCGCAAGATAGAGTACAGCATTCCACGCTGTAGTACGATCAAAGTCTTCCAGCACCAGGCGATAGAATACGGCCAGCATGAACAAGCCCGCCACATTCGAAATAATCAGACCCGCGACAAAGGGATCATGCGTCACGAAAGAAAGCAGGTGTTCGAGCAATGGGAATGACGGGAAAAAAGCTGTGCGCCACGCGGCATCGTAGCCGTTCGTGGCAATCGCGGTATAATGGCCGCTATCCCAGCGAAACCAGGCCATCCACAAATTAGAAACAGGCAGCGTTCTGTACGAGAAGTTTCCGATAGTGAACAGCGCCGAGCAGTAAGTGAGAATGAGCAAGGCAAGGTGAGTAGCAATATAGATGGGCAAGATGCAGCGTAAAGCTGCCCACCACTCGTGCCAACCACTCGATGGCACTGCGGATTCACCGGCAGTTTGACGGGAAAGCGGGCGGCTTTCAAGTACACCGGATTCACCGGCGGCAATATTCTCCTCAAGCAAACCTATCTCACCTGAAGTCTTACTGGTGGCAGGTTGCTTTTGTATATCTTCTGAGAAATCGCCGGGCGCTTGCATGAGCTTTCCTTATGAACTCGAATCTCTGGCTATAGGATAGGACGCTTGCGCATCCATATAGTAACGAGAAAGCGCGGCTTAACTGGTCACTATGCCCAGGTAGTTGGATGGCAGAGAGCAGCCCTGGTAGAGTTTGGCTAACAGTTGCTCCTGGGTGACAGCGTTGAACTGGCCGTTAGAACAACTCATGTTCAGGGTACGCGCGCCCATGCCGAGGTCCTGGCGCACGGGTTTGGGATGACCCAGGGTATCGAGGATACCGATAGGCCAGTATTCCCCGTCCTGAATAAAATCGCGGTCGCTGAAGTAGAAAAAGGGAACCTTGTAGCGCATAGTGGTTTGAGCATCAGTGATGAGCGTCAGGATATGGGAAACTGCTACCTGGTAGGAGCTAAACTGGTCAATGCCGCAGCCTTTGAAGCAGCCGGTACCCTCG
>JBOGTO010000192.1:0-1874 GCA_050695155.1 Ktedonobacteraceae bacterium
GATCGCCATGTTCCCCTCTTGACAAACTAATGTGATTAGTTTATTATACTAATGTAGTTAGTTTTTAGGCTAATTTAATTAGTAAAAAGGATAGAACAAACCATGAAAGTGACAGCTTTTAGCAACAATCTTTTTCAATTGACCCGCCTTGTAGCCTTCAATTGCTACCTGGTACGTGAAGACGACGGCTTTACGTTAATCGACACCAATATGGGCGGCCAGGCACAGGCGATCATGCAGGAAGCGCGCAAGCTGGGCCTGCCTATTACACGTATCCTGTTGACCCATGCCCATGTCGATCATGTTGGCTCGCTGGATGCGCTGCATAAAGCATTGCCAGATGTCCCGGTTGCCATAAGCGAGCGAGATGCGCGTTTTCTCACTGGCGATAAGAGTCTTGACCCTTCCGAGCCGCAGGTACGCCTGCGCGGCGGCTATCCCATTTGCCAGACGAAGCCAACGCTGCTTTTGCACGAGGGGGACCATATCGGCTCGCTTGAAGTGATTGCCACGCCAGGGCATACCCCCGGCCATATCGCCTTTCTCGATACGCGGGATCGCTCGCTGATTGCCGGAGATGCCTTCCAGACGCAGGGCGGCGTTGCTGTTTCGGGGACGTTTGAATTACTCTTCCCTTTGCCAGCCTTTGCTACCTGGCATAAAGGGCTGGCCCTGGAGAGCGCGCGCAAACTGCTGGCACTCCAGCCATCCGTGCTGACCGTTGGGCATGGGCGTATGCTCAGCCAGCCACAGGCAGACATGCAACGCGCTATTCGCGTCATGGAGCAGTCGCTGGCGAAAGAGCAAAAGAAACAACAACCGCATGTCGCATAGGATGGGGCTGGACCAGGCAAGTGTGGTAGAGGCTGCAGCAAAGCTGGTAGATGAGGAGGGCATCGAACAGCTCACGCTTGGCCGCCTGGCCGAGCGTCTGGGTGTGAAAACGCCCTCCCTGTACAATCACATCGCCGGGTTGCCCGGCCTCAAACACGACCTGGCGCTCTACTGTTTACGGGATTTGCGCGATTACATCACACGAGCGACAGTAGGGAAATCGCGCGAGGAGGCTATTGTTGCGCTGGCCGATGCCTACCGTGTCTATGCCCGGCAAACACCTGGACGCTACGCTCTTACACTGCAAGCTCCGCCTCCTGGCGACCCGGAGGTACAGGCCATCGCGCAACAGGTCGTGGAAGTTGTCCTGGCCGTACTCGCGCCATACAAACTCGGCGAGGAAGATGCTATTCACGCCATTCGCGGCCTGCGCAGCATTGTGCAGGGCTTCATCTCGCTGGAAGTGGCGGGCGGTTTCGGCATACCTATAGACACGGACGCCAGTTTCCACTGGCTTATCAACCTGTTCATCAATGGTCTGAGCCGATTAGCCCCCACCGGAAAATAATATAAATGACTTTTGAAAGGTATGATAGATATGTTTCTCACAACCATAAAAAATGCGAATCTGGGGTTGGCCTTTCTGCTGGAACTGGGCGTTCTGGCCGCGCTGGCATTCTGGGGCTTCCACAACGGTTCAGGAGCGTTCGCCAAAATCGCACTCGGCATTGGCCTTCCGGCACTGGCTATAGTGGTATGGGCTTTATTCGGATCGCCGCAAGCTACGTGGCATCTGGACGGCATCTGGCGTTTGCTCCTGCAAATAGTCTTCTTCGGCTCAGCCGCCGTTGCTCTCTACGCCGCAGGCCAGCGCGTATGGGGAGTGGTTTTCGCGCTACTCTTTGTGATTAACACGACGCTGGTGTATGCGTGGGGGCAGTAACAAGAAGTGAGGAGTCTTGCTGAATTGAACGACCGAAGGCAGCCATGACGAGAAATGCCCGCCCGGTTCTGTAGGGACAAGGGGCGGATGTGGAGAA
>JBOGTO010000193.1:0-8789 GCA_050695155.1 Ktedonobacteraceae bacterium
ACTGTACACACCCTCTTTCTTGCTCTTGGCGTTAAAGGTCATAATTTCCAGCAATTCCTTCCATGTGGTGAGAAAAGTAGGGTACAATGGATGGAGTAAAACATCAAGATGGGGGTCTCATGATGAATGCGAGAAACGAGGCGTTGCTAGAGCAGGCCAAACAACACGGCTATCTGGTGATGCGCTACGGTCATAATAGCACCTTGCAGATGCACTATTTTCGATGGTGTCAGTCACAGAAAATCCCTGCAATCTCTGTCTGGTTTCATGGCGCATCAGCGTCATTCGATACAAATACTGAGCCAGTGTTTTTGGGATACTATGACGAACCAGAAACAGAACCTGCTTTAGCTGGTAGCCCTGACTTTACCCCGACGCCAGAATTGCAGGAGCGACTACGCATTCTCTCAAGTCGATGTCTTGCCAGTGTTTCACGCAGGAATAGTGAGAAAGCGTGGATTTTTTCTGGTGGAGGGATGATGGCTTCCTATATTGGTCAAGAGATGGCGATAGAGGCCGCGCAAGAACTGTGGGACATCTGGCAAGAGGCAAAGAATCACCTTGTGTTTATGCCCGAATGACTCGGCGCGTTTCTGCATAAAAGGCCACATTTTCAGAATGGTCATTCCCTGGACATTCCTGCTTGCACATACAGACCCTCAAAAATCGCTCGTTTTGGCGATATAGAGATGTGTTGCGTGTGCGTCATTGATTCAGTATAGTATGATAAGGTATGCATGAGGCTGTCCGGTACAAGAGAGTGGCTTGAATAGCGATGAGATGAGGGTTGCACGGTTTTGGTATAGTAAGTGATATGGCATACTGTTGCCGTCGAAAACGCCTACAGAGAATAAAGCAGTATTTTGGAGAACCCGCCTGTTATGATTTCTTCACAAGTATCAATAAGCGTGGCTTTTATCGCTGGACTGGCATCGTTTCTCTCGCCCTGCGTCCTACCCCTTGTGCCTATTTACCTTGCGCAACTTGTCGGCCAGAGCATCTATCAATCGACCGATAGCCAGGGCAAGGAGATTGAACGCCCGGCGCGTCTCAATACCTTCCTGCACGCGCTGGTATTTGTGGCGGGCTTCACGGTAGCATTTGTCTCATTAGGCGCGACTGCCAGCGCGTTGGGCGCGTTCCTGAAGATTCACCAATTTTTGCTGCGCCAGGTTGGCGGCGTCCTGCTGGTGGTGATCGGGCTACATTTAACAGGCATCTTCAAGCTGCCTTTTCTCTATCGCACCAAACGTTTCCAGTACCGCCCCAATCGTCCGGGCTATCCCGCCTCTTTTTTGATCGGCCTGATCTTTGCCATCGGCTGGACACCCTGTGTCGGGCTGATCCTGGGGCCTATTCTTGTGCTGGCCTCCAACGCGGGTACTTTACGAGAAGGGGTTATGCTGCTGCTGGTCTACTCACTGGGATTGGGTATCCCATTCCTGTTGCTGGGCCTGGGGCTTGACCGCCTGAGCAAAGTACTCAAGTGGTTGAAGCCGCATACCTGGAAAATCGAAATAGCTACAGGTATTATCATGATCGTGCTGGGCGTCATGATCTACTTCAATTTACTACTCACTCTCAACCGCTTTTTTAACTGGGGCATCAATATATAAGGACGCGATTGATCGCGTCCCTACCTTAACAATCTTCTTCCAGATCAGCCCTGATCTCCATCTCCAACTCTGGATCGAGTGTTACGACCTCGCCAATGGGCATACGAGCCAGGCGCAGCACCGCTTCTCGCAGGTGCGCAGGCGCGCGCTCAATGGTACAGCATTCGTGAATCAGTCGCTTCACACCCTCATCGAAGTGAAAGCGGCATTCGCAATGTGGGCAGTCGGCTAGATGTGCTTGCACCACTGCGATTTCATCGACACTGAGTTCCCGGTCAATATATAGATGGAGACGAGCAACGATTTCAAAACAGTCCATACATTCATCCATGTGCTTTCCACTTTTTCTGGTTCTTTAATGAGACTTGTAAGGCTTGCCGTCTCGCCAATACACTGCCTTGCATGTCACACTTGACATCAGGCTTACATTGTTCTGTACATTTTAACATAAATCACATGGGCTTTCATTCCCCCGACCAATTAAGATATAGTTCCAGGCCCTTTTCGTCTCACGACGCAAGTGTGCCTGTTGACTATCCGCTCTATGATATACTGGAAGGTAGCGGATGGCAGACAAAGCCATGCAGTGTTAGAGGAGTTTACATGTTCGAGGAGTCCACATCGTCACAGCAAAATCATGCAGGTGACGAGCAGGTTTCAGAGGATTTTGAAGCGGGTGTCATCGCCCAATTAGATAGTTTATATCGCACAGCTTTACGGTTGACACGCAACCAGCAGGAGGCAGAAGACCTGGTTCAAGAAACGATGTTGAAGGCTTTCCGCTTTTCAAAATCATACCATCCGGGTACGAATTTACGGGCCTGGCTTTTCCGTATCTTAAATACGTCTGCCATCAATCGCTACCGCAAGCAGGCGACACACCCGACGCCCACCACGCTTCCCGATGGCGAAGAATTTTATCTCTACAACCGCATCCGCGATCTAAGCGGACGGGAGTTGACAACGGCGGCAGAAGATGAAGTGCTGAGCAAGTATCTGGACGAGGATGTGTATAAAGCGCTGAACGATCTGCCCTACAACTTCCGTATGCCGGTGATCCTGGCCGACATCGAGGGCATGTCGTATAAAGAGATCGCGCAGGCGCTGCAAATCCCCATAGGGACCGTCATGAGCCGCATCTCGCGTGCCCGGCGGCAGTTGCAGCAATCATTGTGGCAGTATGCGCAAGAACGGGGCTACGTTACGACGCCAGTGCCTGGACGGACGGATAACGCTTGAGGGAAAAAGCAAAGACGCTTCCTTTCCCCTCTTCTCCACTGCTCTCCACCCAGATACGCCCCCCCATAGCCTCGACCAGTTGTTTACTGATAGCCAGACCCAATCCCGCGCCGCGCACTGGACTATTCATATCGCGCTCCAACCGCACGAATCGCTCAAAAAGCTTCTTTTGATCTGCTGCTGGTACGCCCTGTCCATAGTCACGAACACGCAAAGTCGTCATCCGATCGCTGGCATCAGCCGTGATTTCAAGCGGCGAACCTACGGCTGAATATTTGAGGGCATTGCCAACCACGTTGAGAATGATCTGTCTGAGACGCAACCCATCCGCCAGAACCATGATGTCTTCTGAAATGTCCAGTTCTACACGGCGGTTTTCACGCCGGGTAATGCCCTCCATGATTTCCAGCACATGCGCCACCGAGGCAGCCAGTGGCACACCGGTTAGAACAACTTCCTGTATATCGAATTCTACACGGCTGGAATCCATGATATTGCCGACCATCAACGTCAATTCGTCGCAACCGCGCTGCGCCTTCGCGATGAAATTGGCACGCTCTTCCGCGCTCAAACGCTCATTATAGTTATGTAATAATTCGATATAGCCCTGCACAGCGGTCAGTGGCGTGCGCAATTCATGCGATGCCGTCATGATGAACTGATCTTTCAACTTATCGAGTTCCTTGAGCTTCTCATAAGCATCGCGCAGGGCGATGTCGTGCCGGTGAGCCTCCCTGTAGAGCCTGGCCGTTTCCAATAGCGGCGCGAAACGTCCCAGGAGAAGTTCAATAACCTCAAAATCGGGACCAGCGTACTGCTGACCATCACTGCGCGCGCCCAGCGCCAGTAGCCCGATCATTTTGCCCTGCGCGCGTACAGGGATCAACAGAGGAT
Source organism: Ktedonobacteraceae bacterium (assembly GCA_050695155.1). GTDB lineage: Bacteria > Chloroflexota > Ktedonobacteria > Ktedonobacterales > Ktedonobacteraceae > CF-113. The sequence continues at coordinate 3,750 of JBOGTO010000193.1, forward strand.
CATTTTCAACCAATGCCGAGGTTGACAGGTAACGCGCCAGGCCCGTTGGCAGGTCTCCTTCCGCCCTGGCCGCTTCACTCAGTAAAAGTGGACGCCGGTATATATCAACGTTTCTAAACAAAGAAAGCCGTTCTGGAAGTCCATCTAGCAGGTTAAAAGAAGTTTCTCCATGCGTTGGCGCGGCGTTGTCGGATGACATGCTGGTTGTCAGCAGCAGTTGGGCCAGGCGCTGGCGAGCAGCATCGTGCTGGTCACTCGTATTTAGTGCCGGGGTAAGCTGATAATACCCGCTTTCCTGGTCGAGTGTGTACAGGCATACCTCGTCTATTTCGAAGGCGTGAACGATAGCCAGCGTAAGCAAGCGTGCCGATTCGTCAATGTCTAACGTCTCGCGCGCAAGCAATACAGGTTTTTCAATCAAGCGGCGATAATGACTAATCTCGTTGAAAAAGAGGCGTTCAGTAATGATATGTGCCAGCCACCAGACAACGGGAGCCAACACCAGCAAAAATAACGCCACGATCAGAATATGCGCCGTGTCGTTGCTCCACGCAGCAAGGCTGCTAAACATCACCACCATGTAGCCTAGCACAATAAGACTTACGACACCCACTACCCAGACAACAAAACGACGAATGTACATATCGAAAACGAGAATCTGGTAACGCAGGATAGAGTAGCCAAGCGCGAGAGGCAAAAGAATAGCGGAGAGCGTACTGATCTGACCATCGATCACATACCGCGATGGCAAATTCAGCAGTTCTGGTAATGAAGTCAGGAATAAAAAAGGGACAAATGCCAGCACCACCCCACCGACGAATAGACGAATTTGCTGGCGTTCGCGCAGCGTGGGTAATCCTCTATACGCAATAATAATGGTAACGATGATGCCCACCAGCACAAACAAAACGTAGAAATTAATAGCGTAATCATATAGGAAATCAGCAAACAATGGTCCCAGGTAGTGAAATATGGTTCCTAGAACCGCCGGCACAAGTAGTATGCCAATAATCAGCAGGTACGCCCGCATCAGGTGATACCTCGCCAACTGAAGTTGGCGATTTTGCTTCGATAAGAACTGTGACAGGTAATCGCCCGGAAACAGCAGCAAAAAGACAGCGAAGAAGGCGAGCGAAACTGAACTGTTTATACCACCGATGATAGAAGATATGACATCATTTTTGACTGACCCTGTCTCTACAGCAAAGGTCATCATCATGGTACATGAGCTACAAAAAAGCAGGAGCGCGACACGCCGGTCACGCGCGAAAAGCCAGACCAGGCTGCCGACTGCCAGAAACATCAGCGAAATCAGGGTTGAGAAGCCCAGGAGCAGCCAGAACGAAGCAAGGGTAGCGGCATTTGCGTTAGCCGGAGGGAAGAAACGCAACCCGCCTATGACGAGCAAAAAGCAATAAACAATGGCAGCAACAATTATGAACAGAAAGCGTCCGACCCGGAAACGTACCCAGGATAGGTATTTCATTCAAATCTCTCCCATACTTGCCACCACGAATGAATCTACTGCTCCAGACCCAGTAATAAACGCAATTCTGGAGCAAGAGGCTTTCTCAAGGAAATTGCTTGCGCGCGGTCACTGGCACGCTCTCGATACAGCAGACAGATAGCCCAGGTGGTCATAATTCCTTCGCGCAGAGCCTGCATGTACTCCTGTGTCACTTCATCGGTTGGTTCAAGGTTTTCCTGAAGCGATGCATTTCCGCTGGCCGCAAGCACAACAGGTAAGGTTTTCTTCCCGCGCGCCAGGTCTGTCTTCACGTTCCTTGCAACAGGAATATCTGGAGAAGCATCAGCCGATTCTAGTAGATAATACAGGTCATGCGCGTCATTGTCAAGCTGATGGGCTATCCCCAATAGTTCTCCCATTTCCGCAAATTCGGCGCACTCAGCATCACTTGCGCTCGCGCAGATAGCACCCAACAGGCAAGCAAGACGCATAATAGACCCGGCCTTGGCGGCAGCAATCTCGATGCATTCCTCGCGTGTAAAATCACTTGCCTTGCGCTGCTCTGCCAGCAGATCGCGATGCTGCCCTGAGGTTGCAACCAGTGTCGCCTCATCCATAACGCTAAGCAGGCGCAACACCAACGCCTGGTCAACGCCTTGTTGCAAAAGTGAGAGTAACGCCCGCTGCGCCAGGGCCAACAGGGCAGTTGAAACATTCAGGGTACGCGCGGCTCCAAGTTCCTGGACGATTGGCGTTCGATCTTCATCCTCTACATCATCGAGTAAATCCAACGCGCAGACAAAACATTCGGTCGCTATAGCTACACTACTGGCAAAGATAGGGTCAATGTTCGGGGAAATATGCCGCGCTATCGATAGAGTAAGTAAAGGCCAGGAACCAGACGGCATGGTGAGATGAGATGCGCTTGCACTATCGGAGGACTGAAACAGGAGCTTGCCGCTCTCTTCAAAAGCCCGTTTAACATCCGTTCGCAACGCTGGATGTAAGGTTGATAGAAGAATATGAAGCCGCTCGCGTAGCAATTGCTGTTGAGCGGCAAATGAATTTATGGGAGGTTGAGCTGTATTACTCATGGCGATGGCCCCAACCCGTCAAATGCCCATGATTACCGGCAATGAGGCCTCAGCAATATCTGGTTGCTGGCTAATTCCAGAAGCGATACGACGGTCCGATTGTTTGCTCAACTGCCAGATGCGGCACCAGGCGTGATATGACACGAGCCACTCGCGGCGAAAAACCTTCGCGCATAATTACACCATCAGGGTTACTCACCAACTCTTTGCGCAAGCTCTCATCGGTGGATACTCGATGCACAAAATCCTGAATTATTCGCTCTTCCATGAGGGGGGAATTCCTTTCTGTTCCGGTTCCTCGCTAATTACATTTGATGCCGTTATACAAGAAATAGCTACGTGAACTACCACCTACACAACAGAAATACATGGGGTATTACGGGTCGGAAATACGTGTTCTATTATTTAACACTCGTAGCACCGCACATCCACTTTACATAAGTATACATGGTTCGTGCTAAAAATGCAAGAGTTAAAGGAAATACATATTCTATCGACAAAAATGCCAGTGAACGAAACAAAAAGACGAGGGAGGGCCGGATCATTTATACAATCCGGCCCTCCCTCGTCGTGATTAGACGCTATTGAAAAGTTATTGGCCGCCAGCAGCGCCTTCGATGTGAACCGTTTCGCCAACGCTGCGTTCGATGGCCTCCATTTCCGCCTCCGAACCCTGAATAACTGGTCCTTTGAACCAGTTGCGCGCGCTGACCAGCCACCAGACGGTGACGATGATGAACAGGCCAAGCACGACGATAGGTGTATAGTTAAAGTTGACCGGTGTAACCGGATTGGCAGTAGGCAACATAAAGAGAATGGCGATGAACACCACCCAGATGACGGAAATGATGCCTATCGGTCTGCTCCATGCGCCCAGGTGCCAGGGGCCGGGTACGAAATCTTTCGCGAACAGGCGCAACAAAACGGGCAACACATAGGCGATGTACAGCCCAATGGTAGCGATGGAAGTTACCGCTACGTAGGTTGCGAAGTTGAAAAGAGACGGGACAGCCAGTATGAAAGCGCAAACCGCCGACAAGATGATGGCGTTGCGTGGTGTGCGCCCTCTATCCAGGCTATGCCACAAATTGTGGAATGGCACCGCGCCGTCTCGTGAGAAGGCGTAGATCATGCGTGAGTTCGACGTGATCGACGACATACCGCAGAAGAACTGCGCTCCAAAGATTACCGCAAAGAGGATCGTTCCCAGCACAAACCCCAGGCGTGTCTCCAGAATGTAGATCACCGGATTGATAGCCAGACCAGCGGTACCCAGATTCGGTACCGCAGCAATCAGGCCCATCAACAGCGCGTAACCCGCGAAAGCTGAGACTACCACCGACATTACTACACCCCAGGGCGCGCGCGTTGCCGCACCAATCGTCTCTTCGGTCATGTGCGCCGAGGCGTCATAGCCAGTGTAGGTATACTGTGCTAGCAACAGGCCGAGCAAGAACGCATACCAGATGGGGAAGCCAGTCGCATTATAGGTGTGATTGACGGTGAAGAGCGTACCGGCGGAATTTAGTCCGTGCGTCACAAACTGGGCCGGTTTGGTGAAATCGCTGCCACCCACGCCGCCGAACTGCGAGCCAGCAATAGCAGCAATCACGACACCACCACTAATGAGTATAACACCCGCGATATGCCACCACACGCTAATATCGTTCAGGAAGGCAACGATACGCACGCCAAAGATATTCAGCATCGCATGTAGAGCCAGGATGATGGCGTACAGGAGCAACGTAAACAACTGCGTGTGCGGGTCGAGGGCAAAGACCGTGCCGAGCGTGGCTGGAATGCTGGGGAACCAGGCATTAAGCAGCACGTCCAATGTGATAGCCGCGCCGTAGTCGATGCCAGCCGTGACCGCGATCTGGCCGATCAGATTGAACCAGCCAGTATACCAGCCCCAGCCGGGTCCTCCCAACTTCGAGGACCAGTAGTAAAGTCCGCCTGCCGTTGGATAGGCCGAGGCCAGCTCCGCCATGCCCAGCGCCACAATCACCACAAAAACGGTGACGAGCGGCCAGCCAATGGACGCAGCGGTAAAGCCTCCGTCGGAGACGGTCAGGGAAAAGAGGGTAACGCACCCGCTCAGAACGGAGATGATGGTAAAAGAAATAGCGAAGTTGGAGAAGCCACCCATTGCGCGAAAGAGTTCCTGCGCGTAACCCAGACCGTGCAGACGTTTCATATCCTGCGCGATCAGTTCTTCTCTGGCCTGTTTTTTCGATACAGCCATAGGATACCTCCTAAATAATAACTTCGGTGATCCGAGGGGTAGGAGCGATAAAAGGGATGACCTGCAAGGACGAATACGAAAATACCTTCGTCGTTTTCTCTGTGCTAACTACTCCTTTCTCCATATCCATACTATGGCAATCCAATAGAGATAAGCCCGTCCATCAGTATATCATAGTGTCATATGGTACATCATATTTCCCGCCTGGGTAATGTGTGTTATGTCCATAATCC
>JBOGTO010000194.1:0-5881 GCA_050695155.1 Ktedonobacteraceae bacterium
TGGCAAGCCATGCCCTGCTGAACACTCACTGATTTTATTTAGTGATAGGTTGTAGCTACCGCTTCAGGATTTGGCGTTCCATCGTCCAGGAATGGATAAGGCGCAGAGGCTTTAGCCGTCGCTATAAAAGGCAAGGTGGTATCCAGGATTTGCCTGAACGCCAGTTTCTCGGCGTGGCTCCATTGCTCCCAGGGTTTGGGGCGGCTACCCATCAACTGTACCCATGCCTGGTCAGCCTTAATAGCCTCCTCGCTAAGACCCGGTAGAGATTTTCCCAGCACCAGGATGGCTTCCCTACCGCCCTGGTTATAGGACTCGAAATTGCCAAGATGACCGAGCAAAAGGTGGTGATTGTTGCCCGTTTCTTCACACAACGACATAAAGTTCCGCTCGTCAAGCTCCAGGTCTCCTCGATACACCAGGTGGCAAAGGTGGAAGGGCATGACGTGATGAATCTGAATGGTTGAATTGCTGGAACATACCGTGCATAGCTCGTTTTGAGCGAGATATGCCCTTTCAACTTCCGGCCACAAAGGGCTACGTTTGAGTCCATACTTCAGTGCAATTGACGTTCCAGCATCCGTGCCGGGAGTAGGTGAAGATTGTTGCTGCATGATACACCCTCCTACTGTTGTCGCTTCTTGAAATACATGACAAAGATTGATACAGGGATGGAAACTCTACTAGTATTATATGTCGAGTAAAGAGATTTGTACAGCTTTTTTTTATGCATCATATCGGGGAAAACGGCCCAAAACAAAAAGAGACCGGTCGTTGTCCTGGGGGAAACACGACCGGTGTACCCAGATAAGGGGTGTGTGGGGGAAGTCCTGGGTCCATGATACCATCCACCGTGATCGGCCAGGATGGCTCAATGGAGCTGATGACAGCGAATGTCATGAGACATTGAGCCATCCTGCCTCCGCACGCTTTCCTGTATACTCTCTATTAAAAGAAACGCCCCACCTGGCAAATTTGGCATATTTCTTCGGCGAGTTTGCGAAGAGTCTGCATGTCTCTTTCTAACGTATGGTATGATATAGGGGTAAAAAAGAGGTTAGATTGCATAACATAGAAATAGAAGGAGCGGCCGTATGGGCTTTCATCCATTAGACTGGGTAGTAATTCTCGTCATCGGGCTGTTGATTTTCGGGCCAAAGGCCATACAATCGGTCGCGCGCAACGCCGGCAAGACGGTCGGGCAAGCCAAAGAAGCAAAGGATAAACTGCTGTCCGAACTGCCGATGGAAGAACTCAACCAGGTACGCGATCACCTTTCACGTATTCCTCTGAGTCCCCAGCAGGCAGCGATCATGCTGCTGACCCCTGAACAGCAGCGCGAGCAAGAAAAACAGAAGACGGCGACAACCGCCGAGGCACCGTCAGAAGAAAAACAGGGTACACAGGCACAGGAATCTACCCATTCTACAAACTAATAAGTAAGGGATGGGCTACGGCTTTCTGCCGTAGCCCATCCCTTACTTATTAGTTTCCCTATTCCATCTCGTTATCGAGTGATACCACATAGGCATCTTCAGCGCTGCTGACATGAAAGCAGGCAGGGGCTTCTTCTGCAAGAAAACCAGCTGTCCTGCCAAAGCTGGTCAACTGAGGCGCTACTTCGTTCAGCCACTCTTCCATTCTCCTTCCCGTCAAAGCTGGAAAATGAACGGTCCGAATTTGATCAATGACAAAGGGGTCGATGCCACTCAATGCCTTGAACTGGTATCCCATTGATACCCATTCCCCGTCTTGCGGGTCATCTGCCTGTTTGGGAATAATCATTTTTGCATGATGACTATTGCCACACCAGACCAGCATTTTCGTATTGCCGGGCATTGAATGGAGAAATGCGATGAGATTGCGAGCCTGCATCTCCTCGCGCCAATTGATTTGACTCCACCTGGGAAGACCCGGAGGTTCCAGCGAAAAATCGGCCTCGTAGGGAACGAGCGTCCACCCCAGGTCGAGCGCGGTCTGAATAAACGAGCGCATCTCCGGCTGGGCCAGATAGCTCTCAACTGGAGCTTCTCCCAATTGGTGCGTGCGATTGGCTTCTCCCACAATTTCCGGCCACAACGCCTCCATCGCCAGATAACGCGCACCCATTTTGTGAGCCGCAGGCAAGATACGCCGACCAATCACGCGAGTACGTACACAGCGCAAATCTCCCGCGTGCGCCTCGTTCATCATGACCACGCGCGAACGCTGAAAGCCGATTTCGACGAGTTCTTCAACACTGCGCCAGGAGCGCGGTTGTGAGTTGTCCATGATGGGTCTCCTTTATTGTGTATATCAAAACCAAAAGAAAGGGGCGAGAGCGACTGTCGCGTATGCTAAAACCAAAGGGAAGGGACGAGGGCGACCGCAAGGGTCCCCACCCATCCACTCCGCCACCCCCGCCCCTACAATGACTACGAATCTTTGTCCCGCCACAGCTTTTTCATTTCTTCGCTCGTCTCCAACAAATCATCCAGTCTTCCCTGCGCCTCAACATACCCGTCTTTTAGGACGATTACATGATCGGCTCTTTGTAGGACAGTACGCCTGTGTGATACTACGAGGCAGGTACGTTTGCCTTCGGAGAAGAGGCGTTCCCAGAGTTGTTGTTCGGTTTCGACATCGAGGGCGCTGGAGAGATCATCGAAGACGAGCAGTTCTGATGGGCGGGCGAGCATTCGCGCGGCGGCGGTGCGCTGGGCCTGGCCTCCTGAGAGTTTTAGCCCTCTGGTGCCAATGATGGTTTGCAAGCCTTGCTCAAAACTGGCTACGTCGCGTTCCATAATGGCTGTCTCGATGGCGGTTTGCAGCGCGGCAGCGTCTTCTGGTAGCCCGATCAGGATGTTTTCTTCGAGGGTGTCGCTGAAGAGGTGCGGCACCTGGGGCGTGTAGGCGCTGCGCGGCGGCACGAAGAAACTGGCCGGGTCGGCTACCTGCTCATCATTCCAGCGAATTTCGCCCTCGTCTTTCGGCAATAGCCCTTGCAATACGCGCAACAAGGTCGTTTTACCGGATGCTACGCGCCCGGTAATTACTGTAAGTGTGCCTGGTTGCAACGTGAAACTAACCTGCTGTATGCCGCGCCCACTTTCTGGATAGCGATAGGTTAAATTGGTAACGGTGAGCGTTTGCAAGCGATCTCGCTCTGTGATGATGGGAATCGAGGCAGCAGGTGCGTTGCCTTTGAGGTATAAAGAGTTATGCGTCACCAGTGCTGCGGCTGGCGCGCCCTGTAATAGATGCTCCATGCGCTCAAATGATACGCCCGCCTGCTTATAGAGCGTGATGAACGTGCCGAAATTCTGCGTGAATTGCGTCACGAAGCCCAGGTAGTAGAGGAACAGCACGATGTCGCCGATGCCCATATGCGCTGAGTAGACGGTGAAGGCTACGATCAGCAGGATGGCTCCTTTTCCCAGGCCAACGGCTGCGCCAAAGGTCGAGTTGAGCGTTTCGGTTAGTGTCCGGTCTCGTACCATGCCAACGCGCCTTTGATCGTTCAAGGTATGAAAGTAATCGACGACGTGCGACTCCGCGCCTGCTACCTGGATGGCCTGCGCCGCGCCAAAGATTTCGCCGATAGCTCCTGTGACGCGGCCCGTCGCCTGGCGACTGACTATGCGAAACTTCTCAATACGCGCGCTCAGGCTTTGGACAACGGCAACGACCAGGGCAAGCGGCAGGAAGACCAGCAGCGTCAAACGCGCATTGACGGCCAGCAACTGGAAAAAGGCGACGATGGAGAACAGGGAAAAGCCGATGATCCACAGCAACTCTTGTAGCATCTCTTCGACGTTGAAGGCATCATCACGCAGAATGTTGAGCGCTTCGCCGGGCGAGCAGGCCAGCGATTGCGCCCCCGGACGCTGCAAGATGTAGTCCAATATATTGCGCTGGAGCAGCGTCTTGTGCATGAAGTTACTATACGTCTCGGTCAGCGTTTCGCTGAGAATGACCCCGATGCGCAAAATGGCGGCGATGGCTAATATGACCATCAAGGCCCATATCGTGAAGCTCAGATGCGGCTGCCTGGGCAGCAAATTAAAGAAGTCCTGTACGATGATGCCAAAAGCCACCCGCGAAAAGAGGAACAAGGTAATGCACAGGCCTTCGATCACATAAATCCAGGGGCGATAGCATAGAATGCGCCAGGACGATTGCCACGTTTTCATGCGCGTACCTCCTCTAAACCAACCTTGAGCAAATGGGAGAATCGCGATTGGGGATCGGCTGCCAGCGCTTCACGCGGGCCATATTCGCGTATGCGCCCATCTTCAAGGATCAGGATGTCGTCGGCGCGCTGGATCGTTGCCAGCCTGTGAGCAATCACGATACCGGTACGGTTGGCGAGAATACTACTTACAGCCCGCTCGATGCGGCGTTCGGTGGCAGGATCGAGGCGCGACGAGGCTTCGTCGAAGATGACCAGTCCGGGGTCTTTGAGGAAGACGCGCGCGAAAGCCAGCAATTGTGCCTCGCCAGCCGATAAGCCCTGGCCGTCCGCGCCCAACATGCTATCCAATCCATCCGGCAGAGCTTGATACCACGCGCTCAGCCCGACCATATCGAGAGCTTGCAGGAGTTGCGCATCATCGATGGCACGATTAAAAAAGGTCAGGTTGTCGCGCACCGGGGCATTGAAAAGCTGTACATCCTGCGTCACCATGCCGATGTGCTGGCGCAACCCGCGCAAAGCAAGGGACTTGACCGGAGATCCACCGAGGTAGATTTCATCCTCCTGCGTATCGTACAGGCGAAAGAGCAGGCGCGCCAGCGTGGTTTTGCCACTGCCCGTCCTGCCCAGAATGCCCAGCACCTTGCCTGGCGCGATGTCAAAGGTGACTTCATGCAGCACCGGTTCGCCAGTGTTATAGCCAAATGTCACGTCGTGAAAGGCAACAGCCAGTGGACCTTGCGGCGGTTCTATGCTCTGCTCGCTCTCCTGAATAGCGGATGTTGTGCTGAATAGCTGCTCGATACGCTGGATACAGGCTTCTGCCTGCTGCAAATCCTGCAACTGGTTGCGAATCTGCGTGATGGGCTGTGAGAGCAGGTCGGTATACGACCAGAAGAGGTAGACAGTTCCCAGGGTGATAGCGCCGATGCTCCACAGGTACGCGCCCAGTCCCATCATCAGCGCGGAGCCAAGCACAAAAATCGTGAGGGTACTCGCGCTCGAATACGAGGTTGCCATACGCGCGCGGCGGTTGCTAAGCAGCAATGGTCGCAGCAGTTGATAGAAACGCTGCATGATATAGCCCGTCGCGCCGTTGGCGCGTATATCTTCTGTGGCCGCCAGGTGTTCGCCTAAGAAGCCGAAAAAGGTTGCCATCATTTGTCGATAGCTCACCCAGAGCGGATTGGCGTAGCGGCGCAGGCGCAACAGAATCAGCAGCGTCGCCAGGGAGAAGATTGTTAATACCAGCCCGGCACGCCAGTCGGCAAAGTAAACGGCGATGAGTACACCAACCATCAAGATGACGTTGGTGAGCAAAAAGATGACGAACTGCGAGAAGAAGTTGGAGAGCGCGTCCACATCGCCATCGATGCGCTCGATCATCTCGCCCGGCGTATGTGCCTTATGAAAGCCCATATCCAGCGAGAGACAGTGAGCGACAAGGTCGGTACGCATCTGGTTGGTGGCGGTCCAGGCCACGCTCTCGCTAAGATAGGTAGTGGCGACCGATACGCCTTCATCCACCAGCGTGACAACTATCAGTAACAGAGCATAAAGTGCCAGGGTAGTTGATGGACCTCTGGCAATGATGGTGTCGATGAAAAAGCGGACGATCTGCGGGCTGAGCAATTGCAGCCCAACATTGACAAGCAGCAACGCTCCCATCAAAAGCGTTCTGCTCCACTGCGGTTTGAGGTAGGTCAC
>JBOGTO010000195.1:0-6045 GCA_050695155.1 Ktedonobacteraceae bacterium
CATCCACACCACCCCCGCCCCTACGGATGTTAATGGATTATCGTTAGAAGGGTAGCAAAAGCAGCATGGCAAGAAAGAATAAAGCCGAGGCGCAGGTCGAACAACTTGATAAGCAAAACGGTCTCGATCCCGCGCTTGCGACAATTGAAGCACAGGAAGAAACGCCCGGCGAAGCGGATATAGCTTCGTTCGTAGAACTGGCATCGCGGTTAGAAGGCGAATTGCGCTCCATTGTGGTAGGGCAGGAACAGGTTATTCGAGAACTGCTGCTGGCTCTGTTCGCTGGTGGGCATGTCTTGCTGGAAGGCGTTCCCGGTCTGGGCAAAACGCTGCTTGTGCGCACATTGGCGGATGCGCTGTCGCTCAAGTTCGCGCGTATCCAGTTCACGCCCGATTTGATGCCAGCCGATATTGTGGGTACCACCATCGTCAGCGAGCAGGCGGAGGCCAACGCTACAGGGAGCCGCCGTATCTTCGCGTTTCAGCCCGGCCCCATTTTCGCCAATATCGTGCTGGCCGATGAAGTAAACCGCGCCACGCCCAAAACGCAATCAGCCCTGCTCGAGGGTATGCAGGAGCGCACCGTCAGCGTGGGCGACATAACCCACTCCTTGCCCCGGCCATTTTTCGTGTTGGCAACGCAGAATCCCCTGGAGATGGAGGGTACTTATCCGTTGCCCGAAGCCCAGCTTGATCGCTTCCTGTTCAAGATACTCGTGCGCTTCCCCGGCGCGAAGGATCTGATGCGTATTATCGATACCACCGTTGGCACGCAAAACCTGCAAGCCAGCCCGGTTGTCTCTGGCGAACAACTGCTGCAACTGACGGAAACGGCGCGCGCCGTTCCGGTAGCCACGCATGTCAAAGAATACGCCGTGCGCCTGCTGCTGGGAACGCATCCCGACCAGGAAGACGCGCCCGAACAGGTGCGCAAATTCGTGCGCTACGGAGCCAGCCCGCGCGGTTTGCAAGCCCTTATCCTGACCGCCAAAATCCGCGCCCTGCTCGAAGGCCGCTTCAACGTCTCCCTCGCAGACCTGCAAGCCGTTGCCTATCCCGCCCTGCGTCACCGCATCATCCTCAACTTCGACGGCCTCGCCGAAGGCATCACGCCGGAGGATTTGATCGAAAGTGTTGTCGAGGAGACAGATCAAGGTATATTATGAGCGATCAAAGTAACGCAGCGCGTTTCCCACTGGACGCCCGCACCTTGCAACAACTGGATAACCTGGCGCTCATTACGCGCAGGGCGATGGCGAGCGGGCGACCGGGGCGGCGACGCTCGCCACTGGCAGGCTCGTCGATGGAGTTCGCGGACTATCGCCGCTACTCGCCCGGAGACGACTTTCGCCGCATTGACTGGCGAGCTTATGCGCGATTGGAGCGACTCTTCTTGCGCTTATTCGAGGCCGAGGAAAATCTGACGGTTACAATACTTATTGATTGTTCCGATTCTATGCAGTATGGCGAACCGCCGAAAGCTTCGCTGGCGGTAACGCTGGCGGCGGCTCTGGCCTATATTGCGATTAAATGTGAAGAGAGCGTCATCATAGGCGCGCTCACTAATCGCCTGCTTGCGCATCGCCGAGTTGGAAGTGGCACGCACGCGATCTGGGCAGCTGGCGAATTTCTTAACCGATTGCCACAGGCTGGTCCAACCGATTTGAATCGCGCTTTGTATGATCTTGGCAGGGTTGTTAGCGGCCCCGGTCTTACCATCGTCATTTCAGATTTTCTCTCCGCCGGAGGTTATCAACTGGGGCTGCGCTCGGTGCGCCAGTTGCGCCAGGAAGTGGCGCTTTTGCAAATTCTCGCGCCGCAGGAGATCGAGCCGGATTTGCAAGGCGACTGGCACCTGCGCGATAGTGAGGGCAATGGCGGCGTCGATATCAGCATCACCCCGGCAGTGCTGGAAGCGTACAAACAGCGCTTGCTGGCCTATATGCAAGAACTGGCCTCCTTCGCGCACTCATACGCCATGACGCATACCATGATACCCGGCGATACGGCTCTGATCGACGTTGTGCAGAGGATACTGAGACAGGGGCAGGTGGTGCGATGAGCCTACTTATTCCGGCGGCGCTCGCCTTTGGCCTGATTATTCCCGTCATTCTGCTTTTCTATTTCATGCGCCCCAAACGCCAGGAGCGGATGGTGGGCAGCATACTACTCTGGCAGCAATCTATCCAGGATTTGCAGGCCAGTCGCCCCTGGCAGCGCCTGCGTATCACGCCTCTGCTGCTCTTGCAGATACTGGCGGCTATCGTCATCGTGCTGGTACTCACGCGGCCAGTCACCTTTTTTAGCAGTCCCATCGGCGGTGACACCATCATTATATTGCAGATATCGGCCAGTATGCAGGCCACCGACGTTGCTCCCAGTCGCTTTGAAGCCGCGCGTAGCCGTATCGCGGATTTAATCGACGGGCTGGGGCCGGGCGACCAGGTCTCTCTCATTGCGATGGCGCGCGCGCCACAGGTCATGATTGCTTCTTCCTCCGATAGAGGTCAGCTCGATGCCGCGCTCTCGCGTGTCAGAGTCACCAATCAGGATGCCGATTTGCAACAGGCACTCTCGCTGGCAAGCTCGCTTGCCGCCGGTCACAACGATGCGCGTATCTTGATTGTGGGAGATGGACACGTCTTGACGCCTGATTCTGTAATTCAGGTGCCGTTCCCCGTCTCCTACCTGGAGGTTGGCACGGATGCTCCCAACGCGGCCCTGCTTTCGCTGGCTTCAGATACCGTTCAGGGCAACCTTGTAGCGCTGGCGCAAATTGCCAACTACAGTCACCAGGCGCGCGCGCTTCCCGTTGAACTCTACGCTGATGGCAAACTGGTCAGCGTGCAAACTCTTAGCCTGGCAGCCGGCGCGAGTGGCGTGCTGCAATGGGGGCCGTTGCCTCCCACAACCCGTTTCCTGTACGCGCACATCATCGCGCAAGATGACATGAAGGCGGATCACGAAGCATGGGCTATCGTGGGCGGCTCGATGCATGGTCGGGTCTTGCTCGTAACCAGTGGCAATAGTTTCCTCGAATCCGCCCTGCGTATCCAGCCTAACCTTGATCTTTTCGAGACGACTCCCGCCAAATATACCAACGCTGGCAACTTTGATCTAACCGTCTTCGATGGTTATGTTCCCCCCGTCTTACCATCTGGTGATCTCTTCTTTGTGAATCCGCCCACAGGCTCTTACATCTTCGGTACCTCTGGCCCGGAGATAGCCGTCAGCCGCATCAGCGCGGGCAATGGCGAGGCAAACATACTGAACGAAGTCGATCTCAGCAGCATTCATACGCTGCATGTCAGTCATCAAATCACCCCCGCGTCGTCTATGCAGCCGGTAATTGTGACGCCGGAAACGCCCCTGTTAATCGCCGGAGAGCAGGCTAACAGGCGCGTAGCGGCACTGAGCTTCGATCTACATGATTCCGACCTGCCTTTGCAGCCGAGTTTTCCTGTACTTATGTATAACCTGGTCAACTGGTTCCTGCCGCCTCCCGTTGCTGGCAGTGGACAGGTCTCGCCCTCTACGCCCGTCAGTATTGCGGCGTGGCCGGGCGTCAATCGCATCACCATCACCGGGCCAGGTCAGCAGCCCGTCACCGTTGCGCCTCCATTCCCGGTAACGGCTTTCAACCAGACCGATACCCCCGGCATCTACGATGTCACACAATACAGCGCGGGACCCGGCGCACAGGTGCGTCACGGAGCCTTTGCCGTCAACCTGTTTGACCCCCTGCAATCGCAACTCGCACCAGCAGACCTGCTGCCCATCGCCCACATCACTGCCTTTAACGCCAGCGGCCCCGGCATCCCGCACGTCCTGCGCGAAGTCTGGCCGTGGATCGCCGCCTTCCTCCTGCTGGTACTCTGCCTCGAATGGTGGCTCTTCAGCCGCAGCTACACCCTATCTTCATCCCAAAAATCACAACCGTTCCGTAGGGGCGGGGGCGGTGCGGATGTAGGGAGGGGACGCTTGCGTCGCCCTGGGGTGTGGGAGGGGTCGGTCATGCACAGGGCGAGGGCGACGCAAACGTCCCCTCCCGGCCCAACCCTACCCCCGCCCCTACGGGGTGAAAAAAACCTGTCGGTCATATCGAACCTGCAACACACCCTGCAATCCCGCTACAAAACCATCACAAAACGCATCAAAAGGGCCAGGAAACGCCGTGGCGGGGGGCGCGCTGGTAATGTAGGGACGCCCCTTGTGGGCGTCCGGGAAGGGAAGAGAAATGCTGACGTTTGAGCAGCCGCTATTGCTATTGCTCATCATTCCAGTTGGCGCGCTGGTGTTTCTCACCTGGCGGCGTATGTCGCTGCCCTTTCCAAAGTCCCAGCGTATGCTGATCTTGATTTGCCGCTTTGCTCTTTTCGCCTTGATTATTTCGGCGCTGGCAGGTCCGGCGCTGGCGCAGCCCATATCGCGGCAGGCGGTGGTGTTCGTGGGGGATATTTCCGCCAGTACCGCGCCGCAACAGGTTTTTATCCAGCAGTGGATCAGCAACACTATCCGGCAAAAGCGGCCTGATGACCAGGTAGGCATCGTTGCGGTAGGTAGGAATGCGCTGGTCGAACAATCCGTCAGCACAACTCCAGATTTTTCCCAGTTCCAGACTACCCCGGACACCAACTATACCGACCTGGCGGCGGGTCTGCGGCTGGCGGCTGCCATTCTGCCCAACGATAGCGAGCGGCGCATCGTGCTATTGAGCGACGGTCAACAAAACCTGGAGGATGCCTTGCCGGAGGCGCAGTTGTTGCGCCAGCAGGGGATTCGCATCGATGTTGTACCACTACCGGCATTTATTAGCGCGGAGGCGCGTGTTGACGGTCTCGATGCGCCCAATTCGTTGCGTATCAACGAGCATTTCGTGCTTCACGCGCGGCTCTATAGCACGACGGCTCAACCTGTCACGCTAAGCCTGTACCTCGACCGCACGCTATTATCGCAGCGCAAAGAGAACCTGGCGATTGGCGAACAGGATGTCACCTTCAATCTGTCAGCTCCCGCGCCAGGGTTTCATTCCTATCGCCTTACGATGGATGCTGCTCAGGATACCATTAGCCAGAACAACGAAGCATCGGCGTTCGTCAATGTGCAGGGACCGCCGCAGGTGTTGGTCGTCGAGGGCAAACCGGGCGCGGGTCATAACATCGTGGCCGCGCTACAGGCTACGCACGTCAATGTGACGGTTGGCACCCCCGCTGATGTGCCGACCACCCTGGATGGCCTGGTCAACTACGATGCGGTTGTGCTGGCCGACGTGCCTGCGCTCGACCTGGGTACCGCTAGAATGCAGGTAATCCAGTCGTTTGTGCGCGATCTGGGACGCGGCCTCGTCGTCAGTGGGGGCGAGAACAGTTATGGCGTTGGTGATTATGCCAATACGCCATTGGAAGAAACGCTGCCTCTGAAAATGGACATCCCGCAGCACAAGGATAACCCCGCCATCGCCGTCGTGCTTATCGTAGAGAGCCTGGAGTCGCAGTCTGAAGTCAACATCTCGAAAGAGGCCGCTAAAGGAGTGGTTAGCCTGCTGACTCCCAACGATTTGATCGCCGTTTCAGCCGCCTTCGGCAACCTGGACATTCCCATGCAGCATGTTACCAATAAGGGCGCTATCGACGCGGCCATTGACGCGCTGAATCCCAATGATCCACAAAGCTATATGCCAGACCTGGTAACGGCTGAAAAGGCTCTGCTGAGTACCAATGCCAAAATCAAGCATGTCATCCTGCTGGGCGACGGTGATGCTACCGATAGTTACTCGGCGCAGGTACTCAAAATGGCGAGCGAGCATATCTCAATCTCGGTGGTAGGCACGAATATCGGGGATTACCAGGATTTGAACATGATGCAGCAGATCGCCACGCTGGGCAAGGGCCGTTTCTACCAGGCGGATGACCCCAATGCTATCCCGCAGATTTTGCTCAATGAGACCAAACAGGCCGCCAAACGCGCCATAGTCCAGGAACCCTTTGTGCCTGCTATTGTTGGCAACCATCCCATCTTAACCGGCCTGAGCGCGTTGCCAAAGCT
>JBOGTO010000196.1:0-3433 GCA_050695155.1 Ktedonobacteraceae bacterium
GTTCGCGCCTGCTCATGCAGGAGAATATAGCGGTTCGCCTGACCGCTAAACTGCGCGCGCGTATGGAACACCTGCGCATCGGCGAGTCGCTCGATAAAGCGGTGGATATTGGAGCCATCGTCTCGCCCGGTCAGCTCAAAGAAATTCAGCGATTGGTAGATCAGGGTGTGCAGGAGGGCGCGGAGATGTGGCAGCCATCGTGGGCCTGCCCGACCGAAGGCTACTTCTTCCCGCCCACGCTCTTTACCAACGTTTCCCCGGCCACCACCATCGCACAGGTCGAAATCTTCGGCCCGGTGTTGGTAGCGATGACCTTTAGAACGCCTGCGGAGGCTGTCGCGCTGGCGAATAATACGCGCTATGGGCTGGCGGCCAGCGTATGGAGTGACAATATCAACCTGGCGTTGGACATTGCCCCCAAAATCAAAGCGGGCAGTGTATGGATCAATTGCACCAACCAGTTCGATGCATCGAGCGGCTTTGGCGGCTACCGTGAGAGCGGTTTTGGCCGCGAAGGTGGCAAAGAAGGTCTGTATGAGTACACACGCCCGGCCTGGGAAACAAAAGCGGTTCAAGAAATTCATATAGCCATAGACTCCACAAATGGTGTGCCTGCTTTCGGTGGCTCGGAAGATAGTTCGACGCTGGCTGTGCAGCAGGAAGAAGTGGGGGAAGAGCAGGAAGGCGATAACGGGTGGGTGTATGCTTACCACGCCTCGTTGCCAGCGATTGACCGCACGCCCAAGATGTTTATTAGCGGCAAGCAGGTTCGTCCCGATTCCGGCTATAGCCGCGATGTGTTTGACAGGCAGGGGCATGTAATCGGGCAGGTGGGTGAAGGCAATCGCAAAGATATACGTAACGCGGTTGAGGCGGCTCATGCTGCCTCTGGATGGGCAAATGGCGCGGCGCATACACGCGTGCAAATCCTCTATTACATAGCGGAGAACCTGTCGGCGCGTGAGGACGAGTTTGGGCGGCGCATTGTCCAGCAAACGGGCGTGAGCCATGCTGACGCGGCTAAAGAGGTGCAGGCTTCCATATCACGCCTGTTCAGTTACGCGGCCTGGGCTGACAAATATGAGGGAGTTGTGCATCGTCCACCCATGCGCGGCGCGGTACTGGCCCTGCCTGAAGCCATCGGCGTGATTGGTATGGCCTGCCCGGATGAGTATCCCTTGCTTGGCTTCATCTCGCTGGTCGCTCCGGCTATTGCGATGGGTAATACAGTGGTCATTGTTCCATCTCAACAAGCGCCCTTGAGCGCGACCGATTGCTACCAGGTGTTGGAAACCTCCGATTTACCTTCTGGTGTGGTGAACATCGTGACGGGTGAGCGCGATACGCTGAGCCAGGTACTGGCAGATCATGATGATGTAGACTCTATATGGTACTTTGGCCCACTCGAGGGCTGCCAGCGCGTCGAAATGGCTTCAGCAGGTAATATGAAGCGCACATGGGTCAGCTACGGCCACACACGCGACTGGCTGGATACGGTACAGGGTGAGGGCCAGGAGTTCTTGCGTGAGTCCACGCAGGTCAAGAATATCTGGATACCATACGGAGAGTAGCTCATCATTGACACCCCCCAACCTTGCGACGTAACATAAAGGTATACTAATGAGCGTTGGAGGATACAGTGTCAGTAATTTATCAGTTGGCGCGCGCCGGATATGGGCTGGTGAAATGGACGCCGAGAAGCGCGCGGCATGGAATTGGCAAGGCCGTTGGCTCATCTATCTACCTGGGTTGGAAAGAGAAGCGCGTTCATACGCAACAAAATATGGCGCACGTTAGCGGGCGTTCGGCGCGCGACCCGTATACAAAACGCCTGGCGGCTGTCTCCTGGAGGAATTACGGGCGCATCATCGCTGATTTCGTATATTTCCCGCACTTTGATTTTAATAAGCTTGAACACGAGATACATGATCTTACTGAAGGGGCGAGCAGTTGGAAGGAGTATGTTGAGCAGGCTTTAGCGCCGGGGCGAGGTGTCATCATCTCCTCGGCACATTTTGGCAACTATGATATGGCGGCGGCCTACTTTGCCCGTCATTTCCCCCTTTCGATTGTCACGGAAAACTTTAACGATCCTAAGATGACCGATCTTGTGCTGGGCCAGCGCAAGGAGAGAGGTATCGGGCTGATCCCTATGGAAGGTTCGGCGCGACGTATTTTGCGCACACTGCAACAGAATCAGTTGGTGGCTATCGCGGTTGACCGTCCTGTTCCGCAAGAAGAGGGTGTGGAGATCACTTTCTTCGGGCATAAGACGTATGTGCCGGGTGGTCCGGCAGCCCTGGCCTTGAAAAGCGGCGCGGCCATTATGCCTGGTTTTATGTGGTATGGACCCCACAAAGAGGTCTTTATACGTGCCTTCCCGCCCATTTTTCCGCAGGCTGGCGCGAACAAAACCACGGAAATAGCGCGTTTGACGCAGTGTATGTTCGACGCCATCGAGGAGATAGTGCGCGCCTGGCCGACGCAGTGGTACATGTTCCGTCAGTTCTGGCCGTCGGATTATAAGGAAAAGCATGTATAGGCTTTATCGTTTTGGTTCGATTGTGATTCCGCGCCTGCCACTTAGCTTTGTGCGCTTCTTGAGCCTCGTAATCGGTTTTGTCGCCTGGCTCTTCGCGCGTAGAGCGAGAAAGCAGGCTACCATCAACATGCAGCATGTACTTGGCACACAGGGGCAATCAACGCGCGCGGGCCGCAAAAAGCTCCGTTCCACTGTGCGCAAAATGTTCCTGTACAGCGCGCGCAACTACCTGGATACATTGCGCTTGCCTTATCTAAAACCAGAAGAGGTGCTGGATAGAATCAGACATAAGGAGGGCCTCGAACATCTCGACGCCGCGCTGGCGCAAGGTAAGGGCGCGATACTCTTCACCGCGCACTTCGGGCCATTCGAGTATGTAGCGCAGTGGTTCGCGTTCAGCAACTATGCTCTGACTATTCCGGTGGAACACCTGGAAGATGAGCGTATGCTTGAACTGACGCTAAAATTGCGCAGCGGGCAGGGAGTGCAGTTTGTACCACTGGGAGGCAGCGCTGCTGTGCGAGCGATGATCTCGACGTTACGCAAAAACCAGCTTGTAGTAATACCGGTTGACCGCGCTATTCAGGGGGAAAGCGTCGAAAAGGACTTTTTTGGTGCGCCTGCTCGCCTGTCGCTTGGCCCGGTTTCGCTGGCGATACGCACTGGAGCCGCGCTAATAGGGGCGTTTGGATGGTATATGCCCGATAACAGCATCGGCGGTTGTGTAGTGCCGGCCTCGCTTGCCTTGAGCGAAGATGAGCGCAACGATTCAGACAAGCTCATGGAGAAAGTGGTGGAAACATTGGAGGCGAACATCAGCGCGCGCCCTGAACAATGGGTAATGTTTTCGCCACTCTGGACAAAAGATATACCAACGCCATGAGCCAGAAC
>JBOGTO010000197.1:0-5586 GCA_050695155.1 Ktedonobacteraceae bacterium
CGCAAGAGCGATGGCGAACCCGGCGTCAAGGGTATCTGGCGAGGCTTGCGTCGCTTGCATGACATTGCCGCCACTTGGCGGCTCTTGCATTCCCTGCAACCCCCAACCACTTTTGGGTAATGGGAAGACTATGACTATGAAGCGGCTTGCCACACCCGTTTTTAGTAGAGGCGACCCTCGCGGTCGCCTTTCCGTCTCCATGTCTTTCCCCTTTTACTCGACTTTCCAATCACCCTGAGACTTTCTAAATAAGGCTCTATGAGCCACGCCCAACGTATGCTATAATAAGCCTCAATTACGTACCAGGTACACAAGGCACCCGCTAAGGGTGCTGCTTTATGGGCAGAAAGGGTAGAGGGGCTATTATGAAGCCACTTGTAGCTATTGTGGGCCGACCGAATGTTGGCAAATCCACTTTCTTTAATAGAATGATCGGCGATAGGGTCGCGGTTGTTGAAGATTTGCCGGGAACCACGCGCGACCGCATTTATGGCGATACTGATTGGAACGGGCGCGTGTTTACGCTGATTGACACGGGCGGGCTGGAGTTTGGGTCTGACATCCCTGTTGGGCAGGTTGGATTGACCGGCCAGCCCGGCGACATTATGAAGCATGTGCAGGCGCAGGCCGAGTTAGCCATTGAAGAGGCCGATGTGATCGTCTTCATGGTCGATGCGAAGGCAGGTATTACCGCCGCCGATCAAGAAGTTGCCGATGTATTGCGCCGCACTCAGAAGCCGGTTATCCTGGCGGCTAACAAGGCAGACAACGCCCGCACGCGCCTGGACGCCGTCGAATTTTACCAGCTTGGGCTTGGCGATCCCATCGACCTATCATCCACGCAGGGTGTGGGTACAGGCGACTTGCTCGATAGCATCGTCGAGGCTTTGCCGCCAGAGGAGGAAGCCACCGACGAGGAAGATGAGAGTATCTCGCACATCGCCATCGTAGGACGGCCTAACGTGGGCAAATCGTCGCTGCTCAACGCCATCCTGGGCTATCAACGCGCCATCGTCAGTGATGTTCCAGGCACAACGCGCGACGCCATCGACACCGAACTGGAGTTTCAGGACCGCAAACTGATACTTATTGATACCGCCGGTATTCGCCGGCGCGGGCATATCGGGCCGGGTGTCGAAAAATTCAGCGTGCTGCGCTCGGAACGCGCTATCGAACGAGCTGACGTTGCTATTCTCCTCATCGACGCCGGCGAGGGGTTAGCAGCTCAGGATACGCATATCGCCGGCATGATTCAAGACATGAGCAAAGGCGTGGTGGTCGTCGTCAATAAATGGGACCTGGCCCAGGAGCAGCGCCGCGCCGCGCGCGAGGGGCAGGAGCCTGACCCTGGAGATGAGATCGAGACGGCGGAAGCCTATCGCCGCATCATCGCCGAGGGTCTCAAGTTTATTCCCTACGCGCCCATCATCTTTACCTCGGCGAAGACTGGCTATCATGTCAAATCGCTGCTCGAGACCGCCATCAGCATTTCCAACATGCGCTTCTTCCGCGTCTCCACTTCGCGTTTGAACGAAGTCGTGCGCGATGCTGTGCGACGCCACAACCCTACCGTGTTTAAGGGCAAATTCGCCAAGATTTACTACGCAACGCAGACGCAGGTCAACCCGCCCACCTTCGTCTTCTTCGTCAACGATCCGCAGGCGGTGCATTTCTCCTACGAACGCTACCTGGAAAACCAGTTACGCGCCGAATTTGGCTTCAAAGGAACGGGCATCCGCATGTTCTTCCGCGCCCGCCCAAAATCGGAGCAGAGCGAGCGGAGGTAGGGACGCGCTGGAGCTATAACGAGAAGGCGACCGCCAGGGTCGCCTCTACTATGAACGGGCTACTGACCTCGGAATCATAGTAGAGGCGACCCTTGCGGTCGCCTTGCCCTTTCCCCACCTGGCGGTCGCCTTCGTTCCTGTGTGCCTGTCCCTGGCTTCGGAACAAAAGCGTCAGAGGAGGGAGGCAAGGACAAGCTTGTTCCCGGTGCATTTCAGGCCATTATTGTGGTTTGGGCTGTTGTTTCTTGCCCGCGAGCAAGAGAATGGCCCCCAACAAGAGGAAAGCTCCCACAAGGCCAGTTGCCCCCAGGCGTTCTCCAAAAAAGAGCCATGCCAGCAATGCCGACATTAGTGGCTCGAACAGGGTTACTATGCTGGTGATGGTGGCGGACGTGGAACGAATGCCAACCATAAAGAGACCGTAGGCCAGCGCAGTCGGAATACTCCCAAGATAGAGGAGTAAGAGCCACCCCTGTGCATGATAGGTGATGACGAGCCTGGTGGGTAGTGCGAAGCACAATAGCACGATCGCGCCTGCTCCGAATGCAACCGCGTTGATATGCAAGGGGTGGTAGCGGCCCGCGAGGTGTCGCCCGCCAATAATCACTCCCGCGTAGCCGCAAGCCGCCACGAGCGCAAAGAGTATGCCAATCAGGGAGGCGTTAATCACTCCTGATGTTGAGCGAGCCACCACCAGCAGGCCAGTACCGCCTATGGCACAAACAAGAGCAATAGCAGTGATAGCTGTCACTCGTTCGCGTGTAATAGTGAGAGAAACGAGCGTCACGATTATCGGAGCCGTACACAGGGTAATCAATGCCGCTATAGCTACGCCACAATAGGAGATGGCCGCAAAGTAACATGCCTGGTAAAGCGCCAGCAAAGCGCCTATACCCAGCATGACGAGCGCATCGCGTCGCTTAATCTTTATGATGCGTCGTCCCAGCAGGCACCAGCAGGCTATCAGGAGTATAAGCGCGGCGATAGCCAGGCGAAAAAAGCCAATAGACAGAGCATTGGTCGAACTAAGACTATAGAGCGCCTGTGTTGTAATACCAACCGTTCCCCACGAGATCGCGGCACCCAGTATTAGCCCCAGACCGGAGCGAGAAGTTGTATTTGAAGTGACAATTTGAGACACGAAGTTATCCTTTCCTCAAATGCAGGTGAATATGTACATGAGAATGCAAAGAGGGTAGGATGGACGTGGAATAGCTTAAACTTGAGCGCACTGATAAAGGGCTACTTGCTATGCCCTGTTGTCGCGCTTACCAAAGGAGAGAACCGTCTAGCCTACCCTTAGCGAGCGGCGACGGGTGGTGGGGGAAGAATAGAGTAAGAAAGATGGCGTATGAAATCAGGCATTGTCTTATGTAGTCCTTTTATCATAAATGGCAAGCGCATGTGCTTGTCACGTTAGCAATTATACACTATTTAGAAGTGGGAAAGCCAGTAGATTGTCCCCGCTTGTTGATGGACGGGCCGGACGCCCACCAGGGGTGTCCCTACATCTCGCATGATCCCCCTCCCAGGGATGGGGTATTTTTGACATGTAGGGACGCCCCTGGTGGGCGTCCGGCGATAGCTATCGCTGCGAAAATGTCACCGGGATCAGGTGATACTGCATCTTCAGCGCGATGATGCGCGTCACGGCCTGGTTGATACGCGCCATTGTCAGCGAGCCATCTTGCAGGGCGGCTTTGATGGCGTCGATCATGCTCTGCATTTGATAGGGGCCGATAGCGCCGAGCAACATATCGTTGCCTGCCTGCAATGCCATGACACCAGCCTGTTCGAGATTCCATTTTTTGGCGATACCTGCCATCCATAAAGCATCTGTAATCACCACGCCATCGTATCCAAACTGGTTGCGCAAGATGCCATTAATGATGGTGGGCGATAATTCCGCCGGATAGACGGGATCAATGGCTGGCATGAGCAGGTCGGTGTCCATAATCATGCCGGGATTTTCTAGCGGGTTGGATGATTGGATGAAGTGCTTGAACGGTACCAGTTCGGTCGAGTAAATCTGATCTTTGGTGCGTTTAATGACCGGCAAATCGAAGTGCGCGTCCGTCTGGGCCGCGCCGAGGCCGGGGAAGTGTTTGAGACAGGCGATTTCTCCATCGCCTTGCACGGCTCGCAGATACGCGCCGCCATAGGTAATCACCGAGTCTGGCGTATAGCCCCAGGTGCGTAAATATTGATCGGGGCCATCTACTAATTGCACGTCCACGTCGGGCGCGAGATCGGCGTTAATTCCCAGCACCTGCAAGTCGTGCGCGATACGGTTGCCTGCTTGCGTCGCCAGGCTCACATTGCCTGTATCATAAATCTCCAACGCGCCCGGATGGTGTCCGAAGATGTTCTGGATACGCTCAACAAAGCCGCCCTCTTCGTCGGCAGAGATAATCAGGGGAATCGAAGCGTGCTGTTTCATGGCCGCAATATCATGTTTGGTCTGATCGAGGGTCTGCATCTGGAAGGCATACATGATAACGCCTCCCGCGTGCAGGTTGTTGACCATATATTCCAGCGAAGGCGAGTAGAACTGGTCATACGATTGCACCATAAACAACTGGCCCAGCTTCTCATCCACTGACAAATGCGACACGTACAGGCTGGCAAGCTGCTTATATTGCATATAATCGGGGAGATGAGCCAGCGCATCGACTTGCAATGCGTTCATAGGCAATTGCGCCATCGCTTCATTGAGCGGCACGCGCACAGGCGGGCGGCGCGGCACGCTCAACGCCAGTTGACTCAGGTCAGCGTTCAGCATTACTAGCAGGGCCACCAACGGCACCAGCACCAACCCCCACCAACGACTACCTGGCCGCCTACCCGTAGGGGCGGGGGTGGTGATGCGGATGGGTGGGGACCCTTGTGGTCGCCCGCGTCCCTCTACGCCTTCAGACTTTTTTTCTTCTATCGCGCGCATGATGGATATTACTCCTGTGGCATGGTAGCCGGCATCAGGTGGTATTCCATCTTCAGTGCGATAATGCGCGTCGCGGCCTGGTCAACGCGCGACTTCAGCAACGTCCCGTTTTGCAACGCTGTCTTTAGCGTGTTAATCATCGAGAGCATTTGATCGGGTCCCGTAGGCCCCAGCAACATATCATTGCCCGCGTTCAATGCCATGACGGCGGCAGTATTCATGCTCCACTTCTGAGTAATGCCCTGCATATACAGCGCATCCGTCAGCACAACACCGTCGTAGCCGAACTCGTTGCGCAGGATGTCGGTCATAAAGGTATGCGACAACTCCGCCGGATAAACCGGATCGATAGCTGGCATTAACACGTCGGTTGGCATAATCATGCCGGGATTTTCCAGCGCATCGGGTGATTGAATAAAGGCTTTGAAGGGAGCCAGGTCAATAGAATAGATCTGATCGCGCGTCTGATTGACGACGGGCAGCGATGTATGCGCGTCGGTAACAGCGTCGCCCAGGCCGGGAAAATGCTTGATGCAGCCAACCACACCCGCGCCCTGCATCGCCTTGATGTACGCGCTGGCGTACTTAATCACGGAGTCGGGAGTATTGCCAAAGGTGCGCGTCACCATATCATAGCCATTCACAAGGTTGACATCCACGTCCGGGGCCAGGTCTTCATTGATGCCTAGCGCCAACAGATCATGCGCAGTCTTAGCTCCCTGCTGCGCCGCCACATCGGTGCTGCCGGAATTGGCAATATCCGTAGCCGACATGCGGTAGCCATCGATATGCGACAGGCGATGTACATACGGGCCGCCCTCTTCATCTGCCGAAATCAAAAGGGGCATGCTGGCGCGA
>JBOGTO010000198.1:0-19711 GCA_050695155.1 Ktedonobacteraceae bacterium
TTCTGAGCGCAGCGAAGAATCTCTCGGTGGCGGGGGAGATTCTTCGCTGCGCTCAGAATGACAGGTGAGGAGTCAGAATGACAGGCGAAGAGTCAGTGCCAGGCGCTCAGTTCACATCTCTAGGCGACCGCCAGGGTCGCCATGTCCAACAGGCGCAAAACGCGCCATCTTTTTGTAGAGAAAAAAGTACCACATGAATATTTTTTCATACTTACCATGCCTGGTTGCTTCGTTTTATCTATGGGTAATATAGGAAGATAGAGCGCGTACCCGCAGTAGTGCGGGTATGCGAGGAATAGCAGCATGGCAAATGACAATAGTCCCACACAGAACACGACGAGCGTAACGCTTGGCCGCTATCAATTGCTGCAACGCATTGGGCGCGGCGGCATGGGTGAGGTCTGGTTAGCGGAAGATCCGCGCTTACGGCGACAGGTGGCGATTAAGACGCTGCCACTACGCAACCAGGGCGACGACGAATATTTACAGCGTTTTGAACGCGAAGCACGCGCCGCAGCCGGACTTAACCATCCGCACATCCTGCCAGTGCATGATTTCGGTGAGCAGCGCCTGCCAGATGGTCAATCCATCACCTACCTGGTGATGCCCTATGTGCAGGGTGGTTCGCTCTCCGAACGTATCAAATGGCTTATGGACAACCACCAGAGCATGTCGCAGCAGGAAGCCTTACAGTATCTGACACAGGCTGCCGACGCCATCGATTACGCGCACGCGCAGGGCGTTGTTCACCGCGACATCAAACCCGCCAATATGTTGTTACGTACTGACAACTGGCTCATGCTGGCAGATTTTGGCATCGCGCGTATGCTGAGTGAGCAGGAGCGCCTGACGCAGACCGGCGCAGGTTTCGGCACACCCGAATACATGGCTCCAGAACAGGCGCAGGGACACGCCGTAGCCGCCAGCGATAACTACAGCCTGGCGGTCGTTGCCTATCAATTGTTCACCGGGCGTGTCCCATTCAAAGCCGACACGCCCTACGCTACCACCATCCAGCATATCATGTCGCCTCCGCCACCGCCGCGCCAGATCAATCCAACCCTATCCCTGGCCGTTGAACAAATTCTGCTGCGAGGGCTGGTAAAGGACCCGACGCAACGCGCCCCCTCCGCGCGCGTCTTCGTCAACGCGCTGCAACAGGCTGCATCCAGCGTGCCAGCAGGTGCCACCTACTTCAGTCCAGCGTTGGCACCTACCGGCGACATACCCGGTGTCCCCCTCACGCCCACGCCATCCGGCAATCAAACGCCGCCATTGACTACGCCGCGAGACGAGGGCAAGACAGCAGGCATACCACGCCGTTCAATTTTGATAGGCGGAAGCGCGGCGCTGCTGGTGGCAGGTACAGGAGTGGGAATCTTAGAATTTATCTCGCACAACACGCCGCAACAAAATCAAGGCATAACACCTACTGCCGCGCCTGTTAAAAAATCAAGTCCTGATCCAAGTCCTACCCCCGACCGGACCGCGCCAGCCTACATCCTGCGCGGGCATAATAGCGATGTCACAGGGCTGGCATGGTCGCCCGCATCTGGTGGGCGCACTATGCTGGCTTCCGTTGGCAAAGATGGCGTGGTCTTGTTATGGAATGTAACAGGCCAGCAGCAACAACTTTCACACATTGGCGCACAATCGCCCGGCATCACGGATATAGAAATGGAACTGGCCTGGTCTCCCGATGGCTCCATGTTGGCTGTAGGGAATGTCAGTTCGCAAAGCACGAATTTCAACCTCACTAATGGCGACATTGTGCTTTATAAAGGCGACCTGAGCGGATTCGCGCCCCCCTTGAGTGGACTTACACAAAACAACGGGTTAATTCCAATCAACGGAAGCAACACTATCTACGGCCTGAGCTGGTCGCCGGGTCGTTACCTCATTGTTGGACTGAATCTCAGCGGAAATCTCAATAGCTCGCTGACTTCTCAGTACTCGCTGCTCGATCCATCTAGCACCGTGAAATCCGGGAATATTACTACCGTCACATTGCCCTTCTACATTAATAACGGCACAACTAGCAACGCAGGCTTGATGTTTATGTCGCCCACCGATAGCACAACACTGGCAATTGCTGCTACTGGCGGCGGAGATGAAGTAGCTATCGTGAAAGTCATTTCAGGCAATAAACCTGCGCTACACCTGTTCAAAACAATATCCTTTCTCTCTATCGGAGGCGTCACCTGGTCCGCCGATGGCAATTTCCTGGCCGCGTTCAGCTACGACCATGCCGCGAATGCCAATCCCATCATTGTCTGGAGCAAGCAGGATGACTACAGCAAGACGGTATCGCCTTCGCTGCCACCCGGTGTTAATAGCGACCTGATGGCGCTGGCGTGGTCTCCAGCGACCAATCACTACCTGGCGGCTGGCGATAATAACGGCACCGTATACGTATGGAATTTTTATCCATCTGGCGGCACCCAGATCGGACCCGGCAATGGTAACAGCCTACCAATTGTTACACTTCCCGGCCCTCCAAATGCGAAGGTATTAGCGCTGGCATGGTCGCAGGATGGACAGTGGCTGGCGGCAGGTTTTAACGATGCGAATGATAGCATCTTCGTCTGGGATAGTTCTCGCTGGCAAGGATAAAAGAGAGATGATGAACATCAATTCAACACATAACTGGCAAGGCAGAATGCTGGGACGTTACCGCTTGCTCAACCTTTTTGGACATGGTGATAGAGGCGACCTGTGGCTGGCGGAAGATAGCCAGTTGCGCCGCCAGGTCACGATAAAGATATTGCCCATACTGCCGAATGCCGATCAGTACTGGCTGGCGGCCTTTGAACGAGAGCTACACGCAGCGGCAGCGCTGGACCATCCTCATATCCTGCCAGTTCATGATTTCGGCCAGCAAAGACTCGATGCCAGGCAGGTAATAGCCTATCTCGTCACGCCCTTTGTCAATGGCGGCACGTTGCTAGATCGCCTGCACAGGGCTAATGGCCCGCTACAACCTGTAGAGGCTCTGGCCTTTCTGCGGCAGGCGGGACAGGCTATCGACTACGCGCACAGCAAACAAACATTACACGGCGACATTACGCCCGCCAACATGCTCCTGCAAAATGACTGGCTCTACCTGACAGATTTTGGTATTGCCCGCCTCCTCGCAAACGCTCCATATGCAGGTACGCCTGAGTACAGCGCGCCGGAACAAGCTCAGGGCCGCGCTGAACCCGCCAGCGATCGCTATGGATTGGCAATGACCGCGTACCAGCTTTTAACGGGACGTTTGCCCTTTACAGGCGAGGCCTCTATCGTGCTGCAAAAACAGGCGCAGGAAATGCCGCCGCGCCCGCGTCAATTCAATGCGGCTATACCACTGCCAATCGAGCAGGCATTGTTATGGGGATTGGCAAAACGCCCTGCTGACAGGCCACCCACATGCAAAGCGCTGATCGATGCCTTAGAGGGGAACTGGCTGCAAAACGGTCCGGCCAGAATAGATGGGGAAGGCACGGTTCTGGCTCCCTGGAGCAAACGCATCGCGGAACAGCCAGTGCCAACACAGTCCGCGCCCGTTTCGCCAGCAGCCATGACGTATATGACCAACGCGCTGTATGCGCCAACCTATATTTCCAACACGCCGCATACCCCCGTTGCGCCAGCCCCCATGTATACGCCGCCAGGCGCTACCAACGTGCCGACCTACATTCCCAATATGCCGGCTACTCCCGCGTTACCTCCCACGCCTCCCTCAAAACAGGGAAAGGTTTCACGTCGCGCGTTGTTGATCGGCGGGACAGGCGCGGCAGCCATCGCGGTAGCTGGCGGCACCGCGTTTTTGTATCACCTGCGCAGTGGAACCGGAACGAATCCACAAACACCCCCGGCTCAAGCAACACCCACCGCTGCTATTCCTGGGCCGCATAAATTAATAACGGGCGTACCTCTATTGTCGCTGACAGGACATACCAAATCAGTTGAGCAAGTGCTATGGGATGCATCGGGTCGCTATCTGGTGACGGGCAGCGAAGATACCCATATCATGCTGTGGGATATGGGCAACGTCTTGAAAAAAACAACCAGTTTTCAATCGCTCGCTACGCCGCTGCGTAACTGGAAATTACCGAACCAGGTCTTACCCAATGGACTCTGCCTGTCAGCCGATGGGCATACTATCGCGGCTGCGGTATTAGATCAAAATATTTACCTGGTAAACAGCGCCAGCAATGCAAACCCTGTGACCTATCAGGATAGCAGCCAGAAGAACAATTTCCTCGGACCCTCTTATGCCAATGTCTCCTGGTCCCCTAAAAGCTCTTTCTTCGCAACGTATGATCTGAATCTATTCAAAACCCAGGTTGGTCTCTGGCAATATGGTCATAGCAACGGCCCGGTACAAACGCTCGTTTTTAGCGACGCGAATTCGAGCCAACCTGGGGCAAACATAGACGTGCTTGGCTGGTCAAGCGACGGCAAATTGCTCGCAGGCCATACCAACTTTGGCGAAGTGGCGATCTGGGATGTCGCATCAAAGCAGATAATCCAGACGATCAAATTGGCCGACCGGCCTGCATTCAATAAAGTGGTCATCGTCAATGAATGCCTGGCCTGGTCTCCGACCGAACAGGTGCTGGCCGCCTCTGATTTTGATCTTACCTACATCTGGGATGTCAAACACAATAAGCAATTGCTCACCTTGCAGGTCAATGAGCCACTCCTGCAAGGTGATATTCACCCGCCCTATGTGTGGAACATGACGTGGTCGCCCAATGGGCGCTACCTGGCGCTGTGCTATCCTCGTTCGCCCAGAATCTACATCTGGGATATTCAGACATTGCGCTCAACCACTTCGCCCACAAAACCGGTGAACCAGACGCTGCTATTCCCACAAAAGACCATTTCTAACGGAGCAGCTATTGATGTCGCATGGTCGCCCGATGGTCGCTATATCGCCGCCGGCTATGGCGATTCCACGGTCA
This sequence comes from Ktedonobacteraceae bacterium, assembly GCA_050695155.1. GTDB lineage: Bacteria > Chloroflexota > Ktedonobacteria > Ktedonobacterales > Ktedonobacteraceae > CF-113. The sequence continues at coordinate 4,950 of JBOGTO010000198.1, forward strand.
TTATATGGAAGGTAGATGGGGCATAAATGCATAAGAATAGCTTTGTTTCCTATAAGTCTTCCACTTATAACAAAAACACAGTACAATAAAGGCAGGAAGAAGAAGAAGAGCTTACGACAACAGAACAAGTACAGGTGTTTTATTGACCAGCAGATACAATAAAAAGGATCAGGACTGTCAATAGATATGAGCAACGCTTGAAGCCTGATTAGAAAAGGGAGAAGCAATGGTAGACGCTATCATAGGCCGGTACCGCGTGCGTATAGAAGAAGCGGGCCTTGTTCTCACACATCCGTCAGGCATATGTTTCGACCTTACGGCGGAAGAAGCGCTGGGGCTGCAGGAGTTCGTTGGTATTTACCGCAAGACGCTACTCGCATCCGAGCGCGACACGGACGAGCGCGATACAGAGCCTGAGATAGAGCGGGTAGTCATCGAAGAGCCGACGCGGGAATCCTAAAAAGCCAACACAGCGATAACACTCTGGGAACACGCTACATATTAGACGAAGACGTGTTCCCAGAGTGTTGAGTTTTTGGTGGCAAGATGCCTTGCCTGCATTCAGGCCTGATGGGAGCGCGGGGCTAGCGCCCAGAAGAGCATCGCAACAAACACGAAGAACAAAAGTAGTATCACACCAACCAGGCTATCGATCAAGTCCGTCAGATCCCACTGGAAGATTGCCGCTGAAATAAAGATCAGTATCAGCAAGAATCCCAGTAGAGGGAAAATTAATAGAGCATTCATGCGAGAACCTGGCGCAGCTGGACGAGGCTCGTGTAATACGTACTCCAGATCAGTATCAAGTGGCTCCATACAAAACCTTTCTACATCACAGGCGCGGCTACAAGTTCACGCCCTTGTTCTCTATTCTTATACTCCTCCCGATCAAGGCAGGGAGTTATTTGTCTCCACGACAATAGCTTCGCGCCCCTGTCGCTTCCTATGACTATTATAGTCGCTCAGCGCACTGAACGCAACCACATAAGAGCAAAAAAAAGCGGCCCTGCATGGCCCTAGGCGACAAAGGTGCGTATGGACGCAGACCAGTGAGCTGGATCGTTGGTTGCTAAGATGGACGGCGAATCTGATGAGAGTAGAGCTGGCAGCGTGCGAGATTTGTTGAAATAGCGGCGCAACTCGTAAACACTTAACTGGTACGCATCTCCATCGAGTGTAGCGCCGATAGTGCCTTCGGCTATTGCGCTACAGAGATCAGCAAAGGTCGGAGTATGGTTGGACACGAGTCACCTCCCTACAAAATACTGGTACACTCAACGGTATCGGTACATTGGCGTTAAACTGTATGGTTCGTGCTTGCCATCTATACGAATGTCGGCCCCTGTAAGTTTCATTACGTTAGCCTCTACGAGAGAGAACACCGAAACTTAGCCAAATATTTCATTCGCTCTCTTGCCTGGTTGCGTCTGCCTCCTCTCTGTCTTGTTCATCACTATTATCTAACAAACCGGGGATGGGGTCAATATGCATGGTGTGCCGGAGCAGGTCAATTTGTTTAATCACATCTTTGATAGCCGGGATAAGTTGCTGTGTGCCATCCTGCATTTTGACGACATAGACATCGTTGCTGCCTGTAATGATGATGTCCACGATAGTTCCCAGGAGCTTATCGTCGAGCGTGAAGGCACGCAATCCAATAATATCGTGCTGATAGTAGGAATCGGGCGGCAACTTTGCCAGTTTGCTCAAAGGAATAGACAGATCGACGCCGCGCAACTTTTCAGCGCTGGTGGCGTCATCGAAGCCCTTTAATTTTAAGAGGATCATATCGCCCTTGTAAGGGCGCACACCCTCAATGATGTGACGAGTATATTGATCGCCAACATATACGGCGTCAAGTTCCGCGAAACGGTTGGGAATATCCGTAAAGGTACGAACCTTGAGTTCGCCCCGTAACCCAAAAAGGGCTACCACTTTACCGATAGTAGCCCATTCAGTATTGCTTTGTTTTGGCACTTCTTCACCGTCTAAGAGTATAAAGACAGGACGAGCGCGAAATAGCGGCGCTCATGCACCACGTTTAGAGGATTTCAAGCGATGTATGCCGGCCCTCGCGTGTGCCGCCCGCGCGCAGCAAAGCGCGCATGGCCCTGGCAACACGTCCCTGGCGACCAATCACCTTCCCGTAATCGTCGGGAGCAACATGCAGTTCCAACACCAGGGCGTTGCGATCATTGCGCACTTCGCGCACCTGCACCGCCGCCGGGTCGTCAACCAGCGATTTTGCGATATACTCAACGAGTTTGCGCATGTTCTATCCCTCAGTTATTCTTCGGTTTGCGTCTGAGCCTGCGTTTTTGCGGCAGCCTTGCTCTGCTCGAAACGCGCCAGCACTCCTGTGCGTTTGAGCAGCGATGAAACGGAATCCGTCGGCTGAGCGCCAACCTTGAGCCAGTTCAAAGCCTTATCCGCGTCGATCTGGATGGCGGATGGCTCAACCAGAGGGTTGTACCAGCCGATATTTTCGATAATGCGACCATCGCGCGGCGAGCGGGAATCGGCCACTACGACGCGATAGCTAGGGGCTTTCTTCTTCCCCACACGTTTCAAGCGAATTTTAACAGTCATGCGTTTATTCTCTCACCTTTTCCCCCTGGATCTGCTCTGTGTTCCTACAGGGGTCTGTAATATTGCAAGCGCCGCATCCCATCGCAGCGCGAAGAGCGTTTCTGAACTACGGCACGCCTAGAATAGCACGCTCCGCCCGAATTGTCAATCAGATCAGACGGATTTCTGGTGGTAAGATAATAAACAACCATAGCTATGAGAGGGAATATACAGCAGAAATGACGTACAATGCAGCTTCCGAACTTTTACAAGGCATTGAGCGGCGCATCGCCGTTGTGGGGGTCATCGGCCTGGGTTACGTGGGCCTGCCCCTGGCGGTCGAATTTGCAAGCGCGGGCTTTCGTGTGTTGGGTTTCGATATTGATAAGGAGCGTATTAACGCACTGAACAGGGGCGTCTGTCACATCAGCGACGTGGATGAGGATATATTGCAACAGGCGCTGGCAACAAAATTAGAGGTGACGACCAATTTTGAGCGCCTGCCCGAAGCTGACGCGCTTATAATCTGCGTACCGACGCCTCTGGGCAAAAACAAGGAGCCGGATGTCTCACATATTATGAGCGCGGCAGAGCAAATCGCGCGCCACCTGCGCCAGGGCCAATTGATTCTACTCGAAAGCACAACTTTCCCTGGCACCACCGAAGAACTGTTGCTGCCACTTTTCGCGCGCCGGGGACTGGATGTTGGCAACGATTACTGGCTGGCATTTTCGCCCGAACGCATCGATCCTGGCAACAACCGTTTCACCTTGCGCGACACCCCGCGAGTGGTAGGCGGCGTGACCGTCCAATGCACACAGCTTGCCATCGCCCTGTACTCTACAATAGTGGAAACGGTAGTAACGGTCAGTTCGCCCAGAGCCGCCGAACTGGTCAAGCTGCTGGAAAATACCTACCGCGCCGTCAATATCGCGCTTGCCAACGAGTTCGCGCAGATGGCCGACATTTTACATATCGATATATGGGAGGTGATCGAGGCGGCGGCCACCAAGCCCTACGGCTTCATGCCTTTCTATCCAGGGCCGGGACCAGGCGGTCATTGTATCCCCATCGACCCGCTCTATCTTTCCTGGAAGCTGCGCTCGCTGAGCTACCACGCGCGTTTCATCGAGCTAGCCAGCGAGATCAACGAGGAGATGCCCGAATTTGTAGTAAACCTGGTGGCACGCGCCCTTAACGAACATGGCAAATGCCTGAATGGGTCGCGTATCCTGGCGTTAGGAGTGGCTTATAAACGCGACATCAGCGATATGCGCGAGTCGCCCGCATTGGATGTGATGGGACTTTTACTGCAACGCCACGCGCGCCTGACCTATATCGATCAGCATGTTCCCTGTATCGAGTTAAACGACATCCCCTATCACACAAAAACGCTGACAGGCGAGGAACTGAGGGAAGCAGATTGCGTGCTAATCCTCACTGACCATTCAGATGTAGATTACGCGCAAGTGGCGCAAGAAGCGCGGCTGGTCGTCGATACGCGCAACGCTACCGGCCACTTGCCAGGAGCAGCGCATGTCTGGCGCATGTCACATCCACACGCCGCTACTGGCCTGACTTCAGAAAGAGGGGCTGCCTGATGTTTGTTACCTTGAGCTATCACATCATCAACCGCGCCATCTCGGACAAGATCGCCCTTTCCGAAGAAGCTTTCGAGCAACAGCTTGCTTATTTGCATGAGCATGGCTATACTACACTCTCACTGGCGCAGGCTATCGCAGACATCAATGCCATCCAGCAAGCGCCGCCGCGTTCGCTCCTGCTGACTTTTGATGATGGCTATGCCGATAACGCGCATGTGGCGCTGCCGCTCTTGCAGACATACGACATGCGTGCTACGCTGTTTGTAATCACTGGTTATATCGGCCAGAGCAATCGCTGGAATACCAGGGCTTGCTACGACGTGCGGCATATGACCTGGGACGAAGTGCGCCACTGGCATGAGAGCGGCGGCGATCTGGGAGGGCATAGCCACTTGCACCATTGTATGACCCGTCTAAGTTCTGACGAACTGCAAGAGACGGTGCTGTTAAACAAACGCCTGCTCGAACAAGAGACAGGCATCACGCCGCGCGCCTTCGCTTATCCCTACGGACGCTTTAATCAGGCCGTTATCGACGTGGTACGCCAGCATTACGAGCTTGCCTTTGCGACGGAGGGCGGCGCGTGGAATGCCAGCACCCATCGTTATGCGATCAAGCGGCTGACCGTCTCCCCTACGTGGACTATCGAGGACTTCGCCAGGCAGCTTCACGCCATCCAGATACACGACCACACGCTAGAAAGCACAAACTGACCATGCTATTACTGAAACTGATCTTGACGCCACTGCTGCTTGGCGGCGTGACGCTGGCGGGGCGCAAGTTCGGCCCAACCGTAAGCGGGTGGCTCGTCGGGCTACCGCTCACCTCCGGCCCTGTGACATTCTTCCTGGCATTGGAGCAAGGCCGGACATTTGCCGCGCACGCTGCCCAGGGTACACTGATGGGGGTCATCTCCTTATCCGCGTTTTGCGTGGTGTATTGCTGGCTTACTTTGCGCACGGGCTGGCTGCTTTGCTGGATCGGCAGTTGGGGCGCTTACCTCGCGTCAACATTCTTATTTACGCGCATCATCTTCCCTTTGCCGTTGGACTTGCTTCTCGCGGTATGCGTACTCGTCGTCTCGCTCTACATACTGCCCCAGGACAACAAACACGCCAGCAAGCCCGCGCCTGCAACCATTTCGGCTACATGGGATATGGCGTTGCGTATGCTAATAGCCACCCTGTTTGTGCTGACACTCACAGGTGCCGCCGGCGCGCTGGGTCCGCGCCTGAGCGGACTGCTCTCGCCCCTGCCCATTTTCTCATCCATCGTCGCCATCTTTGCGCACAAATTTGAAGGAGCCGCCGCCGCGCGCCTGGTGTTGCGCGGCATCCTGGCTGGCTCCTTCGCTTATGTGGCCTTTTATCTCGCTATTACCACCCTGATCGTACCCTGGGGCATCATCGCCGCCTTTGGATGCGCCCTGCTGGGCGCGTTACTCGCGCAGGGCTGCTCGCTGTGGTTTCTCAGCAAGCGGCATGTTGCTCGAGCTGGCGGCTAATGCACTGCCTCTTCCTTCAAATCATCTCTGTACTCTTTCAGCAATTTCTTTACCTTCGGGTTTATCACGGCCATACAGTAAGGCTGGTAGGGATTGCTGTCGTAATACTCCTGGTGATAGTCCTCCGCAGGATAGAAGTTGGTGAAGGGCAGAATTTCCGTCACAACAGGCTTTTTGTAATCGCCTGATTTGTCAATGGCCTCTTTCGATGCCAGCGCAATACGTTCTTGCTCGTCATTCTGGTAGTAAATGCCTGAACGGTACTGTGTTCCCACGTCATTTCCCTGGCGGTTCAAGGTGGTAGGGTCATGCACATGCCAGAAAATTTCCAGCAGTTTATCATAGGATATGATCGATGGGTCGAACGTTATCTGAACGGCTTCCGCCGCGCCGGTTCGCCCCGAACACACAGCTTGATACGAAGGGTTGGCGACCTTAGAGGCCGCGTAGCCTGAGACGACCGATTGGACGCCCTTGAGTCTACGGAAAATTGCCTCGGTACACCAGAAACAGCCGGTTGCCAGTGTTGCGGTTTCAAACTGAGCCATATCTACCTCACTTTTCCTCATGCGCATCGGCAGACTGGAAAGCCAGCGACGCGGAATTGATACAATAGCGCAAACCGGTGGTATCTCGTGGGCCATCCTCAAAGAGATGGCCGAGATGCGAACCGCAGTTTTTGCAAGTGACTTCGACCCGTTTCATGAAGAATGACCGGTCCTCGTGCAATTCGACATGTTCCAGATTCACGGGATCGTCAAAGCTCGGCCAGCCAGAACCAGACTCAAACTTGGCATCCGACGAGAACAAATCTTGCCCGCAGGCCGCGCACTGGTACATCCCCTTCGCATGATTATTGTACAACGGGCCGGTAAACGCGCGCTCCGTCCCCTTCTCCCGCAAAACGTGATATTGCTGCGGGGTCAACTTCTCTTTCCAATAGCTCTCAGGCATATTCTTTAGATCACTCATCTTTTTTCCTTTACATTGAATCTGTGCAAACAACTTTTGATTACAAAACTGATCATACCATTTTTCACGCTCGAAGGATGCTTCTATTTACTAACATCATCCTTACACTCATGAAAACAATACACCCTATCCACTTGTTCCCATTTCGGCGGAAATAAGCCCTGATATAATTGCTACTTGATGTACTTCTAAATATGACATATAATTTTTCGGATGCAATAGTATACTACCCCACAAAAAGGATGACTGGCACTGGTAAAGGAGACACCACCTATGGGTCTGTATGAGACAGAAGAGACCAGGCAATTTACCTTTGAGGCGTTCGCAACACATTCATTTTATACGGAGATCAACCGCTCGTTGGTCCGGCAAGCGCTGGTCTCACTTGTGACACGCTCCAATAATACATTACTGACGGTTGTAGATATGGCATGTGGAACCGGCGCGATCACCCGCCTGATCGCCGAAGAAATAGCGGCGCAGGGATGCCAGGCGCATATTATCGGCGTCGATCCTTCAAAAGAAGCACTCATCCACGCGCGCGAGGGCATGGACGAGATGGGAGCGCAGGCCGATTTTTTCCAGGGAGAAACCACCGATCTTCCCGCGCTTGTCCAGGATGCTGATGCGGTTTTCTTCTGTAACGCCATCCATCTTGTTCCAGACAAACGCACCGCCTTTCAATGCATAGCCGCCAGTCTTGCTCCCGGAGGCATCTTTGCCTGTAATAGCGCCTTCTACAATGGCACCAGCCCCGAAGAAACGGTACGCTTTGGCCGCTTATGGATACGCCGCGCCGCCGGTTGGTTGCGTAAAGAGCATCCTGAAGCCCTTGCGTCACGCGGGGTTAAAACGACTGCCATGCATTTGCTCACGCCTGACGAGTATAACAGTTTGATTCAGGAGCAGGGGTTTTGCCATGTAAAGGTCGTCCAGGAACATGCGATGATGTCGCTGGATGGATTGAGGGATCTGGGTCATTACTGGCTATTCGTCGAAGGGGCATTGCCGGGGGTCTCATTGACGCTAGGGGCTACAGCGCTTGGTATCGCGGTATATCAGACAGGTGAGGAACTTGGCATGACAGAGGTACCGCGCCTGTGGTTGCAGATTATCGCCACCAAAGAATAACTTCGCACATTGTCTGGCAAGCTACTAACGAAGAAAATCCTGCCAAAAAAAACTTGTCAAAGAGGAATCATCATATGCGCCGCACAAAAATCGTCTGCACTATCGGCCCCGCGACCAGCAGCGAGGAGCGACTTGAACAACTCATGCGCGCTGGCATGAACGTTGCGCGTCTGAACTTTTCGCACGGCACGCAATCGGAGCATGAGGTTGTCATTGAGCGCGTGCGAACTATTTCCGCTCGCCTGGGATGCGCGGTAGCTGTTTTGCAGGACTTACAGGGACCAAAGATTCGCACCGGCACGCTGCAAGATGGGAAACCTGTCATGCTGGTCGTTGGTTCGCACATTACTATCACCACGCGCGATATAACGGGTAATGCGCAAATCGTCTCCACAACTTACAAAGCGCTGCCACAGGATGTGAAGACAGGCGATCGTATCCTGCTCGACGATGGTCTGCTGGAATTGCGCGTGCTTGGCGCAAACGAAACCGATGTGCAATGCGAAGTAGTGTATGGCGGCGAGCTTGGAGAGCATAAGGGCATCAATCTGCCAGGCGTGGCCGTCAGTTCTCCCGCTTTGACCGAGAAGGACCGCGATGATTTACGCTTTGGTGTCGCGCAGGGTGTGGATTACGTGGCACTGAGCTTTGTGCGCAAACCCGAAGATGTGCATGAGGCTCAACAGCTTATCCGGCAATATATAACCGAGATATATGGCGAAAAAGATGAACGGGACATTCCGCTCATCGTCAAAATAGAAAAGCCCGAAGCGGTTGAACACCTCGACGCGATCCTGGCCGTAACGGATGGCGTGATGGTGGCGCGCGGCGACCTGGGCGTTGAAATGCCGCCGGAGAAAGTTCCCCTTATTCAAAAACGTATCATCGGCAAGTGTAACGAACTGGGCCTGCCTGTTATTACAGCTACCCAGATGCTTGAGTCGATGATAACGAATCCGCGCCCAACGCGCGCCGAGGTAAGCGATGTATCTACCGCTATTCTCGAGGGAACCGATGCCATCATGCTCAGCGCCGAGACATCGGTAGGAACTTTTCCTATAGATGCGGTCCAGATGATGGCACGTATCGCTTTAGAGACCGAGGCCAATTATCATGCCGCCGCTCATCCAATTCGTCAGCATCGCTCCCTCGCGCAAGCAGTCAGCCATGCCGCACGCGCGCTGGCCGAAGATACGCATGTGCGGGACATTGTCGTCTTCACGCGCTCTGGCAACTCTGCTCGCCTCATCTCCAATGATCGCCCTCGCGTACCCATCCTGGCCTATACTCCCTCCGAGCATGTCTATCATCAACTCGCGCTCTGGTGGGGTGTGTGGCCGCACCACATCAGCATGCAAGGCACGACCGAAAACCTGATCGCGCTCGTCGAACAGCGTCTGCTAGAAGACGATCTGGCACAACCTGGAGAGTACGTGGTGATTATGGGCGGTTTGCCCATCGCCAGTCAGGCGCGTACCAACTTCGTCAAATTGCACCGTATCGAATCCTGATTACCGGGCGTTTGACATCATCCTTCGTTGTGCTATACTTTGTTGGTAGAGTTATCAGCAATGCGGCGGATAACGTGGTTGTTATCCGCCGTATCTTTTTGCGATGTGGTGTGTTCATTTAAGCATCACCGGCCTGTTTTGCCGGTATAAACGGAGTAGAAGATGACCATTCAAGAGCACAAAGCCATACCTGTTCCGCAAGTCGAGCCGAGGAAGCCCATTCCGGCGCAAAATTTGCGTATCCCTGGGCCGGTGCCGGTGCCACAAGAAGTCTTGCAGGCGATGACCAATCCCATGATTAACCATCGCGGACCGGAGTTTGCCGCCATTGTGCGCAGGGTAACGGCTCGTTTGCAATATTTCTTCCAGACGGCCTCGCCAGTGCTGACCTACCCAGCTTCCGGTACAGCCGGGCAGGAGTCGGCCATTGCCAATCTCTTTTCACCTGGCGACCATGTAATCGCCATTTCGATAGGCGCATTCGGCAACCGCTTCGCTAAAATCGCCGGAATCTATGGCCTGGACATCACACGCATCGATTTTCCCTGGGGGCAGGCGGCTGACCCCAACGTTGTTGAGGAGCATTTGAAGGCCAGCAAACCCTTCAAGGGCGTGATTATGACGCACAACGAGACATCAACCGGCGTCACCAACGATGTAGAAACGCTGGCCGCCATGATACGCCGCCACAATCCTGATGCGCTGATCCTCGTGGATGCTGTCAGCTCGCTGGGCTGCGTGCCGCTGGAGATGGATGCCTGGGACATCGACGTGGTATTCACCGCCTCACAAAAAGGCTGGGGCGCGCCGCCGGGATTGATGATGCTGGCAGCCAGCCAGCGCGCCTGGCAGGCCAGCAAAAGCGCAAAGCTGCCACGATTCTACTTTGACTGGGAACTGTGGCGCAAGAAACTGGAAGTATGGCAACACCCGACGACCCCGCCAGTTTCAGTCTTCTACGCGCTGGATGTCGCGCTCGAACTGATGATCGCGGAAGGACGCGAAGCCATTTTCGAGCGGCATAAGAGTACCGGTGATTACGTGCGCTGGCGCGCTAAAGAAATGGGCATGAAGTTGCTGGCCGATCACGCTTATGCATCAAACACGGTGACGGCGGTCTTCTTGCCCGAAGGGATCGACGGCAAAGCGCTGCTCAAAAAGGTACGCGAGGTGGACGGCGTGGTCTTTGGCGGAGGCCAGGAACAGCTCGAAGGCAAGGTTTTCCGCGTCGGCCACCTGGGCTTTTTCGAGGAAGTAGACCTGGTCGAGGCTCTGGATAAATTTGAAAACCGCCTGACTGAGTTCGGTTTTCAAAAGTAGAAGATAGCAGGGAGTATGATGGAGTGATGGCAGAAGTACAACAGAACAGCGTGCAGGATCGTTTTCGCATCCTCGTAGCGGATCGCATCGCGCAGGAGGGCATTGATCTGCTACGCCAGGAATTGCCGGAGGCGCAGATCGATGTGCAAACCGGCTTGAAGCCAGAGCAACTGCGAGCGCGCATGGGGGAGTACAATGCTCTGATCGTGCGCAGCGAGACGCAGGTGACGGCAGACATCCTGGCAGCCGCGCGACACCTCAAGATCGTTGGTCGCGCCGGAGTGGGCGTTGACAACATTGATATAGACGCGGCCACGCGCCAGGGCATCATGGTCGTCAACTCCCCCACTGGTAACATCATCGCGGCTGCCGAGCATACCATCGCTATGCTGATGGCGCTGGCACGGCATATTCCCGCCGCCAATAGCAGCATGAAGGCGAGCAAGTGGGAGAAAAGCCGCTTCCTGGGCGTCGAGGTACGCAACAAAACGCTGGGCATCATCGGCCTGGGGAAAGTGGGCAAAGAGGTAGCGCAGCGCGCTCAGGGGCTGGCAATGCAGGTCATCGCCTTTGATCCTTACGTCTCGCGGGAACACGCCGACCAGTTGGGCATCACTATGCTCAGCATGGATGAACTGCTGCAACAGGCCGATTTTGTGACCCTGCACACCTCGCTCACCAGCGGGCCGCAGGGGACACGCGGGCTGATCGGCGCGCGCGAACTGACCCTCCTCAAGCCAGGAGCGCGGCTGATTAACTGCGCGCGCGGCGGCTTGATCGACGAAGAGGCGCTGCTGCACGCGCTAAATGAAAACCGGCTGGCAGGCGTGGCGCTCGATGTCTTTAGCCAGGAACCAGTGCGCGACGATGCCATTTTGCGCCAACTACTGGCGCACGAGCGCGTCATCGCCACGCCGCACCTGGGCGCATCGACCGAAGAGGCCCAGGTGGGGGTTGCTCTTGATGTCGTTGAGCAGATCGTCACGGTACTGGGCGGCGGCTTCCCACGCGCGGCGGTCAATGCCCCGCTCATCTTGCCCGAAACGCTCAAGGTGCTACAGCCCTATATGCTGCTCGTCGAGCAAATGGGACGGTTATACACACAATTGCAGCCCGGACCCCTCAACAAGATTGAGATAGCCTGTAGCGGCGAAATAGCCAACTACGACCTGCGACCCTTGCAGGTGGCCCTCATAAAGGGACTGCTCGAATCGGTCTCGGATGCCTACGTCAATATGATTAACGCCCAGTTGCTGGCAAAGCAGCGCGGGCTTGAGATCACCGAGCAGAAGTCCAGCACGTCGTCGAGCGCGTTCACAAATCTCGTCACCATTCATGTGCCGGGCGCAAATGGCTATGTATCGTCCTTCGCGGGCAAACCGGGTTCCGGCGATGAGTATGTTGACGTTTTGAGCGGTACCGTTATGCATAATGAAGCGCGTATCGTGCGCGTTGGTCGCTACTGGACAGAATTTGCGCCGGAGGGCTACATCCTGTTCTGTCGCAATCTCGACCAGCCGGGCATGATCGGGCGCGTCGGCACGGTGCTGGGCAAAGCCAACGTCAATATCCGCCACATGGATGTAGGGCCAATCACGCGCGCCCCGCACGCCAGGGACCCACAACACGCGCCCGAAACCGCCCTCATGATTATCTCGGTTGACAATCCAATTCCTGACGAGGTATTGGACGAAATTGGCGCATCGGGAGACATATTCGGGCTGACGCTGGTGAGAGTCTAAGGGGCATCGCTCCTTAGACTTCGAGCAGGTTATGATCGTTCTGGCTCTCGACATCAGTAACATCGTCTGATGCTGCCTGCAAACGGGCATCCAGGCGGCGTTTGATCGCCAGCCTGAGCAGGCAATATACTACAAGCAATAACGCGATGACCAGCACCGTTGGCACCGTGTAGGTTTGTATCAGGTTCAATGCCTGCCGCCAACGATGGCCCAGGTTCCAGCCAAGAGTCAGCATACCTATGCACCAGATAATCGAGCCGCTTGCCGCCGCCGCGAAGAAACGACGAAAAGGCATATGCGATATACCGGCGGGGAAGCAGGAAAAAGGGCGAATGTAAGGTACGATGCGCGAGAGGAAAATCATGCGCCCGCCTGCTTTGTGAAACCATTTTTCTAGCGCCTGTATTTTCCGCGTATCAATACGCAGCCTCGTTGCCAGGTGATAAAGCAAACGCGTGCCGCCATGCCAGCCGATCACGTAAGCGATACAAGCTCCCGCGATACTGCCGGTAATCGAGACGAAGGCCAGCATGAAAACATCCAGGCGTCCTAAAGAGGCCAGCGCACCTGTCAGTAGCAAGAGTGTGCTATTCACAATGGGAATGCCGGTACTCTCCAAAAGCAATATCACGCCGACGATCACATAGATCCATAACGGATTTGTAGTGTGAATCAGACGAAATGCCAGTTCCAAAATGGTAATCCTTCCGCCTCTTCCCCGCTGTTTAAGCGCTCATTACAATCTTTTATGGTACTGCAGCTTAGTTTTCTAATACATTTCCAATGTTTAGACGTATGATTACAGTATAGGGTTGCAAATGAAGGACGGTCATGACCCATTCTTTTTGCCTGCTGACTTTCAGATAAAAGCAGGGTATAATGTCTCTTATCTTGAGGAAAACTTTACAATTGCAGGCAAAAATATGCAAAACAATACTACAAGAATTGCGAGAAAAATTAAAATATGGCAACTACGCCAAAGACAGCTTCTAAAGAGAATGCTCCCCGTGTGCCTTCCGTGGGACAGGCGCGTTTCGCGTTTTCCGTCTTGTTCCTGGTCAATGTTTTGAATTATGCTGACCGCTACGTCTTGCCCGCGATTCTCCCCAAATTAGCCGACCCTAAATCAGGGTTAGGATTGTCGAGTTTCGAGCAGGGTCTGCTTGGTTCGTCGTTTCTGGTGGTGTATGGCATTGCGACCTTACCTCTGGGCGTGTGGGCCGATAGAGGGGTACGTAAAAATATCGTCAGCCTGTGCGTTGGCATCTGGAGCGTTGCGACGGTTCTGGCGGGTTTTACACGCAACTTTGTGCAGATATTCAGCGTGCGAGCCGTGCTGGGCATCGGCGAGGCAGGGTACGCTCCTGCCTCGCTCTCGCTGCTTGGCGACTTTTTCTCGAAAGCCAAACGCGGTCGCATCTTCTCCTACTGGTCAGCAGGCACGTTGATCGGCGCGGCCATTGGCTTCACCTTCGGTGGTCTCATCGCGGATGCTTTCGGCTGGCGCTACGCCTTTTTCTTCGTGGGTGTTCCAGGTATGATCTCCGCGTTCCTGGCATGGCGCATGTTGGAACCCAGACGCGGCGCGTTCGATACCGATGAAGAAAGTAGCGATGAAATACCGGCGGAAGTGGTACATGGTGGCTTCGGCAAAGATTTCTGGGGAACTGTGAAAAAGTTGCGCGCCATTCCCACGTACTGGGTACTGGTAGGCGCGCTAATCTTCAGTTTTTTCACCATCGGCGGTACATCGTTCTGGCTGCCCTCGTACCTGGTCGATACCTTTGGTCTGAAGGTGGGACAGGCCGGCGTCATTTCGGGCGCGGTGCTGGTTGCCAGCGGGCTGATTGGCACGGTGGTGGGCGGCTGGCTGGCGGATTTCGCGCAGCGCAGACGCCCGGAGGGGCGACTTTTTGTCGCCGCGCTCGGCTTTCTCCTGGGTGGACCACTGGTGTTAATCGCGCTCTTTATTCACATGTTACCGCTTTTTATAGCGGTGTTCATCGTCGCGGCTGTCTCGCTCAACTTTTGCACAGGGCCGCTCAACGCCGTGATTCAGGATGTGATCTCTCCCGAAATGCGAGCGACCGCGCTGGGTCTTTCGCTGCTGCTGGCCCATCTGCTGGGAGACGCGGCTGCCCCGTCAGTGATTGGCGCGATTGCTAACAACCTGTCACTTGGCACAGCCCTGACGCTAACTGCGCCAACCTTCCTGTTCCTGGCCGGCCTCGTCTGTTTGCTGGGCTTGAAGACAGTTGCGCGCGATATGCGCAACATGCAGACGCACTTTCAAAAGTCGTCCCGCTCGTAGATCACAAAACAGCCAAACGCCTGTGGTTATATGCCACAGGCGTTTGGCTATACATTATCAGAAACCCTGATGAATATTGATAACCAAATAGGGGAATGA
>JBOGTO010000199.1:0-2717 GCA_050695155.1 Ktedonobacteraceae bacterium
CTCCTTACCTATGCCTTTGCCCCTCGTAGCGGCTCACACCAAAGACGAGGTAGTTGTAGGGGATCAGCGCCTGGTGGTTATGGCGTTTGACGATCTGTCCCCTGTCTGGCAAGTACACCCACTCTTCCCAGTCCCACACGCTGTGGAAGCTCTCGGGAATTTGCACGGCGAGATACGAACCCTCGGCGAGTCGCCCCCGCATGGGCATGGTGCTAAAGTCGAGTCCTAGATCGAAATCCTGCACTGAGATGTTGCGGTGGCGCGCGCCTATCGTTTTCGCGAGTCCGAGGGCCATCTCCGAGAAGGGAGCGATTACGGGCTGCGCCGTAGATATGAGATGCAGCCCGGCTTTAAATGTGTCGGATTCCAGGAATTTGAGAAAAGCTTCGTCCTGGTCGTTGCGGACATTGATGGTCCGGCATTTCACATTCAACCCCTCCTGACCGATACCGAGCCCGACGAAGACAGGGTATCCCTGGACGCCAGCAGATTCTCCCTCTTGCACGCGGTAGGTGGCGTTGAAATGTACGGGTTCCACCCTCCCCTGCGCTTGATTCTGAGCAAAAAAATGCAGCAGGACTCGGTGGGTGCCGCCTCCGGGATAGCCGGCCACACGAAGTCGATTGAGGGTGATCTTCACGCGCGCATTACGCAGGGTGGGATCAGCAGAGATGGCCTCGATGTGGCGGATGGGGATCTGGTCACCGCCGCCGGAAGCGGGAGCCAGATAGCCGAAGGTATGAGCTGTGTGTTGCCAGGCTTTATCCTGAAACGGCCACCATCCTTTGCGACGTCCCAGGTCAAAACGGCGCGCCTGCTGCTGCTCGGCCTGTTCGAGCGATTCGGCTGCCTCCACCTCGCCAACCTCGCGCAGCTTGATGGCGGCATCTCGTAGAGGCAGCGCTCCTACAACGGGCAGGTCATCAAACCAGTTCGATACGTTCATGTGGTTCCATTACCTTAATTGCGTCAGAAATGTTGAACTTCTCTCACATAGAGTGATTGAAAACATCTACTTCCAAGAAGATGAGTTATGGTGTGCTTCTTTGAAGAATCTATCCGCTTCCTGCCCTGCTGTCAATATGAGTAGAGTTAGTTTTCCGAGTTCACTTTGGATCCTACATGCTACTTCGAGCCCTTGGATCGTGTTTCGGCATCTCCATGAAATTTCCAGGCAGAGTCTTTCATACGCCCTTGCTAGGACTGACCTGCGTAGTCGACTTCTTCTACTACCTCGTCGAACGTTATTGCACCGAACGACTCAAGGCGTCTTCCGAACCAGCCATTGCGGATGCGAGCTGCTCTGAACAAGGGTGTCAGACCCTTGGAAGCCACCATCTGATGTAAATGTTGGAATTTGATGGGGTCTGGCACACTTCTGGTGATTCAAGCTCATCAGCAGGTTGCCACGAAAATCTTCACTCGCTTCAGAAGTGATTCGCCTTTCACCTCTTCCTGGCTCTGCCATCACTGAATCACCAAATTTGTGCCAGACTCATTTTGTAGGCGAAAATTGGACAATTCAGTGGCTCACCCGCGATTTATGTAAAAGCTCTAGCATATGTGGGAAGTGATGGCACAGCATCGGCTCTCATGGGGGCCGCCTTTTCCTGTGTTCCATCCCCGGCTCTAGCATCACGGAAAGTGCGGGTGAGCCGCAGAATGGTGGGATTTACAAGCAGAGTCTACAATAACTGAGGAACTGAAACATGCGGTACTCCATGACAGACCTGATACCCTCCTAAAAGAAGAGTTCAAGTCTGAAAAGCAGTGTCCAGGCTCACCCGTGCGAGAGGCGCGGTGATGCTTACAATAGCTTCATGAGCCTTCTGATCACCCTTATAACAATGAGTAGAAGAGAGCGCCTATTCAGCCAGCTAATCCCTGGATGATGCGCTGCCACGTCCGCGAGTAGATGCCTTGCAGCCCCTCGCCGAGTCCTGCCGGATTGCCTCCAGCATCGAGCAGCCCGATCGCGGCCTCCAGCAGAGCCGCCATGTTGCGGTCTCCATGCGCCATCGCCTGGTTACGCAGATCCACGAGGCTGTTGCGCCACTCTACGCGCTGATTGGAAGCAGGACCAAGAACAGCAAGTGTGTTGCGGACAACCGCCTCGAACAAGCGCGGATCAACACCTCCTGCCTCGACGCTTGCAGCAATGGTTTCCCATGCCTGCCGGTAAACTCCTTGCAAATCGCGCCCAAGCTGCGAAAGATCGCTGCTGAACAGCGCCAGCTGTATGACAGTAAGTAGAGCCTTGAGTTCCTCGTCGCTCGTCTGAGCAGCCTGTGCCATCAGCGACTGCGCATGTCCCATTTTCTCCTGCGGGCTACCTAGTAACGCCATGACACTGCTCACGATCAGTTCGGCATCAAACGGTAAATCTTCTTTCTCCGCCTCTGCCAAATCTGATTCGAAGCGCTCGAAAGCTTTCTCAATACCGTGCATTTTACAATCACGCAAAAGCTCGAGATGTTGTTCCAGCAGATTGACAAAATGCTGATCGCCGGCAGATCGAGCATGGACTATAAACTGCTCGAAGAGTGCTTCAACTTCTGGCTTGAACAAGATCACCTGTTGCGCTTCGATTACACGACGCGTGGCATCCCAATCATCAGCGTTGATGTAATCAAGCATCGCCTGCCTCATTTCATCTGAAACATCGCTCGATATACCCTTACTTTCCCACGCGATGCGCAACGAGCTGCTAACTGCTA
>JBOGTO010000200.1:0-2240 GCA_050695155.1 Ktedonobacteraceae bacterium
CTACCACGCCGATCATGAAGCTAAGGGAAAGCCTGGCTGTCACGCCAAACGTCGAGTTGATGGTGCTATTGAAAATGAACAGCAACATGAGGCTGCCCAGCACAATTACGCCGCCGATGCCGGCCAGCGTGACGGAAGGGATGCCGAGGATTTTGTGACCACCCGCCGCTTCCCATACATGACGCAGCCGATAGGGGAAGAGGATACCGGCAATCGATACCAGGATGAAGGCGGCAATTTGCGCCAGCAACGCGCCGAGCAGGCTGGCCTGCGGAAAAGCTACCAGCGCAATCAGCGCGAGCGTTCCTGTGATAGTGCAGAAAACGATGGCTTTGACGGGCGAGTGAAAACGCTCGTTGACATCACCCATCGGCGCGGGAATCATGCGGTCAACCGCCCAGGCCAGCATGTAGCGCGTGGCCTGCAATTCGGAAAGTGGCGTTCCCATCAACGCCCAGAAGACAAAGCCGATGCCGATAATGAGCGGCACTATGACATTGCCGGTTAACAGGCTGACGATGAAGTTGAAGCTGGGCGAGAGATTGCCCGGCAAGTTCAGCAGGCTGGCATTGTTGCTGGCAAGAAAACCGACGCTGCCAATCCATTGCACCCCGACGGCCTGCATAAAGACAACCACCAGCAGTGCCAGCATTGCGCCGTTCACGAGGACGCCGCCCACCATTGCCAGGTACTGGTTGCGCGAGGCGCGTTTGACCTCGCCCCCGATTTGCGCTGATCCCTGAGCGTAACCAACCACAAAAAACACCCAGGGCAGCATCAGCAGCGTATCGCCGAAGCTGAACCCGCCCGGCAAGACGTAGCCGTTCTTGACCGCTGTTGGAATGACCTCGTTGAATGCCAGCCCTTTGTTATGAGCGGCAAAGGTGTTCCAGGCGTTCTGAATATTGCCCCCGTCAAAGAGCAGCAGGACGAAGGCCAGTATGATACTGCCTCCAGCAAACAGGAAGAACACCTTTTGCCAGCGCCAGAAGCTTTGCCCGCCGAGGATCAGCAACACCGCGAAACCCACGTTGATGAGCAAGCCGATGAGCAGCACCCACCATTGCGTGGTAATGCCCAGAATGGGGAAAGACGACAGCAAATTGTTGCTTAGAGCGATCCAGCCGCTTTGTCCGGTAGCCGCTCCAATGGTTGAGAGCGCGACCGGCACGGCAAAGGTGAGAGCGAACCAGGCGTTAAAGCCTATCCAGAAAAAGATCAGCCACATACCCTGGCTCCAGCCCAGCAGCCAGCCGAAGAAAGGATGGATGACGCGACTGACGAATACATAGTCACCCCCGGAGCGGGGCATGGCTGCCGCGAAGGTTGAATACACCCACAACAGCGTAAACGCCATCACCAGCGTACCGATGATGACGGCCACCAGCATGTTGCCGTGTGGGAAAAATACAGGGGCCTGTAAGAATAAGAAAACAGAACCGACGGCGATATTCATGCCGAAGGTGTTCATGATAAAAGCGTCGAGCAGCGACACTTCGCGTATAAGTCCGGTCGCATTACGCAGAAACATTTTGCCTTGACTGCCTTCAACGGCTGAAGAAGCCTTATTCATGGCTGTGCTACCCCCTCTGTGTCCGGCGCGCCGATGGGTGCAACACACGATCATCGCGCCGGTAGCTTTCAATGGTGAAACGGAAACGGTCGGCTCGATAGTGTACCTGGGCAAATTCCACAAACTGGTCGCTCACGTCATAGGTCTTTCCCTCCACTTGCAGCATCGGCGTTCCCGTGGGAATACCGAGCAGGCTTGACTGATTACTACGACAACGCACTACTTCAATCGTGTTTTCGGCTCGCCCCAGCACAATGCCATAGCGCTCTTCCAGTGTTTTGTAAAGCGATTGGCCGTTGAGATCAAGCTTCTCGAGTCCCGCCACCAGCCGCGCCGGTAGATAGGACGCAAGCAGCGCTATGGCCCTGCCCTCGACTAAAGCGACACGCTGGAGCAAAACAAACGGCTCATCGTCCGCTTCTAAAATGGCTTTCATGGCAGGAGGAACCTTGCCAACACGCAACTCGATCACGCGCAGGTCAGCATTGAGTCCCTTAGCCTTCATACTTTCGGAGAAACTGGATAGAATGCTGATCTTCTCAGCTACTTTCTGTTCGCGCACAAACGTCCCGCGCCCTGGCACGCGGTAGAAATATCCCTCCTTCACAAGATCAAGAATGGCCTGCCGCACCGGCGCGAGACTGATGCCGAAGCGTGTCGCGTACTC
>JBOGTO010000201.1:0-10422 GCA_050695155.1 Ktedonobacteraceae bacterium
GGGACTGAGATTCTTCGCTGCGCTCAGAATGACAGCTGGGGACTGATCCACGGGAACCACTTCAGCACTTGAACACCGCTCCTTCTCGGCTTCTGTTCACGCTTATGGGGCTTGCCCCCGCTCTGACACCTAAGATATGGAATAGATACTAGACAGAGTGTGTTATCCTATGCTGGAAATCGGATGTAGGCAATAAAATAGTTGCTACCCTCTTGTCAACATGTGCTATCCTATGCTTTGAGATGGCTTGCGGGTGTACTGATTGAAGGTTAAACTGGGGCAGTGGTAGCATTTCGCTGCTGTGTAGCCATAAATTAAGAAGGTATCGGGGTAAAAGGGAATGGCAAAAAAGTTAGTAATTGTTGAGTCTCCGGCGAAAGCCAAAACGATAGAGAAATTTCTGGGGCGGGATTATGAAGTTCGGGCCTCAATGGGGCATATTATCGATTTGCCCAAAAAAGGTCTGGGTGTCAATACACGCAAAGATTTCGCGCCACAATATGAGATTATCGAGAAAAAAGATAAACTGATCGATGATCTGAAGGCCGCTTCCTTGCGTGCCGATGAGGTCTACCTGGCCCCTGACCCTGACCGCGAGGGAGAGTTTATCGCCTGGTCTCTCAAAGAAACACTGGGGCTAGAGCATCCGCACCGCGCAGTCTTCAATGAAATCACTAAGGGCGCTGTGCAGCAGGCCATTCGCAAGCCGCGTGAGATCGATGAAGACCTGTTCAATGCGCAGCAGGCGCGGCGTGTGCTGGATAGACTGGTAGGCTATAAAATCAGCCCGCTACTGTGGCGGCGCATTCAGTCAGGTACCAGCGCCGGGCGCGTGCAGTCGGTGGCGCTTAAACTGATCTGTGACCGCGAAAGTGAGGTTCGCGCCTTCATACCAGAGGAGTACTGGAGCATTACCGCTCTGCTGAGCAAATTGGGCGAGGTGGAGCGTTTTGAAGCCAATTTGATTACTCGTCTCAAAGACATTGCCGAGTTTAATAAAGCAGAAGATGCGCCCGAAGGTGACGAGCAGGGCGAGGCGAACACGCAAAACGCTCAGGCGAACAGCAACGGGCAAAATGGTGCTAAACCTGCCCAGGTGTCCAAAGGGCGCATCAAGATTACCTCTAAGGAAGAGGCCGATAGCATTCTCAGTGACTTGAAAGGCGCGACCTACACGGTTCTGAAGGTTGAAGAGAAAGAACAGCGCCGCCAGCCCAATCTGCCCTATACGACCAGCACTATGCAGCAGGATGCTTCGTCGCGGCTGTACTTCAAGCCCAAGAAGACTATGGGCATTGCGCAACAACTCTATGAAGGCATCGAACTCGGCGAGCGCGGTCATCAGGGTCTGATTACCTACATGCGTACCGACTCCACGCGCATCTCTGAAGAAGCGCAGAAGAGCGTCAAAGGCTACATCGGGCAAGAATTTGGGCAACCGTATGTTGGATCAGGACGGACAGGCAAAGCGAAAGCCACGACGCAGGACGCGCACGAAGCCATTCGTCCAACGGATGCCGCGCTGACGCCACAGCTTGTCAAATCGCATCTGACGGCGGATCAGTTCAAACTGTACAATCTGATCTGGCGGCGTTTTGTTGCCAGCTTCATGACACCAGCCGTGTTTGATACGGTACGCGCAGATATTGTCGCGGCCCAGTATGTCTTTCGCGCCACTGGTTCGCATCTCAAGTTTCAGGGCTTTTATGCTGTCTGGCCGCACGAAGACGACGAGAAAATGTTGCCCGCGCTGGCCGCGAACGAGGCGTTAAACCTGCGCGATTTGCAACCGGCGCAACATTTCACGCAGCCGCCCCCGCGCTTCACGGAGGCCAGTTTGATTAAAGAACTGGAAGAGCAGGGTATTGGACGGCCAAGCACCTATGTTCCTATTATCAGCACCATTCAGGATCGCGGCTACGTCGAGCAGGAACAGCGACGCTTCACGCCGACCTGGCTGGGTGAGACCGTCAACGAGGTCATGAACAAGCACTTCCCGGATATTGTGGATGTCGGCTTTACAGCGGATATGGAACGCCGATTGGACGACGTAGAAGAGGGCAGGCAATCCTGGAAAGAGTTCTTGCATCACTTCTATGGTGATTTTAAGGTATCGATGGAGAAGGCCGAAGCCGAGATGAATCGCGTGCAGAAGCCCGTCGAAGAACTGGACGAAGCCTGCCCGGAGTGCGGGCGCAATCTGGTGATTCGCACCGGGCGCTTCGGACGCTTCATCTCCTGCTCAGGCTTCCCGGAGTGTCGCTATGGCCGCTCAGTTGTGACGAAGACGGGCGCGCTCTGCCCGAATTGCGGCGGCGACCTGGTAGAACGCAAAACGAAGCAGAAGAAACGCATCTTCTACGGTTGCAACAATTATCCAAACTGCAACTTTGCCATCTGGGAAAAACCCGTGCCTGAGCTTTGCCCGAATTGTAACGGCCTGATGGTGGTGCCGCGTGTGGGCGCAGACCCTGTTTGTTATAATGAGGTCATCGTGCCGCGCCGCAGCGCTGAGGAAAAGCCCCATCAAAACGGCGCGTCTCCCCGTCGCGCCTCGCGTAAGCAATCAACCAGTGAGGGCGAGGCGTCACAGGATGCCCCGGCTAAACCCGCCACAAAGGCCAGAACCACGCGCCGCGCTACCTTGACGACGGGCGCGCGAGGGACGGCTAAAAAGACGACGACGCGCGCCACTGTCAAAAAGAGAACAGCCTCAACCACTAAGAGAAAAACGACGACAAAGAAGCTGTCATCCTGAGCGCAGCGAAGGATGGCAGGCGCGCCAATTCCTTTCATCAAAAATCTACCCGTGTTAGGACTGCAATGGTCGCCGTGTTGTTAGAGTTAGCAGGGCAATGTACAAGGCAAGTGAGAGAAGCAAGGCGACTGCAAAGGCTGAGCAGGCAAGGCGACCGCAAGGGTCGCCTCTACTATGACCACGAGACGGCTTGCCACCCCCTGTCTTTCCTCCTTCACTCGACTTTTACATTGCTCTGTAGAATTAGAACTTGCCCCATCTGAATCAGTATGTGGGTGCATGTGCTATAATCAGATGCTGGCAACGGCACACATGTTGGAAGCTCTGCTGGTTTGGAGGAATTGATGCAACATGCAGTCACACTCATTCCTGGGGATGGAACGGGGCCAGAAATAACGGAGGCGACTCGTCGCGTGCTGGAAGCGACGGGCGTTCAGTTTGACTGGCACGTACAAACGGCAGGATTAGAGACACTCGAAAAGTATGGCACGGTTATACCCGATGAGGTAATTGAATCGATAAAACAGACAAAAGTGGGATTGAAGGGGCCGATTACGACTCCAGTGGGGAGAGGAGCGCGCAGTGCTAATGTGGCGCTCAGGAAAAAGCTTGACCTCTACGCTAATCTGCGCCCGGCTAAAACCTACCACGGATTGCGCTCGCGCTACGAACATATTGATCTGATTATCGTGCGTGAGAATACCGAGGACTTATATGCTGGCATCGAGTTCCAGCGCGGTACCCCGGAGCAAGAAGAGATGCTCGATACTATCGCGCGCACGACAGGTAGCCGCCTCGATGCTAATTCCGCCATCAGCATCAAGTATATTTCGGTTATGGCAACCCGTCGCATCGTCAAATTCGCCTTCGATTATGCTCGCTCCAACGGGCGGCGCAAAGTTACGGCGGTTCACAAAGCCAATATCATGAAATTTTCCGATGGCTTATTTCTCTCCACTGCGCAAGAAGTTTCCAAAGAGTATCCCGAAATCCAGTTCGAGGATCGTATCGTGGATAATATGTGTATGCAACTGGTGCAGAAACCCGAGATGTACGATGTACTGGTGCTGCCCAATCTGTATGGCGACATCATCTCCGATCTATCCGCCGGACTGATTGGGGGATTGGGGGTTGCTCCGGGCGCGAATATTGGCAGCCAGTGCGCGGTATTTGAGCCGGTGCATGGCAGCGCGCCCAAGTATGCCGGTCAAAATAAGGTCAACCCGATGGCGATGATGTTTTCGGGCGTTATGATGCTGCGTCACCTGGGCGAGAAGGATGCTGCCAACCGCCTCGAAAAAGCTCTGGCACAGGTAATTGCCGAGGGGAAATATGTGACCTACGATCTCAAACCGCGTCCCGATGACCCAACGGCGGCGGGAACTTCGCAGGTAGCCGACGCAGTGATTGAGAAGTTGCAGAAACTATCATAGCGAGACGAACTGCATGGCACCTACCAGCGATGGGTGCCATACAGTTCGTCTCGCTATTGTGGCCTGGGTATACCCAGGCCATCGATGGCGGTGCGCCACTTGTGGCGAGCCTGGATGTAGCGCACGGTACCTGAACGCGAGCGCATCATGACCGACGAGGTGCGCGCGCCCCAGCCAAAATATTTTACGCCATCGACCAGCTCTCCAGTGGTAATGCCGGTGGCGGCAAAGGCGACATCGGTGCCTTTCACAAGGTCATTGGTCGTATAGACCTTCTCCAGATCGATGCCGTCGGCCCTCAGTTTATCGCGTTCTTCGTCGCTGCGCGGCCAGATTTTGCACTGGATCGCGCCTCCTATGCATTTGATGGCTGCCGCCGCCAGCACCGCTTCTGGCGCGCCGCCAGTGCCGAGCAGCACATCCACGCCGCGATAATCTTCCATTGCCGCCTGTATGGCCGCCGACACGTCACCATCCATGATGAGACGGATACGCGCGCCCGCCTCGCGCACCTGCTCGATGATCTTCGCGTGACGCGGGCGATCCAGTATGACAACGGTCAGATCATCAATTTGCGCGTTGCGCGCGCGGGCAATATTTTCAAGGTTAGTGTAAATAGGGGCGTTGATGTCGATTACATCGCGCGCGAAAGGGCCAACCGCGATCTTCTGCATGTAATAGACACCGGGAGGCGCGGAATACATACTGCCGCGCTCCGCCGTAGCCACTACGGCGATGGCTCCCGACAGGCCAAGCGCGGTCAGGCGTGTGCCATCCACAGGGTCAACGGCGACATCGACATCGGGAGGCGTCCCATTGCCAATCTCTTCGCCTACGTACAGCATGGGCGCTTCATCCTTTTCGCCCTCGCCAATCACCACAACGCCATGCATGTCAACGCCATCCAGCGCCTGGCGCATGGCATCGACGGCGGCCTGGTCGACTCTGATCTTGTCGCCCCTGCCCATATAGCGTCCCGCACTCAATGCAGCAGCCTCAGTTACGCGCACCAGTTCCATGCCCAGATTGCGCTCCCTGGTGCCGGACTGCACAAAACGTTCATCTGACATACGTCATTCGTCCTCCATGCTGTAGCTAAATCATTACTTGACGAGGGTGAACCCGACTGTGTTCTGCTGTTATAATGGCTCGCAGCTTTTCGGCGGCTTCCGCGACATGCCCCTGACGATTCGTAATCGCATAATCGTACCAATCTTGTTCCGCCAGTTCGTTGCGGGCGTCTTCTAATCTGCGTTTGAGTTCCGCTTCTGTCTCGGTGTTGCGATTGACGAGCCTGGTTGCCAACTCCTCTAATGACGCGGGTACAAGAAAAATAAAAATGGCTCCAGGCACTTTCTTGCGTACTGTTGCCGCGCCTTTTACATCGATTTTGAGCAACACATCGCGTCCCGCGCTCAAATTAGCGCGGATAGGTTGGCGCGGTTGGCCGTACCAGTTGCCATGCACGTTGGCAAACTCAAGTAGCTCGCCTTTCCCGACAAGCTCCTCAAATGTTTCTTTACTAATAAAATTATACGGATTGCTCTCGCTTTCGCCTGGGCGTGGCTGACGGGTCGTCACGGAAGGAACTACGAAAACGTCCATCCCCTGCGCTCTGGCTGTGCTGATGACCGTATCTTTGCCGGCACCGGATGGGGCCGAGAGTACGAAGAGGAGTCCCTGGCGGGGTGATGGTGAGGGTGTCCCCTTCTGTTGGGACATGTGACGCTCCATCTCAAGTTGCATTCTGTTTGTCCTACGCTCCCTGAATACGCAGAGCGGTCGCTATACACCAGACCTACTCTTTGTTATACTGACGTTTAAGAGAAAACGTTGCGGAACTGCTTGTTACCTTTATTGTACAACATGCGGTTGTATGCTGTAGGGACGCGAGAGGGGTAAAATCAGATCAGGATAAGATTATGTTTGTAGATGCTATTACGCTGGCTGCCGTTGCCGATGAGTGGCGAACCCTGCTCACGGGGGCGCGTATCGATACGATTATTCAACCAACCGAACATGCTGTTGCCATACAGTGCTATAGTCCCGGCGCGGGTGGGCAGGGCGGGCAGAATCGCTGGCTCTATCTATCGGCGCATCCGCAGTTGGCGCGGGTGCATCTGACAGCTCGCAAACCCGCTAAAATTGCCAGCGAGCCGCCAGCATTTATTATGTTGTTGCGCAAGTATCTGGAAGGCACGCGCATCGAAGCTATTGAGCAGCCGCGCTGGGAGCGCGTGATCGAGCTGATCGCCAGCCATCGCAAGGATGTCGGTAGCGACGAACGCGCGCGCTACCGCCTGATTATCGAGATTATGGGACGCCTGAGCAATATTATTTTCTGCGATGAACAGGGAATGATTTTGGGTAGCCTTAAACATATAGGCGCTGATGTCAATCGCTATCGCATTATTGCGCCGAATGTTCCTTATGTCGCGCCGCCGCCACAAACGCGCCACGCAGGTGAGCAATCCTTGCCGCGTTTAGACCCTGCCACGCTCACCGCTTCTCAACTAGCATCTGTAGCATTAGAAGACGCTGCCCGACCCGCGCCAGCGAAGAAAGCGCGCGCGCGCGGCGCGGAACAATCAACGCTCTGGCAACTTTTGAGCAGGAACTTGCTCGGCTTTAGTCAGTTGCTGGCCCGCGAGGTCGTCTATCGCGCTACCGGGAATAGCGAGTCACCCGCTATACAGGATGATGGCACCTGGGAAGAAGTGGCCTGGAACGCGCGCGAACTGGCGGCGTTGTACGATGCTCATGCCTGGAAACCACAACTGGTCGAACGTGTCGAGCAAGCGGGGGAAGGAGATACCCCGACCACAGCTCCAGGGCGACTGCAAGGGTATGCCCCTACCCTACAACGATACGTCGCTTTCGCGCCTTATGTGCTTGAGCAGTATGCGGAGATGCCGGGAGTGAGTGTGCTTGCGTCGTCTTCGATCAACACCATCATTGATGAGTTTTACGCGGGCGCGGAATGGCGCGATGCGATGGAGAGCGTGCGTTCGCCTGTGCGCAGGGTGCTGCATACACAGTTGGAGCGATGCAAGCGTAAGGCCGAAGCGTTGCAAAAGGAGTTGGCGGCTTCCGAGGAGGCCAATCAGTATCGTTTGTGGGCAGACCTGCTGCTGGCTCATCAAAATGATGTCAGGCAGGGGCAGCAGAGCGTGACGTTGCAAAACTTCTTTGAAGATCAGGAGACGCCAGCGCTGGTGACGGTTCCACTCGATCCGCGCCTCGACGCCGTGGGAAACGCTAATCGCATCTTTCACAAATATCACAAGTTGCGCCGCGCTCTTGCTCTTGTTCCCCCACAGATCGAGCAAAACGCCGTCGAGATCGCCACTATCGAGCAATTGTTAGCCGATTTGATGCTGGCCGATACTCCTCCAGAAGTGGCGCTGGTGAAGGCGGAGGCGCAGACGGCTGGTTATATGCGCGGCGCGAAGTCGGTTCAAAAGCAACAAAAACAGGCGCATAAAGGGAAAGGTAAGGGTGGTAAGCCGGGTAAAGGCAAACCGGTACCGCCCGGCGGTGGTGTGCCTTTGCACGCGCAGAGCAGTGAAGGTTTCACCATCTTGATTGGCAAGAATAGCCGCCAGAACGAAGATGTTACCTTCCACCAGGCGACATCGAATGATATGTGGCTACACGCGCGCGGCGTTCCCGGTTCGCATGTAATCATTAAAGCGAGTGGGCGCGACATCCCGCGCAGCGCCATTGAGCAGGCGGCAGCCCTGGCCGCGTGGTACAGCCAGGCGCGCGGCAGCACCAGCGTTCCCGTCGATTACACCTTGCAGCGCTATGTGCGCCACATGAAAGGCGGCGGCCCCGGCATGGTAATCTACGAACGCGAGCGGACGCTGTACGCGGAGCCGCGCGGCGTGACGCAATGAAAAGGTTATAAGGCCATAAAGAAACGACGCGCATCCGGTGAAAAAGATGCGCGTCGCGGAAATTGCTGTGTCCATATGTTTCCTCGCCTGGCATCACCACACGTACCCAACCCTTGAAGCATATGGACGACATGACTTATCGCTGTTGCCTGGTCCGTGGGTATCAACGATAAGTGGTTTTTGGCGAAGAGTACTACAACAGGAAAGCCGATTTTGATGTTGCCTGCCTATCGCTATCATGCTCCCCCCCTCCATCGCAGCACTCCGTAGCACCTTATGGAGTATACAACTGGATAAAAGTTATAAAAAGCGATGAAATGATTCAAAAGTGATTCAGAAGTGATTCAAATCCTCTTTTTTTGTCTCCGTAGGGCTGGACTTACCGAACTTATACGATATAATGAGGACGATTACGGGGAATATGCAGAGTTGATAAACGTATGGAGGCATGGATAGTTATGACTACTGGAGAAGGAGCCTATTTCCAGCATCCCCCCAATTCTTCAGCCAACCTCGCGCTCTTTCGTGAGAAAGTTACTGCCGCTCGCCGCCCGACGGGGCATATTCAGAAGGAACTGGCTGCTGCACTGGGCATCGAATCGCAGGTCTTGAGTCGCAAGCTGCATGGCGCGAATCAGACGTATTTGACCCACGAGGAAGTGAAGCTGATTATCAAAAAGCTGGCAAGCTGGGATGCCATCGCCACTCAGGTCGAAGCCATAGAACTGCTGGCATTGATGGGTTTGCGGGCAGAGAGTTTTTCTGATGAGGAGTGGAACGCCGCTCCATTGAACAGGCTTGAGCCAGCGCCCCATAACAATCCGTCGGATATGGCTTCTTCGTTTGCCGCGCTCTCAGCCTACGCGCCTGTGCCTGTGGCGTCTACATCACTAATTGGACGTGAAACGCTGGTGCAGACGCTGCTGGAGCGACTGCACCAGCTGTCTGTGCGCCTCTTGACGTTGCTTGGAACGGGCGGCGTCGGCAAAACGCGCCTGGCGCTGGAGGTAACACACGCGGCCTGTCATGATTTTGCTGACGGGGTATTTTTTGTATCGCTGGCGACCATCCATGATGCTGTGCTGGTCCCTTCGACAATTGTGCAGGCGCTGCGCCTGTCTGAACCGGTAATTCGTGATAACGCGGGCAGGCAGGGTATTTCTTCACGCGAAGATTTGCTCAAAGGTTTTCTGCGAGATAAATCGCTGCTGCTGGTGTTAGATAATGTAGAGCAAATTCCTACGATTGCGCCTTTCATCAATGACCTGCTGAGTACTGCCCCCAGGCTAAAGGTGATGGTGACAAGCCGATCTGTGCTGCGCCTGTATGGGGAGCATGAATTTGATGTTCCTCCGCTCGATGTCTGCGCGCCCGATCAAGCATCTGATGTCGGATACGCCGCGCAGTTTCCGGCCATTCGTCTCTTTGTCGAACGCGCTCAGTCCGTTCATCCTGCTTTTCAACTGAACGAAAATAACGCGGCAACTATTGCGCGAATTTGCGCGCGACTGGATGGGCTGCCCCTGGCGATTGAACTGGCAGCCGCGCGCACGAAAATGTTTTCATTGCCCATGATCCTGCAACGGCTCACAGATGGCACGGGTCAGCGCCTGGCGTTTTTGCGCTCACCAGCGCGTAATGTGCTTCAGCGCCATCAAACCTTACTGGATACGCTGAATTGGAGCCATGAACTGCTTGATGAACAGCAACAACGTCTCTTTCGCCGCCTCGGCGTCTTTCTCGGCGGCTGGACATTAGACGCGGTTGTGACTATCTGCATGGCGGAAAACCAGGGACTGAGTCAGGATGATGCGCTCGATCCAATGGAAGTTTTGCTTGATCGCAGCCTCGTGAAACGGATGCAGCGAGAAATAGGTTCCGCAGACGAGGATAGCGAACCGCGTTTTTATTTCTTAGAGACGATCCGCGAATATGCGCTGGGACGATTGGAGGCAAGTGGTGAGCGCGAAGACATCCAACGGCGGCACGCGGAGTATTATCTGGCGCTGGCGGAACGCATCGAGCCGAAGTTGTATGGTCGCAAGCAAGCTGAAGCGGTGTCGATACTTGTGCGCGAGCAGGACAATCTGCGGGCGGCCTTAGAGTGGGCTATCGAGCATGGTGAAACCGGCATCGTGCAACGTATGTGTGGCGCGCTGGGCATGTTCTGGGAGGCGCGCACATCATTCCAGGAGGCTCATCGCTGGATCGATGTCGCGCTCGTCATGCCGCAGGAAACGTCACCTGCTATCCGCGTCAAACTGCTGATGTCTGCATCGCGCCTCGCCTTATGGGAGATAGCCTGCCAGCGTTCGCGGGAACTGGCCCAGGA